>NZ_JAMZGH010000079.1:0-12276 GCF_024158805.1 Chromobacterium sp. S0633 | reverse complement strand
CTGCTGCGCAACGCGCGGCGGAAGCCATTGTGGGCAAGGCTGCGGGGGATAGTGTCAAATTGTTCGCCCAAGGCATGACCGGCGGAGATTATGTTAATAAGTGGGGACCTCCTCGCACGCTGCCTAATGATGTCGATTTGAAAAAAACCTTAGTGGATAAAAACGGCCAAGCCTATTCTGCGGTGGATGTCGATGGCACGGGAGTATTCTCTTGGTTTGCTCATAATGATCGTAGCGATCTAATGGGTGCGAGATATACGGAAGTCATGACTGGAGAGAAAATAGCCGAGCTGAACCGAGACTATATTAAGTCCGTTGAAAAAGAATATGCGGCCAGAGAAAAGCAAGGGCCGACAAAGCAAGAGCAGGCAAAGCAAGAGCAGGCAAAGCAAGAGCAGGGACGCCGGGAGCAAGTAAAGCAGGAGCAGCGGAAGGCGGCCAATTTGACTCCAAAAACCAGCGCGCAGACCACGCCTAAAGAGGCTGCGAAAAAAACGGCGACGGATAAGCCGCGTACCACGCCCAAAAATGCGCAGCCAGCGCAAAAGCCAACCAAGAAAACGGCGGCTGCGGCTGACATGGCGCAGCCTGGGGCAGAGGATGCCCTGTCTACTCCTGTCGCGATGGCCGCATTGGCTTCGGCATCTCCGGCGCTCTCCAATACCGACATGTCCGACGGTCCAAGCGCTAATGCTTCAAACGAGAAGTTGCTGATGGTCATGTCGCAGATCCAGGCCAGTTTGAGCCAGTTGGTCAGTCATCTAGCTCAGCCCACCAATATCACCGTCGACGTCCAAAACGGCAATATCGTCGCCGCCGTCAACACCGCCAATAGCCAACAACAAAGGAGAAGCTGATGTTCAATCTCAGTCTGTTTGCCGGTTCCGTCGCCGGCGCGCTGGTGGACGCCAGTTTCCGCGGGGTGCGCTTCGAATGCCTGCGCAGCGTGGACAGCGCCCAGCGCGACCAGGCGATGCACGAATACCCCTATCTGGACGGCGCCGACGTAGAAGACCTGGGCCGCAAGGCGCGCAAGGTTTCGCTCAGCGTCTTCTTCTGGGGCCGTGATTATCAGCAGCGGCTGCGCGACTTCGTCGCCGCGCTGGACCGGGCCGGTCCGGGCGAGTTGATTCACCCGGTATTCGGCAGCATGCCCAAGGCGCAACTGCTGGATTACCAGATCAGTCACGAGGCCGACGCGCCGGATTCCTGCACCGTGGAAGTGAACTGGGTGGAGGCCACGCCGGGCAATCCCTTTTTCGCCAGCCAGCAGCCCTTGCAGCAGGTGGAGGCCATCAGCGCTTTGGCGGCCAAGGCGCGCAGTCTGGGCGGCGAGGCCTTCGCCAAGGCTCAGGGCCTGCTGCAAAACGCCAATACCGCGCTGACCCGGCTGGGCGCGCTGCGCGTGCGCTTGAGTGATACCGTGCGGCAGCTTGCCGGCATGGCGCAGCAAGGCATTGCCCAGGTGGTGGACTTGCTGGCCTATCCGCAAGCCTTCATCGGCCAGGTGACGTCCTTGGTGGACGAGGTCGCCAACTGGCGCTTTGGCGTCAAGCTGGAAATCTGGCCGGGCCTGAAGTGGGAGGCGGAAGCCAAGCTGCCGCAGGCCACCCTGGCCGACTGGAACGCGATGAAGGACAGGCTCAACGGCGTGTCCAAGAAAATCGGCCGCGCGTCCGATGCCTTGAACCAAGCCGGCAAGGCGCTGGAAGTATGGACCGAGGACGAGATCCGCATCGACGCCTTGCTCAAACTGACGGTGTCCACCTCGATGGCGAACGCCGCCGCCGATCTGTTCCGCTCTGAAGCCGCGCAGCCCACGTTGACGCCGCCGGCGCTGGAGCAAGTGGCCGGCGATGTGCGAGCCACGCTGCAGCAGGCCATAGAGCAATGGCGCAAGGCGCTGCCGGGCGAGGACGCGCGCCAGGTGATTGAAAGCCTGCGCGATCTGGGCCTGCAGGTGCAGCGCAGCGCCGCCGGCCTGGTGGCCGCCAAGCCGCCCTTGATTACCCGCAAGGTGGAATCCGCCGCCAATCTGCGTCAGCTGGCCCATCTGTGGTACGGCGACAGCGGCCGTGCCGCCGAACTGCTGCGCCTGAATCCGCAGCTGGCGCATCCCAACCATCTGCAAGCAGGAGAGCTGATCCATGGTTACGCCCGCTAAAAGCGCCTCGGCCAAGAACGAAGTCAGCCTGGAGATCGCCGGCAAGGCTCATCGTTACTGGACCCAGTACAGCATCGACTCCGATCTGACCGTGGCCGCCGACGCCTGGCAGGTGTCGCTGGGCCTGCCCGGCGGCGAGGTGCCGCCGGCGGTGGAGCCGGGCGCCGAGGTCAAGGTGCTGGTGGGCGCGGACGTGGTGCTGCAGGGGCGGGTGGACGACATCAGTCACAGCATAGGCGCCGGCAGCCACCAGCTGACGCTGTCGGGCCGGGATCTGGCCGGCATGTTGCTGGACTGCAGCGCGCCGCTGCTCACCGGCAAGGGCATGACGCTGAGCGACGTGCTGGAGAACGTGATCAAGCCGCTGGGCGTCAGCCGGGTGCGCGTGGACGCCAAGGGCAAGGGCCAGATCGAGAAAATCAGCGTGGACCCGGGCAACAGCGCCTGGGACGTGCTCACCCGCGCCGCCGCGGCCAATGGCCTGGCCGCCTGGTTCGATCCGGACGGCACCCTGGTGGTGGGCGGACCGGACTACAGCGCGCCGGCCAAGGCCAAGCTGATCCTGCGCCGCGACGGCAAGGGCAACAATGTGCTCAGCCTGGCGGAAACCCGTTCCCACGCGCCGCGCTACTCGCAGCTGACCCTGCTGGGCCAGGGCCATCGTCAAGCCTTGACCCCGGGCAGACACGATCTCAAGCACCAGTCCGCGGACCCGGATGTTCGTTATCACAAACCGCGCATCGTGGTGGAGCCGGACGCCGCCAACCCGGCGGAACTGGCGGCGCGCGCGGACAAGATGCTGGCCGACGCGCGGCTGGCCGGCTACACCCTTAGCGCCACCGTGGCCGGACATCGCAACAGCGCCGGCGAACTGTGGACCCCCGGCCAGCGCATCCAGGTGGAAAGTGAGCCGCACGGCATCAAGGGCGGCACTTATTTCCTGATGGCGCGCACCTTCAGCGGCGGGCGCGGGCAGGGCAGCACTACCCGGCTGACGTTGAAAGAGGACGGCCGCTGGCTGCCGGTCATGCGCAAACGCTGAGACAAAGAAAGGTTGAAACGATGTGGAATGACGTAGACCAGAGAATTCGCCGCGCCTTCAGCAATGTGCGGCAGGGCTTTCGCGCGGTGCTGACCCGGGTGGACAGCGCCGGCGACGTGCAAACCGTGCAGGCCGACGCCTTGGCCGGCGAGCAATTGCAGGACGCCGAGCTGTTCCAGCATTACGGCTACAGCGCCAATCCGCCGCCGGGCAGCATGGCGGTGGTGCTGCCCTTGGGCGGGCGCAGCAGCCACGGCGTGGTGATCGCCACCGAGCACGGCAACTACCGGTTGAAGCAGCTCAAACCCGGCGAAGTGGCGCTGTACAGCGACGAAGGCAGCAAGATCGTGCTTAAACGCGGCCGTTTGATCGAGGTGGAGTGCGACACTTTCAGCCTGCGCTGCAAGAGCTGGCAGGTCAACGCCAGCGAACAGGCCAGCTTTACCACGCCCACGCTCAGCACCAGCGCGCAGCTGGTGGCTCAGGGCCAGATTAACGGCAACGGCGGCATGGCCATCCAGGGCGGCAGCGGTGCCAGTGTGAAAGGCAATGTCACCGTCAGCGGCGACGTGGTGGCCGGCGGCAAGAGCCTGGTGGGACACCAGCATAACGGCGTGCACGGTACGACCAGCCCGCCGTTGTAAAACACGATTTTCACCAAGCGTGCTGTTGATATCGCTTGCTTGAACGCTCGCCGGCACTGACCCGCTTCCCTTATCCCCAATCCCTTCAAACCCGGAAAATAACGCCATGGACCCTCTATTGGACCCCATCACCGGCGATTACGCCGGCGGCACCACCGACACCCTGGCCAATGCCGTCTACCTGAGGCTGATGACCCCGCTGGGCGGCTGGTGGGCCGATCCCGAACTCGGCTCCCGCCTGCATCTATTGTCTCGCAGCAAGGACAGCAACCAGATCGACCTGCTGGCCTGCCAATACGCCGAGCAAGCCTTGCAGCCCTTGTTGCGCGACGGACGCGCCCGCCGCGTCGGCGTAGAGGCGCAACGCCCCGGCAGCGGCCGTTTGCTGCTGCTGGTCGAAGTGGAAGAGGCCGGCGGCCAGACCCGACATTTCCAACACCATGTGAGGATAGCCTGATGCCTTTGTCCACCCCGGATTTTGAAACCATACGCGGCGCGCTGCTGCGCGATCTGCAAAACCTGCGCGCCGACGCCGACGTCGGTCCCGACAGCGACTTTTACGTGCGCGCCAGCTCGGTCGCCAGCGCGGTGGAAGGCTTGTACCAGCATCAAAGCTGGATCGCCCGCCAGATCTTCCCGGACAGCGCCGACCGCGACTATCTGGAACAGCACGCCCGGGTGCGCGGTCTCAGCCGCAAGCCGCCGGTGGCGGCCAAAGGCCTGTTGCAACTGAGCGGCAATCCCGGCGCCGGCTTCGCCGCCGGTCTGAAAGTGCGCTTGGGCGAACAGCTCTACACCACTCAGGCCGGCGGCCAGCTGGATGTGGACGGCCAGGCCCGCGCGGCGGTGGCCGCCGATCTGCCCGGCCTGGCCGGCAATGTGCCGGCCGGCACGGTGGCGGAACTGATGGCCGCGCCCAGCGGCCTGGCCAGCCGCGTCAGCTTCGCCAGCATGGACGGCGGCGTGGACGAAGAGGACGACGCCGCCTTGTTGGCGCGGCTGCTGGAGCTGATCCGTCGTCCGCCGGCCGGCGGCAACCGCCATGATTACCGACGCTGGGCGCTGGAGGTGCCGGGTGTGTCCGCCGCCTATGTCTACCCGTTGCGCCGCGGCCTCGGCACCGTGGACGTGGTGATCACCGCCCAGGACAGCCTGCCCTCGGCCGACACCCTGGCCGCGGTGCAAGCCCATATCGAAGACCTGCGCCCGGTCACCGCCAAGAACTGCCTGGTGCTGGCGCCCACGCCGCGTCCGGTGGACATCGAGGTGGCGCTGACGGTGGACGGCACCACTGTGCAAGCCGTCACCGAGCCGCTGCGTCAGGTGCTGGCCGCCCATTTCTCCAGCCTGGCCCCCGGCAGCAAGCTGTACAAGAGCCGGCTGGAAGCCTTGATCTCCGACCTGCCCGGCGTGGTGGACCGCCAATTGCTGTCGCCCGCCGACAATGTCGCGCCGGCGGTGAATGAGAAAACGGTGGAATGGCTGCGCCTGGGCAAACTCACGGTGAGGGGGATGCAATGAGCCCGCAAACCCCGCATAGCGAACTGCTGACGCGCTTGCTGCCGCCGGTCAGCTACAGTCCGGACGGACCGCGGCTGCAAGCCGAGCTGGGCAGCGAAGGCGCGGCGCTGGACCGGGTGCAGAACGGCGCCCGGCAGTTGGTGGGCGCCACCACGCCGCTGCTGGCCGAAGGCCTGCTGCCGGATTGGGAGCGCGTCTGCGGCCTGACCCCGCCGACGGACGCGCCCTACCAGCAGCGCCAGCAGGCGGTGTTGGCCAAGCTGGCGGAAACCGGCGGCCTGTCCATTCCTTACTTCACCCGGCTGGCGTCGGGCATGGGCTACCGCATCGCCATCAGCGAGCCGCAGCCGTTCCGCGCCGGTCTCAACCGCGCCGGCCAGCAGCTGTGGACGGCGGACATCCCCTGGGTGTGGCAAGTCACCGTGTTCGGCGCCAAGACCCGGCCGTACTTCTTCCGCGCCGGCCAGTCGCTGGCCGGAGAACGCCTGACCACCTTCGGCGATCCGCGACTGGAAGATCTGTTCAAGGATCTGAAGCCGGCCCACACCTACGTCTACTTCGCCTACCAGCCTTAAACCGCGCCTCACGCGGACCTTCCCGTCCTTTCTCCCTTCCCCTCACAGCCCCGTCCTCAGTGGGCGGGAGTCTGTGCTCTTTACTCTTTTCCTCAGGAGCGCCTCATGCAAGAACCCATCAAGCCCATTCCCACGCCTGACAAGCTGTTCCACGACGGCAACCCGGTCAGTGGCGAACTTGGCACCATCGTCAGCGCTGAATGGCTGAACGGTATGCAGTCTGCCGCTCAGGCCACTCAGGAAGAAGTGCTGGCCGTGATCAAGGACAGTGGCCAGGGTACCGACCCCAAGCGCAAGGACCAACTGCTGCAGGCAGTCAAGCAGATTGCCTGGGGCGGCAATAGCAAGCCAACCACGTTGGCAGGCTATGGTATTGGCGACGCTTTGCCGTTGAAACCGGCGTTGGGTGTGGTGGATCTGAACGATATTAACGTCACGGGTCTTTATAGCCAGCGGGGGGACGCACAAGCGGCCAGTGGCAAGAACTACCCGACACCCTATGCCGGCAAGCTGCAAGTCTATGCCGACGAGAATATGGTGTATCAGAACTATCAGGCTTACAACGATGCTGGTATCTGGTATCGCTGTTGTTATCGGGGACATTGGGCGCAGTGGCAGAAACTGGCTGACGCAGCCTCCACGTTGGCCGGCTACGGCATCGCTGATGGCGTGACTAAGTCCGAGTTGAAGGCCGCTGTCGATGGCGTGGTCAACGGTGCGCCGGGCGCGCTGGATACGCTGCAGGAACTGGCGGCGGCGCTGGGCAATGACAAGGACTTCGCGGCCACCATCACCAACAAGCTGGCAGGCAAGGCGGATAAGGCCGATTCGCTGGCGGGCTACGGCATTAATACTTTGGCGCTGTCTACCGCGCAGACTGTGCATGTCCTGAAGACCACGCCGAATAACTACGACGCCACTATGTACAGCAGAGGGACTATGGAACTGTGCTCCACCGGCGTGGATTTCCCATCCTTAGGCCTACATCGGCCGGGATATAGCGCGGTAGCCTTGGTGCACAAAGGCTATGGCGATGAAACACTGGTGTTGAAAGAGGCAGGCGGCGGTGAATTCCGAGTATGGCACTCCGGCAATGACACGTCTTTGATCAAGAAACGTCGCTATCGTATTGACCCGCAGGATGGCACCTCGTTGGATACTTCCATCACCGGCGGGGAAATGGGATTCAACTATGGCACCTCCAGCGGCGTGACTGGCCCGTTCATCGCCTTTGGTGGATTGGGAGGCCAGATTGACTACTCCTGCCAACTGACGGCCGACTATCAGCGCGGAAACACCATGCGTTTTCGTACTCGCAACGACGACGCCAAGCGTTGGAACCCCTGGCATACCTTGATGCATGACGGTCATCTGACCGGGCAAGTCGCCTATTTTGCCATGAGCGATGCACCGGAGGGTTGGCTGAAGGCTAATGGCACCGCGGTAAGCCGAACCGAATACGCCGCTTTATTTGCGGCGATAGGCACCAGGTTTGGTGTTGGGGATGGCTCAACGACTTTTAATCTGCCTGATTTGCGAGGGGAGTTCATCCGTGGTTGGGATGATGGACGAGGGGTGGATTCGGGGCGTGCTCTGGGAGCATCCCAGAGTCCTACCTATATTCGCAATCTGATCGATAAGTTGAGTGGAGGCTATCCAATAGGCACTTCCGCTATCGGGGCTTGGAATACGGAGGGGTGGTCCGTCAATGTCGAGGGCAACAAAACACCCACTGATATGAGCAATACCACTTACTACGTTGCAGTTGCCTCTGCTGTCCCTGGCAGTGGAGATAATGGGGCGTTTTCCACACGTCCCCGCAACGTTGCTCTGCTTGCCTGCATCAAGTTCTAAGGAGACTTTCATGCAAGAAATCAAAAACAAAACCGTCTACGCCTACCACCCGCAAACCGGGGAGTATCTGGGAATCACACAGGCGGACCTGTCGCCACTGGAAAAAGATGTTTGGTTGTTGCCGGCTCATAGCACCGAACAACAGCCGTCGGTCACTGCGGAACGTCAAACCGCAGTATTCCGCGATGGCGGCTGGATGGTCATGCCGGATTGGCGCAGTACTAAACTGTGGAGCCAGCAGACCGCACTACCGGTCCAGGCCAAGCTAGGCGAGACCCCGGACAGCTTGCGTGCCACCTTGCTGGAGCCCTGCGAGTTTGCGGCTTGGGATGGCAAAGGCTGGATCATTAATAAGGCGGCCCAGGCTACCGCTTTGGTGGCACAAATGCAGGCTCAATTGAAGCAGCGCCTCGTGGAAGCCTATGCCAGCCGTCGTCCTTTGGAGGATGCGGCGGAAATCGGCATGGCGACGGAAGCGGAGTTGGCGCGGCTGCTGGGATGGAAGCGTTATTGTGTGGAGCTATCGCGTTTGCCTGAATTGGCGATGTGGCCTCGGCTGGTGGAGACGGACTGGCCGAAGCAGCCTGTCTGATTCAGGGTTTATCAATCAAAACGGCAGCCATGCGCTGCCGTTTTTTCTTCAAGTCATTGCGGAGTATTATCGGTGCCGGGGTATTTAAAACTTGTTCAATGTCTACTGCGCTTTAGCAGGGTAGCTAGACAGCGACGTTGAAAATGCCTGCAGAATGTTCTGTTATGTATGTATTCAGCTGATATTGCTGTGTTTCGTTCTCACTCGCTGGATTTTGAAGCAGCCTCCCTCCTCCGGTGCACTGACATCCGTCCACTGCTGCTGCTGCTGTGTTTCTTGCAAAATCCCCTCCAAATCCTTTCAGTAACGACACCTGTCATCGGCCGTGGCCGATTCTTCATTTCCGCGGGAGGCGATTCCATGCAAGAAGCACTCAAGCCCATCAACACGCCGGACACTCTGTTTCACGACGGCAACCCCACCACCGGCGAACTGGGCACCATCGTCAGTGCCGACTGGTTGAACAACCTGCAACTGGCTACGCGCTCGGCCCAGGAGGAACTGATCTCCTTGATCAAGGACAGTGGTCAGACGCTGGACGCCAGCCGCAAGGACCAGTTGTTGCAGGCGGTGAAAAAAATGGCCTGGGGCGGAGACAGCAAGCCGACCACGCTGGCGGGCTACGGCATTAGCGATGGGGCCACCAAGGCCGAAGTGGCGGTCAAGGCCGACAAGGCCAGCACCCTGGCGGGCTACGGCATCCAGGACGGCATCACTGTGGGCATGCTGCCGCGGCGTAATCTATTGGCGGACGGCGGGCGTTTTTTCGATCCATTCACGCCGGAGGGCATTGCCCAGGTGAGAGCCATTCAGATCACCACTCCGTTTGCCACCCCCATGCATAATGTTTCATATAGCCAGAGTGTTAGCTCTGTGGGGCGTTTCATTCATGATAATAGCTCGTATGAAGGCCCTGGCCCGAAGTTGGCGCAGCCGGTAGAGGATTTATTGAATGGCATGGGGCGTGATCAAAAGCGTTATGGCAACGAGTTTCATATTGCGGAGTTGCGCTGTGGAGCATTGAGTCATTCGGCGCAAGTGCTCGATGGAAAAAATATGGCATTGGCGATGGCGTATGGGGCCGGTACCGATGGACTAGTTACATTCATGAGCTGGCTGCGTTGTATCAGCGGCTCTATTTACCTTGATTGCGGCCAGTATCGCAATGGCAAGCCAATGGAGAATAAGCGCATCACGCCGAGCGATGGCTGGGTGCATATGGCTGGGATGACTGACTGGGGGCGTGGCTATAGCAACTGTCACATTTTTGCCGAGAATAACTCGGTCTTCCAACTGGCCTTGCCTGCAGCGCTGTCCGGTATGCATGGCGGTTACGTACACAAAGCGCCGATCGCGCCGTAAACATCATCGGTTTTCAAGTATGGCAATCCTGCGGGGTTGCCATTTTTTTGCCTGCTCGCCACTGACATCCGTCCGCTGCTGACGCGCGTCGCTCCCCGGCACAATGAGGGCATTAATTCACTAGCGAAGCGGGTCAACTGGCGGTCTGACGACGGCTAATGTGGTCCGTACCCCGCCTATGTCGCCGGCCCGGCTCATGGGCAGACTCATTAAGGAGCGAGAGCGCGATGCAAAACACTTTGAAGCCGATCAACAGCCCGGACGGCCTGTTTCATGACGGCAACCCCACCACTGGCGAACTGGGTACCATCGTCAGCGCCGATTGGCTGAACAGCCTGCAGCAGGCGACTGTCGCCACTCAGGACGAGTTGATTGCCTTGATCAAGGACAGCGGCCAGGCATTGGACGCCAACCGCAAGGATCAATTGCTACAGGCGGTGAAGCAACTGGCCTGGGGTGGCAATAGCAAGCCGACTACTTTGGCGGGTTACGGGATTACCGATGGGGCCACTAAGGCAGAGGTTTCCATCAAGGCGGACAAAGCGGGTACGCTGGCTGGTTATGGCATTGCCGATGGCGCGACGACTAGTCAATTGCGTGCCGCGGCGCCAGCCGGCGAAGTGGCCTACTTTGCAATGCCATCTGCACCGCCTGGTTGGTTGAGATGTGATGGCTCCTTGGCCAGCCGCAATGTTTATCCCGCGTTGTTTGAGGCAATTGGGACGCGATACGGTGCAGGAGATGGGACAACAACGTTTAACCTGCCTGATTTACGCGGAGAATTTATCCGCGGCTGGAGCAGCGATCACCCTGTAGTAGACGTGGGACGTGCATTTGCGTCTAGGCAAATGGGCTCATTGATTCCTTACCAAGGCTATATCGATCCGACGCGCAGCGGTGCATGGCAAAGCAGTTACAACGATAGATTGGGATGGGTGAGTGGTCTGTTTGATGATGGTTTTGAGAGCAACCATGTCGATGGTACTTCCGTGGTTAATTACGGTGTAACTCCGATCCCGAACTGGCAAGCTCAACTTCTTGGAGGCACATTGACGCAAGCTGTTACAGGGTCGACAACCAACCTTTTGAAAGGCACCCGCCCCCGCAACATCGCCCTGCTTGCCTGCATCAAACACTAAGGAGATCACCATGCAAGAACGCACGCAGAAAACCGTCTACGCCTACCATCCGGAAACCGGCGAGTATTTGGGTACCACCATGGCGGACCTGTCGCCGCTGGATGTTGAAGAAACCTGGCTGATTCCGGCCTACGCTACCGAGCAGCAACCGCCGCAGGCGGGGAACAGGCAAGCGGCGGTCTATCGTGACGGCGGCTGGCTGCTGGTGGTGGATTTTCGCGTGCTCAAGCTGTGGAGCAAGGCCAGCGCGCAGCCGGTGACGGCGCAAATCGGCGACACGCCGGACAGCCTGCAGGCCACCGAGCTGGAGCCGCCGCCCTTCGCGGTGTGGAACAAGAAAGCCTGGAAAGTGGACGCCGATGCGCAGCGCGCGGCGCTGACGGCGCAGGCGCAGCAGGAGTTGCAGCAGCGCTTGGCGATTGCCTACGCTCAGCGCCGGCCTTTGGAGGACGCGCAGGAGCTGGGGCTGGCTACGGCGCAGGAGCAGGGCTTGCTGACGGCGTGGAAGCGTTACTGCGTTGAGCTGTCGCGCTTGCCGCAGCAGACCGCGTGGCCGCAGCTGGGCGAGGCGGACTGGCCTGCGGTACCGGTCTAAAAACTGAGCGTTATGTGTCTGCAAAACGGCGGCTTCGGCCGTCGTTTTGCTTTGCGGCTGCGCTCCAAACTACTGACATCCGTCCACTGCTGACGCGCGTCGCTAAACGGCAAAATGACGGTATTGATTCACTAGCGAAGCAGGTCAGCGGGTGGTTTACGGATCACCCTACCGGCCCGGAGTCCGCCCCAAGCCGCCAGCCCGGCCAGCGGGCCAACCCTGTAAATGGAGCGAGAGCGCGATGCAAAACACCATGAAGCCGATCAACAGCCCGGACGGCCTATTCCACGACGGCAACCCTTACACCGGCGAATTGGGCACGGTGGTGACCTCGGAGTGGTTGAACAATGTCCAGTCCGCCGCCCAGTCCAGCCAGGACGAGCTGTTGACGGTGATACGCGACAGCGGCCAGAGCGCTGATCCGGCACGCAAGGACCAGTTGTTGCAGGCGCTGAAGAAGCTGACCTGGGGCGGCAATAGCAAGCCGACCACGCTGGCCGGCTACGGCATCACCGATGCTTTGCCGTTGAGCGGCGGCAAGATGAATGGCCGGGTGGATTTTCAGCCCAATTCTCGTTTCCTGGCCGAGGGCGGCAAGGAAGGCGGCCAGCTGCAATTGCAAGCGCCGCAAAGCGACAGCAAGCTCAGCGACGTGAATATCGATGTCTGGGGCAACCAGTTCCGCGTGTTCAACAACGATGGCGTCAAGGCGCGTGGTTTTTACGTGGATCTGACCCAGTGCGAGGACGGCCCTATCACCAATCTGCTGACCATGTCCGGCGCGCCGG
>NZ_JAMZGH010000078.1:0-12362 GCF_024158805.1 Chromobacterium sp. S0633 | reverse complement strand
GGCCTTCGCCGCCCAGGCCCCGCTGCTGGCCGATTTGAGCGCGGCGGCGCGGGCGGCCGGCTGGCGCTTGGCCGGCTGCCGCGATCTGCTGTCGTCCTGCCTGCAAGCCCATCCGCGCGCGTTGGCGTCGGACGCGCTGGTGTTGGCGGAGGCCGGGGCCGTCACCTGCCTGTGGCGCGGCGAGCGCGGCTGGGAGGATTTGATCACCCTGGCGCTGGCGCCGGGACAGAGCGCGGCCGAGGGCGTGGCGGCGGCGGAGGCGCTGTGCGGCCGCGAGCCCGGCGGCGACTACGATTGGTGCGCGACCCATGGCCCGGCGGCACAGCCGCCGGCGGCGCGGGCGCGTTGGCTGGGCTTTGCCCATCCCCTGCTTGCGAGCCAGCCATGCGCCGCCTGAACGCCCGCGGTCTGGACTTCAGCCGCCCCGAGGCGAGCGCGCCGCTGGCCGGCGTCGCCGCCATGCTCTTGTTGATGCTGCTGGCGGCGCTGGGCTGGCGGCAGTGGGAGTTGGAACGGTTGGCGGAGGACACCGCGGCCTGGGAGCGGCGGCAGGAGCAACAGCGGTTTCTGCGCGAGCGCGAACAGCGCCGCGCCCAGGCCGCCTCGCCGGAGGCGCGCAAGGCCCAGGCGTTGCTGCTGGTCCAGGGCGACGATCAAACCCGGCTGCGCCCGGCGCTGCTGCGGGCGATAGAACAAGCCTGGTCGCCGCGGCTGGGCATCTTGTCCCTGCATCTTGAGGGCGCGGGCAAGCAGGCCCGGCTGGAACTGAGCGCGGCGGACGTGCGGGAAGTGTTCCATTTCGTCGAGAGGCTGAACCAGTCGTCCGGCCATGGTCGGGCGCGGCTGCTGCGGCACGGGCTTAAGCCCGGCGATCCCAATCAGGCGGTGCTGGCCACGGTGCAGGTGGCTGAGCGATGAGGACCTGGATGCGAGACGCCGGCCGCCGGCTGGCGGCCTTTAAACGCGGCGGCCGGCCGGCCGGCGGCGGACGGCATTGGCGGGCCCGGCTGCGCTGGCATCGGCAGACGCTGGCCTGCCGGCTGGGGCGCGGCGGCCGGCTGTCGCTGGCGGCCTGCGGCCTGCTGTTGGTCTTCGGCGCGCTGGAGCAAGAGACGCGGCAGGCGGATTTGCAACAGCGCCGCCAGCAATTGAGCGCGCCGACGCCCGCCTTGCCGGCGACGGCGGGGCGCGAGCGGCAATGGCAGGCCCAGCTGCGGCTGGCGCTGGCCCCGCGCAAGCTGGCCTTGCTGGAGCAGCTGCGCCAGTCCGGCCTGAGCGTGCATGAGGCCAGTTATCGCGAAGAGGCGGAAGCCGGCGGCGCGTTGCGCCGCGTCTCGGTGGAGCTGAGCGCCAGCGGGCGTTATCCGGAACTGACGGCGGCGCTGGGCGCGCTGACGGCGCAGCCGCTGTTGCGCTTGGAGGCGCTGACGCTGGACCGGGCGCGAACCGATACCGCGACCTTGAGCATGCGCATGCACTTCAGCCTGCTGGGAGCCGGACAATGAGGCGGCGGGCCCATTGGCTGAGCGGCCTCGCGCTGGCCTGGGCGGCCTTGGCCCAGGCGCAAGAGCCGCGGGCCGACGGCGTCGACCTGTTTCCGGTCCAGAGCTGGGCGTCGCTGCGCGAAGAGGCCAAGCCCGTCGTCCCGGCGGCGGACGCCGCTCCGGCCTTGGCTGCGCCCTTGCCGCCGCCGCTGGAAGCCGCGCCGCCGCCGTTCAGCGCCGTGGGCGAATGGCGGCAGGACGGCCAGCGCGTGGTGGTGCTGGAAGGCCGGGCGCGCAGCTACCTGCTCTGCGTCGGCTGCAAGACGCCCAATGCGCTGCAGCCGGGCGCCCGGCTGACGGAGCAATACACGTTCAAGGCTCTGGAGGCGGAGCGCGCGCTGCTGCTGGACGCCGAAGGGCGGGAGCACTCGATCCCGCTGACTCCATTGGCTCACTGAGGCGTCGCCGCCACCGCGACGACGCCGTTTTCACCAGGCATTAGGCATCATGAAACATTGCAAACCCACACTGCTGGCCCTCGCCCTCGGTTTGACCCTGGGCGGATGCGCGCTGCCCGGACCGGTCAAGAAAATCTTCGGCCCGGCCGATCAGCCCGGCGCGGAAGAACAATTGCGCGCGGCCGAAACCGCCTTGCGGCAGAAGCCCGACGATGTGGAACGCCGCAAAAACGTCGTGGCCAAGAGCGCGGCGCTGGCGGAGGAGGCCTTGCGGGTGGCCAAGACCAAGATGGACGCCGGCGACGACGCGGCCGCGCTGGCGGAGGTGAGCCGGCTGCTGGCGCTGGCGCCGGAACATATGCGCGCCCAGCAGCTGAAACGGCAGCTGGAGCGCCGGCTGCGGCTGAAACTGGAGCTGGACGCCGCCGCCGAGATCGGCGCGCAGCGCCCGCAAGAGGCTTTGGAGCGGCTGGGCCGCATCCTGCAGGAGCAGCCCGGTTACCGGCAGGCGCAAGCCTTGCGCGACGAGCTGCAAAGCCGGGAGGCCGCCCGCCGCGACGCGGGCCCCAGCCTGGCCGAGGCGTTGCGCCAGCCGGTGACGCTGAACTTCAAGGTTCAGCCGATTTCCAGCATCTTTGACGCCATCTCGCAATTGGCCGGCATCGATTTCGTGTTCGATCCGGAAGTGCCCGTCGCCGCCCCGGCCAGCATCGTCGCCAGCCGGACCACGGCGGAAGACGCCATCAATCTGTTGCTGCGCACCCATCAGCTGGAGAAAAAAGTGCTCAGCCGGCACAGCATGCTGATTTATCCGGCGCGCTCGGAAAAAGCCAAGGAATACCGGGAGCTCATGACCCGCGCCTTCTACCTGAGCCAGGCCAACGCCAGCCAGGTGCTGGCCGCGCTGCGCCAGATCAGCTCGCCCAAGAACGTTCACCTGGACGAGCGCACCAATGCGGTGATCGTGCGCGACACGCCGGAAGTGATGGCGGTGATAGAGCGGCTGGTGGCCAGCCTGGACATCGCCCAGTCCGAAGTCACCATGGACGTGCAAGTGCTGGAAGTGAACACCAACGACGTGCTCGACGTCGGCGTCGACTATCCGGCGGAACTGCGGTTTTCGGTGCTGCCGAAAGAGGGCTCGGACAGGGTGACGGTGGGCGATCTGCTGGGCCTGAACCGCGACGGCATCGGCGTCGGCGGCAGCAACGGCGGCGATCTGGGCGCGGCGATCAAACTGCTGCAAAGGCAGGGCAAGACCAAGGTGCTGGCCAACCCCAAGATCCGCGTGCGCAATATGGAAAAGGCCAGCATCAAGATAGGCGAGAAAGTGCCGGTGGTCACCACCACCAACGCCAACGGCGTGGTGACGGAATCGGTCAACTACCAGGACGTCGGCCTGATCCTGCAAGTGGAGCCGCGGATCAGCCTCAGCAACGAGGTCAGCGTCAAGGTCAATATGGAAGTCAGCAACCTCAAGAGCGAAGTCAAGACCGCCGGCGGCGGCACCGTCTACCCGATGAGCACCCGCAACGCCGAAACCGTGATGACCGCGCGCGACGGCGAAACCCAGGTGCTGGCCGGCCTGGTCAAACAGCAGCACGACCGCAGCAGCAGCGGCCTGCCCGGTCTCAGCACCCTGAGCTGGCTGGGCGGCCTGTTCGGCAGCCAGAAGCGCGGCGTCGAAAACACCGAGCTGATCCTGCTGCTGACCCCGCGCATAGAACGGGCGCTGGACCTGCCGGCCGCCTCCAACAGCTATTTCCATTCCGGCACCGAAAGCCGGCTGAGCGTGGAACCGCTGCGGACCGAGGCGCAGCCGCCCGCCGCCGCGCCCGCGCGGGACGCTTCCGCGCCGGCGCTGGACAGCCCGCTGGCCGCGCCCTGAGGTGCTTATGCCGCGTCAAACCGGTTTCACCCTGATCGAGATGCTGGCCGCGCTCACCCTGTTGGCGCTGTTGCTGAGCGCCAGCCTGCCGCTGAGCGAACTGGCCAGACGGCGCGCCCAGGAGGCCGAGCTGCGCCACAGCCTGCGCCAGATCCGCACGGCCATCGACGCCTACCGGCAGGCGGTGACGGACAAGAAGATAGACGCTTCTCCGGATCGGAGCGGCTATCCGCCCAGCCTCGCCAGCCTGGTGGACGGCGTGCCGGACAAGAGCGACGCCGCCGGCGGCAAGCTCTATTTCCTGCGCCGTCTGCCGGCGGATCCGATGTGCGAAAGCTGCGACGGCGCGGACCCGGCGGCGAGCTGGGACACGCGCGGCTACGACAGCTCGGCGGAAGCCTTCGCCTCCGGCGGCGACGTATACGACATCCGTTCCAAGAGCCTCAGAAAGGGCATCAATGGCATACCCTACCAACAATGGTGAAGCGGCGCGCGGCTTCACCCTGATTGAGCTGCTGGTGGTGATGAGCATCATCGGCGCGCTGATGGCCCTGATCGGCCCCAACTATTTCAAACAGCAGGACCGCGCCCGCGAAACCGTGCTGCGCCACAATCTGGCCGCGCTGCGCCAGGCGATAGACGACTACCGCGCCGACCACGGCGCCAATCCGGCCGCCTTGCAAGAACTGGTGGCCGGCCGCTATCTGCGCGAACTGCCGCTCGATCCCATCGCCGGCCGGCGCGACGGCTGGCAAACCAAACCGGCGGAGGAGGGCGGCGTCGGCGACGTGGCCAGCGGCGCGCCGGGAACCGGCCTGGACGGCAGCCGCTATGGCAGCTGGTAAGCAGCGCGGGCTGGCCTATCTGGGAGCGCTGACGCTGGTGCTGGCCATGAGCGCGGTCCTGGGCGCGGCGGCCGGCGCCTGGAGCCGGCAACAACAAGGCGACAAGGAAGAAGAGCTGCTGCACATCGGCCTGCAATTGCAGCGCGCCATCGCCTCCTACCATCGTTCCGGCCCCGCGCCGGCCTATCCCAAAACGCTGGACGCCCTGCTCAAGGACGAACGCGTGCCCTTCACCCGCCGCCACCTGCGCCGCCTCTACGCCGATCCGCTCACGGGCAAGCCGGAATGGGGGCTGATCAAGGGCGCGGACGGCGGCATCGTCGGCGTGCACAGCCTGGCGGAAGGCCGGCCCTTGAAGCAGCGGGGCTTCGCCGCGGAGCTGGGCGATTTCGCAGACAAGGGCAGCTATCGGCAATGGGTGTTCCTGGCGCCGGCCGCGCCGTGAGGCCGGCGGCGGGCGGATTTATTCTAAAGGCATGATTTGCGTCTTGTTTCGGCTCAATGCATCCGGATTAATTTAGGAATTATTGAGAAAGTTAGGAGTACTCCTATAGATTCCCGGACCATGCTTCCGTAAGAATCACCCTCTTTGGCGACCCATGACAGCGGCTTTCCAACGCTTTTGCGCCCGCGGCCGCGCCGCGGCTCCAAAGGCGCGCCGCTTCCGCTCCCGGCGCGAGTCCGTCGCTTTCAACCGAAACGCATATGATGATTGTTGCTATTTTAGAAGACTGTCCGCTCCAAACCGCCAGCGTGGTCAAGCTGCTGGAACAATATGGCCATCAAGCCGTCGCCTGTGCCGACGGCGACCAGTTCGTCGCCCAATTCCGACAGCAGCGCTGCGACGCGATGCTGCTGGATTGGGAGGTGCCGGGCCGAAACGGCGTCGAGGTGCTCAAATGGGCGCGCGCCAAGCTGCCGCCGGCGCTGCCCATCCTGATGGTGACCCAGCGCGACGACGAAGAAGACATCGTATTGGCGTTGGAGCATGGCGCCGACGACTATCTGCAAAAACCGATCCGCGAGCGCGAGCTGCTGGCGCGGCTGAACGCCCAGTTTCGCAAGCAACAGCGGCTGGGCAATCCGGAGGCCTCTTTCGAGGCCGGCGGCTACACCTTCCACCCGGAAGCGCGCAGCGTCAGCTTGCCCGGCGGCAAGGCCGCCACGCTGCCAGCGCGGGAATTCGCGTTGGCCACGCTGCTGTTCCGCAACCTGGGCCGCATCCTGACCAAGGACTTTCTCAGCCAGCGCATCTGGGGCCAGGCGGACCGCAAATACGACGCCAGCCTGGCCACCTATGTCAGCAATCTGCGCTCGGCGCTGGGCCTGCGGCCGCGCAACGGCATGGTGATCTCCACCGTGTACAACTACGGTTACCGGCTGGAGCGGGTCTGAGGACCCGCTTGCAACCCGCTGCGCGTTGACTCTGGCATTGCGCGCCGACGGCCGTCTCCCGAGCCCGCATTTCCCGCATGCGCGCCCAAGGGCTTCGGCCGGTCTCGCCTTGAGCTGCTCCTTGAATGAGGCGCCGGCTTGGCCGGCCGCGTCCTTTTTTCGCGCTTGGGCCGTCTTATGAAATGGCTTTGCCAAGCGTTCCGGCGCGGACACCGGCACGACGCGCGCTTTCTGATCGCCTTCGTCCTGCTGCTGGTGGTGTTCGCCATCCCCAACCAGGACGCCTTGTTCCACTCGCTGGACCGGCTGTACTTCGAACTGCTCTCCGCCTTGCAGACCGAAGACGACGAACACGATGTCGTGCTCGTCAATGTCGACCAGGCCACGGTGCAGGCGCTGGGCCATGAGGAAGTCAACGGCAACGTGCTCTACGCCGTGCTGCTGCAAAGACTGGAGCAGGCCGACAGCGTGGCGCTGAACATGAACCTGCTGTCGCGCCGGGACGAAGGCATGCTGGCGAACGCCATCCGGCGCCACGGCCGCGTGGTGCTGGCCTTGCCGCCCGACGCCCCCGCCGCGCCGGGGCGGGACGGTCCCGAGCCCTCCGCCGTTTACGCCGCCGCGGCCGGGCTGGGGCACCGCGACCTCTTGATAGGGGACCGCAGCGTGGTCACCGGCATCGTCCCCTACAAGCAGCATGGCCGGAAGCTGGCGCCGCATATGGTGATGGAAGCCATCCGCGTCGCCGGTTATGAACTGCCGCCGCGGGAAAACACCCGCTGTCTGACCGCGTTCTGGCGGCGT
Organism: Chromobacterium sp. S0633; assembly: GCF_024158805.1. Classification (NCBI taxonomy): domain Bacteria; kingdom Pseudomonadati; phylum Pseudomonadota; class Betaproteobacteria; order Neisseriales; family Chromobacteriaceae; genus Chromobacterium; species Chromobacterium sp. S0633. The sequence continues at coordinate 5,488 of NZ_JAMZGH010000078.1, read as the reverse complement.
TGCGCGCCGCAAGCCGACGGCTGGCTGCTGGTGTTGCCGGCCCACCACCGCATCCAGCAGTATTCGATGCTGGACGTGCTGACCGGCGCGGTGCCGCGGCAGGCGTTTCACAACAAGATCGTCTTTGTCGGCCATCTGGCGCTGGACCCGTTCAAGGGCCTGCGCTCCAACCGTTACCCGCTGGACCGCGAAGGCCATACCCGCAGCCAGATCCTGGCCTTGCAAACCCAGACCCTGATGAACCACGGGCCGGTCACCCTGCTGGCCGCCCCGTACAAGCTGCTGGTCAACTTCGGCCTCATGTTCGGCCTGCTGCTGGTCTGCCTGCTGGCGCCGCCGGCGCGCATGCACGGCCGCGCCTGGCTGTGGCTGGGCGGCTGCTGGCTGACATCCACCCTCTTGCTGTTGCAAACCCAGATCTGGATTCCGGTCAGCTCGCCGCTGACAGGCGGCTTGCTGATCTACGCCGGCTGCGCCTGGCGCTGGCAGACCAAGACTCATCTCCTGCTGCGGCAGGAAATGGAGGCGATGCGGCAGAGTTTGCGCGAAGCCGGCATGGATCTGCCGCTGCGCGGCCAGGAGCCTGAGTCCGGCGCCGACGAAATCGAACGGCTGATGCGGCAGATGCGCGCCTGGCAAAACTCCTACGTCAGCGTGCTCAATATGCTGCCCTATCCGATCTTCTTCGAGCAGGGCGGCAAAATCATCCTCAGCAACCAGGCGGCGCGCAAGCTGCTGTGCGAGCAAGGCGCGCCGGAGGAGGCCGAAGCCTGGGTGCTGGGCCTGGCCGGGCGGGCGCGCGAAAAAGCGCTTCACAGCGGCAACATCGGCGTGGAGGAAGTGCGCAGCAGCCAGGGCGAACACATGTTGCTGGTCACGCCCTGTCCGGAACTGTGCGACGGCCTGTCCAGCAGTCTGATCAGCCTGGTCGACCTGCAAAGCGTCAAGGCCAGCGTGTCCGGCGACCGGCGCGTGCTGCGGCAGATGGCGCACGATCTGCGCAATCCGCTGACCACCATGCTGGCGATGATAGAACAGCGCGGCGGCGAGACCGGGCCGCGGCAGGACCAATTCTTCAACGATCTGCGCCGGCAAGTGAACTACAGCCTGCGCGTGGCGCAGGACTTCATGCGCCTCTCCCGCGCCGAGCAACTGGACCCGGCCGGCTTTCTGCCGGTGGCCTTGACCGATCTGGCCGAAGACGCGATGGACCAGATCGAGGCCGGCGCCCGCCAAAAGCGCATCGTGCTGCACGGCCCGGAGGCGATGGAAGCGCTGTGGGTGCGCGGCCATTACGACATGCTGCTGCGCGCCGTGGTCAATGTGCTGGACAACGCCGTCAAGTACTCGCCGGCCGGCAGCCACATCGTGCTGCGGCTGGCGCGCTGGGGGGACATGGCCGGCATCAGCGTGGTGGACCAGGGCATAGGCATTCCGGAACACGCCTTGCCGCGGCTATTCGAGCCGTTCTATCAGGTGGATGAAGGCCGCCGCGACGGCGCCGGCCTGGGCCTGCCCTTCGTCAAGGCCGTGATGCAGGCCCACGGCGGCCGTGTCGAGGTCAAATCCAGAAGCCGGCTGGGCAGCGAATTTCTGCTGCTGGCGCCGTGGGTGGAGAGCGAGGGAGGAGAGCGCTAGGCGCGGCCGCCGGCTTGAGCTTCTGTTGAGATTGATTGGGGGCCGCACCAGGGTTTGGAACAATGCGGGCAAGCCCTTCCCAGCCGATGGCGGCTGGAGAGGGCTGTCACCCAATCCCTTAAATTAAGGTTTCAACAATGACCGCACCCCGCTCCGCAGGCACGTTCGCCCTGCCTGCTCTGGCGCTGAGCCAGATCGCCGCTTCCCTGATGCTGCTGGCCCCGGCCGCCGCCTCCGCCCACGGCACGATGGAAGAGCCGATCAGCCGCATCTACTACTGCCGCACCGCGGACAATCCGGAAAATCCGGGAACGCCGGGTTGCCAGGCCGTCAAGCAAAGCGGCGGCGCACAGGCGATGTACGACTGGAGCAGCGTGCTGCAAGGCGGCGCCGGCGGCAATCACCAGCAAGTGGTGCCCAATGGCAAGCTGTGCGCCGGCGGCAACGCAAGATTCAGCGGCCTGGACGCTGGCGTCGATTGGCCGGCCACCAGCATACAGCCGGGACCGGACGGCAAATACACGATGACTTATCATCAGTCCGCCCAGCACCAGACCGCCTATTTCAAATCCTATATCAGCAAGGACTCCTACGACTTCAAGCGTCCGCTGCAGTGGGACGATCTGCAATTGATCGGCGATTCCGGCGCGGTGGCGCCCAGCGCCAAGACCAAGCTGGACGTCAAGATCCCGGCCGGCATGCAGGGCAAGCGCGTGATCTACAACGTATGGCAGCGCAGCGACAGCGCCGAAGCCTTCTACAGCTGCTCGGACGTGAACATCGTGGCCAACAGCGCGGACTTCAAACCGCTGGGCGCGCTGGTCTCCAGCCCGTTCGAGGCCAAGCCCGACTCCACCATCACCCTGCGCGTTTTCGACAAGCTGCGGGGCGGGGACCTTGAAAAGCATTCGATCAAGATCGCCGCCGGTCAAACCGCGGCCAAAGACTGGACCTATGCGCTGGCCACCGCGGTCAACGCCAAATCCAGCGTGGTCAAGGTGGGCCAATTGCAAAACGGCCAAGTGGTGCCGGTCAAGCACGCCACCGCCAACACCGTGTTCGGCCTGGGCAAGGAATACAGCTTTGCCTTGGAACAATCGGATGAGGGCGGCAAGCCGCCGGTGGACGAGATCGCGCCGGGCAAGGTCACCGTCAAGGGTCAGAGCAGCGTCAACAGCGGCGATATGGTCAGCCTGTCGGCCCAAGCCGCCGCCGGCACCAATCTGAAATACCGGTGGACGGTGTCGCCCAGCATCGCCGGCCTGACGCTGGACGCCGCCACCCTCAATTTCAAGGCGCCGGAGCCTAAGCAGGACACCAGCTATAACTTCACGGTCAAAGTCAGCAATGCGCTGGGCAGCAAGAACGCCGAGCACAAGCTGGAGGTCAAGGCCAAGGATGAAGGCGGCAAGCCGCCGGTAGCCGGTGCCTGGGACGCGGCCAAGACCTATGCCCAGCCTTGCGCCAAAGTGACATATCAGGGCGAGGAATGGATGAACGGATGGTGGACCCGAGGCGAAAAGCCGGGCACGGGCGGCCAGTGGGGCGTATGGCGTCCGGTAAGCTCGACCGACATGCATGGCCAGTGCAAGGGTAAGTAATGTCCGGATGGCCGCGCGTTTCAGGCTGAGCCCCAGCTGGACGCAGGTTTAAGACCCGGTTTCGGGGTCTGCCCGGCAGGCGTAAGCCTGCTGGGCTTTTGCCGTTTGATGGCCGATATTGATTAAAAATCGCTGAACTTTAGCTTTTATTGAGAATGATTGGGCGGCGGGCAAGGGTTTGGAACAATGCGGACAAGCCCTTCCTCGGCCGACGGCGGCCAGGGAGGGCGGCAACCCAACCCTTAAGATCAAGGTTTTAGAACATGACCGCACCTCGCACCGCCGGCAAGCTCGTCCTGCCCGTGTTGGCCCTGAGCCAGATCGCCGCTTCCCTGATGGCCATTGTCCCGTCCACCGCCAGCGCCCATGGCTCCATGTCTTTCCCGGTAAGCCGCGAAGTGGCTTGCCAACTTCAAGGCGATGCCTGGAGCAATCCTAAATTCAAGAATTGTGGGCCTGCGGCTATGGCGGCTTCAGACTGGACCGCCAATGCTCAAGCCGCTTCCGATGGCAAACATCATGATCTGGTGGCGGATGGCCAGCTCTGCGCCGGTGGTAAAGTCGAGGCTCACTGGGCTGCTTTGGACAACGGCGATGCCCAGCACTGGCCGACGGCGACGATACTAACCCCCGATACTAATGGGAACGTGACCTTCCGCTATGCTCAGAGCGCGCCGCACGATACCAAGTATTTCAAGACCTATATCAGCAATAACAACTACAACCCCGCCAACGGCCTGCGTTGGGAGGACTTGGACCTGATTGGCGAAGCGGGTTATTCCAAAGCGCCGAGCAAGAAGCCCGGCGACTCTCTGGCGAATCACACCGTGGCTTACACGGATCTGCAAGTGACCATTCCGGCTACGATGGAGGGCAAGCGAGTGGTGTTCAACGTGTGGCAGCGCGACCCGAACGACAATAACGAAGCGTTCTATGCCTGCTCCGACGTGGAAATCGTGCGGAGCAATACCCAATGGCAACACAGCGGCGTAGTCAATAAGAGCAATGTCGTGTTGAACGCAGGCATGAAGGTGACCATGCGCGTGTTCGATCGCGTTCGCGGCAGCGATATCGCGCGCCATGAAATCATCGTGGGCGCCGGTCAGCAGCAGCCGGAAAAATGGGTGTACGCGCTGGCCCAGAAAGTCAATCAGGAGTCCAGCATCATCAAAGTGGGCAAGCTGGTGAACAATCAGGTTCAGCCGCTGGAAAGCGCCACTGAAAACGCGGTCTATGGTCTCAACAAGGCCTACAACTTCGAAATCGAAACCTCCTTGGGCGAAATCAAGCCGCCGCCGACGGACGAAATCGCTCCGGGCCAGGTCACCATCAGCGGCCCATCCAGCGTCAACAGCGGCGCCAACGTCAGCTTGTCCGCCGCGGCCGCTTCCGGCACCAATCTGAACTACCTGTGGGAAGTGACGCCCAAGATCGCCGGCCTGGCGCTCAACGCCGCCGCGCTCAATTTCAAGGCGCCGGAACTGAAGCAGGACACCGCCTACAGCTTCAAGGTCAAGGTCAGCAACAGCAAGGGCGAGAAAACCGCGGCGCATGCGCTGACGGTCAAGGCCGACGACAGCGGCACCACGCCGCCGGTGGAGGGCGACGCCTGGAAAGAAGGCGCAAACTACAAGGCCGGCCAGGTCGTCGTCTTCGAAGGCAAGCAATACCGCTGCCTGCAGCCGCATACCGCTTGGGAAGGCGCAGGCTGGACGCCGGCTTCGCAGCCCGCGCTGTGGGCGCCGCTTTAAACTAAGCGTCTGATCCAGCCGGCGGCCGCGCGCCGCCGGCTGGAAATGACAGCCCCTTGCCTCTTGGAGCAAGGGGCTTTTTTTAACTGTTCATTCAGCAAGGCGCGGCGTTCTGCCAAACGCTACATCACGCACCTTGTCTGTGGCGTGAGCAAATTGTCGTCGGTCATGCGCAGCTTGGGCATGGTGCCGCAAGGCGCTTGGAGACAGCCGCATAACTATTGGCGGCGGGCTGCGGCTATGGCGGACAGAGAGTTGACCCAGTCAGTTACGGAGAATGTGAATTTTACCGCCGCCTTGGCATGAGTTTTTTGCATTTCATCCTAAACTTTTCATCCATTTCCCAGATAAGACTTCTCGAATAATCTGATTTTCGAGAGGTCGCATAATGGTTGCAGTGGTGTCGGGCGTGGGTTTGGGCTTGCAGAACAGTTCGTTGGCGGCCTTGGGCGGGCAGGGTCAGTTGGGCGAGGCCGCCTTCGGCCGCGGCGGCGAACG
>NZ_JAMZGH010000077.1:0-12757 GCF_024158805.1 Chromobacterium sp. S0633 | reverse complement strand
GCCGGGCGAGGCCGGCGACGCGGCGGCGCTGTCGCCGGGGCAGGCCCGTCTGGTCGCGGCGACGCGGCTGGGCGATCCGGCGATGTACAACGAACAGGCGGCGATCGAACTCGCGGACGCCGTCGACGAGGAGGCCGTCGCCCGCGCCTTCGCGGCGCTCGCGCGCCGGCACGACATCCTGCGCACCGTCTTCAGCGACGGCGAGCCGGAACAACAGCGGGTGCTGCCCGAGCCGCTCGTCGCCTTGCAAGCGTGGGCGGTGGACGGCGACGACGCCTTGCGCGCGCGCGCCGCGGAACTGGCGCGACAGCCCTTCGCCGCCGGCGCGCCGATGTGGCGCGTCGATCTGTTCTCGACGCCCGAGCGCGCCGCGGTGCTGGTGCTGACCATCCATCACGCCATCTTCGACCGCTGGTCGATGAGCGTGCTGATCCGCGATTTCAGCGCCTATCTCGCGTCGCCGGACGCGGCCGAGCCCTCGGCGCCCCGCCTCAGTTATCGAGACTATGCCGCCTGGCAGCGCCGCTGGATGGCGTCGCCGGACTACGCCGCGCAACTGGACGCCTGGACGGAGGCGCTGGCGGAGGTGGACGAGGTGCCGGCGATACGCGGCGACCGCGCGCGTCCGCCGGCGCTGAGCGGGCGCGGCGGCACTGAACGCTTCGAGATTCCGGCCGCGTGCATGGACGCGGCGGCCGCGTTCTCCCGCGGCCATAACACCACGCTGTTCACCACCTTGTTCAGCGCCTTCGCGCTGCTGCAGCAGCGTTACACCGGCGAAGCGCGCGGGCTGACGCTGACGCCGGCGGCCAACCGGCCCTTCCAGGCGGCGGAGGACATCGCCGGCTACTTCGTCAACCTGGTGGCGCTGGCCACCGAGGTGGGCGAGGGCGACAGCTTCGGCGCGCTGGTGGACCGGGTCCGCGACGCCAGCGCGCAGGCCTTCGCGCGCCAGGGCGTGCCGCTGGACGCCATCGTGGAGCGGCTGCGCGCGCGCGGCGGCCCACGGCACGAGCAGCTGGCGCAGACCGTGTTCGCCTTCCAGAACGTCCGCCTGCCGGCGGTGCGCACCGCGAGCGGCGCGGCCGTGCCCTTCGATCTGGACAGCCCGTTCGCGCGCTTCGATCTTTATCTGTCGATCGAGGGCGACGAGCGCGGCACTTTCGCGGTGTGGCAGTACAACACCGATCTGTACGACGCGGCCACCATCCGTCAGCTGGGCGAACATTATCTGGCGTTGCTGCGCGCGGCGCTGGCCGCGCCGGACGCGGACGCGCGCGGCTTGCCCATCCTGTCCGAGGCCGAAGAAGCGCGCCTGCGCGGATGGGGGCGGCATGAGCGCCCGTATCGGGCGGACGCCGCGATCGACGCGTTGTTCCGCGAATGCGCGGCCGCCCATCCCGGACGCGTCGCGCTGGAACAGGGCGGCGAGCGCTGGACTTACGCGGAGCTCGATCAGTGGTCGGACCGCGCGGCCGGCGCGCTGCGCGCGGCCGGCGTCGAGGCCGGCGCGGTGGTGGGCGTCGCGGGCGCGCGCTCCCCGCGGCTGCTGGCCGCCATCCAAGCCGGCGCTGAAGGCCGGCGCCGCCTATCTGCCGCTGGATCCGACTTATCCGGCCGCGCGCCTGAGCGCGATGACGACCGACGCCGCGCCGGCCTTGATGATCGTCGCCGACGGTCTGGACGCCGGCTGGCTCGGCGATTACGCCGGACCGGTGCTGAGCCTGGCCGACTGCGAGGCCGGCGACGCGCGGCCCTTGTCGTCCGCGGCGCGGCGCGCGGAGGACCTGGCTTATGTGATGTACACCTCGGGCTCCACCGGCCGGCCCAAGGGCGTGGCGGTGCCGCATCGCGCGGTGGTCCGGCTCGCCGTCGGCGGCGGCTACGCGCGCTTGGACGCGTCGACGGTGATGCTGCAGCAATCGCCGCTGGGCTTTGACGCCTCGACCTTCGAAATCTGGGGCTGCTGGCTGAACGGCGGGCGGCTGGTGCTGGCCGAGCCCGGCATGCCCTTCCTGGACGCGGCGTCGCGCGACGGCGTCACCACGATGTGGCTGACCGCCGACCTGTTCCGCATGATGGTGGAAGAGGAGCCGGCCGCGCTCGGCGGCCTGCGCGAACTGCTGACCGGCGGCGACGCGCTGCCGGTGGCGAGCTGCCGCGCCTTTCTCGAGGCCTGCCCGGGCGTCGCGCTGATCAACGGTTACGGCCCGACGGAAAACACCACTTTCACCTGCAGCCATCGGGTGACGGCCGGCGACGTGAAACGCGGTTCGATTCCGATTGGGCGGCCGATAGGCAATACCGAGGTGCGCGTGGTCGACGCCGGCGGCCGGCTGGTGCCGGTCGGCGTGCCCGGCGAATTGTGGGCGGGCGGCGACGGACTCGCGCTCGGCTATCTGGGGCGCGCCGACTTGACGGCGGAACGCTTCGTCGCAGCGCCGCCGCCGGACGGCGGGCGCTGGTATCGCACCGGCGACCGCGTGCGCTGGCGGCGCGACGGGGCGCTGGAGTTCCTGGGCCGAGCGGATGAGCAGATCAAGCTGCGCGGCTACCGGATCGAGCTGGGCGAGATCGAGGCGACGCTGGGCCATCACCCCGGCTTGAGCGGCTGCGCCGTCGCGCTGCGGCGCAGCGCCGCGGACGAGAAGCAATTGGTCGGCTATCTGGTGGCGCGGCAAGATTCGGCCGAAGCCGCGGACGCGGCGGCGGTGCAGGCATGGCTGGAGACGCGGCTGCCGGGCTATATGGTGCCGCGCGCCTGGGTGTGGCTGGACGCCTTGCCGCAGTCCGCCAACGGCAAGGTGGACCGCAAGCGCCTGCCGGAGCCGCAGATCGAGGCGGGCGCGGCGGCGGCGGAGAACGCGGCCGAGGCGGCGCTGGTGGAGATCTGGCAAGGCCTGCTGGGGCTGGAGCGCGTGGGGGTGAGGGACAACTTCTTCGCGCTGGGCGGCGATTCCATCCTGAGCATACAGATGGCGTCGCGGGCGGCGGAGCGGGGCTTGCGCATCAGCCCGCAGCAAGTGTTCCGCTATCCGACCATTGCCGAACTGGCGGCGGAAAGCGGCGCGGCGGAAGAGACCGGCGCGCCGGCGGAGCAGGGCGAGGTGAGGGGCGAAGTGAGGCCCGGCCCGATCCAGGCCTGGTATCTGGACTGGCCGGGCACGGACTGGCAACAGTTCAGCCAGGGAGCTTATCTGGGCCTGAGCGGCCCGCTCGACGCCGAAGCGCTGATCGGCGCGTTGCAGGCGGTGGCGCAGCGGCACGACGCGCTGCGGATAGGCTGGCGGCGTGACGGCGAGCGCTGGATTCAGGAAAGCGGCGCCGGCGCGCCGGCGGAAGTGAAGATAACGGACCTGCGCGGCCTGGCCGACGCCGACGCCGAGGCCGCGCTGGAGCGCGACGCGGCCGAACTGCAGGCCGGTCTGCGCCTGGACGGCGCCGGCCTGTGGGCGGCGCGGCTGTACCGGCTGGACCAAGGCTGGCGCCTGCTGTGGCTGGCGCATCACGCCTCGGTGGACGGGGTGTCGTGGCGGATTCTGCTGGAAGACTTGTGGCGGGCCTACGCGGCGCTGAGCCGGGGCGAGGCGACGTCGTGGCCGGCCAAGACGGTGTCGTACCAGGCGTGGTCGCAGCGGCTGTGGGCCTGGGCGGACAGCTTGCCGGAATCGACGCTGGACTACTGGCGGGAGATGGACGCGCCGGGGATGACCCTGCCCGGCGTCGGCGCGGGCGAAGACACGGTGGCGGCGGAATCGCGGGTGTCGCTGCAATGGGACGCGGCGACCACGGAACGCTGGCTGCGGCAGGCGGGCGAGGCCTATCGGATGCGTCCGGAGGAATTGCTGCTGGCCGCGCTGGCGCGGGCCTTGCGCCAATGGACGGGCGCGGAGGAATGCGTGCTGGACCTGGAAGGCCACGGCCGCGACGGGCTGGCGGGCGTGGACGTGTCGCGCACCGTGGGCTGGTTCACCAGCTTGTATCCGCTGCGGCTGCCGCTGAGCGGCGACTTGCCGCGGGACCTGAAGTCGGTGAAGGAGCGGATGCGCGGCGTGCCGGACAGCGGCATCGCCTATCAGGCGCTGCGTTACGGCGGCCGTGGATCGGAGCTGGGCGGCCATGCGCGCACGGTGTGCTTCAACTACCTGGGCCAATGGCGGCTGGAGGAAGGCGGCGCGCCGGGCGCGGCTTGGCTGGGCGAGCCGCCGGGCGGCGCGCGCTCGGGCGGGATGAGGCGGCGCTACGCGCTGGACGTGGTGGCGCAGGTGCACGAAGGACGGCTGCGGGTGGACTGGCTGTACAACGCGGCGCTGCAAGCGGCGGACGCGATGACGGCGCTGGCGGAGCGCTTCCGCGCCGAGCTGGACGCGGTGCTGGCGCATTGCCTGTCGCCGCAGTCGGGCGGCCTGACGCCGTCGGACCTGCCGCTTGCTCAACTGGAGCAGAGCGATATCGACGCGATCGAGCGCGAGCATCCCGGGCTGGAGGCCTTGTACGGCGTGACGCCGTTGCAGCAGGGCATTCTGTTTCACTCCATCGCGGACGAGGACGCGCCGCTCTATATAGAACAACTGCACTGGAAAATGAGCGGCGTCTTCGACGCGGAACGCTTCCGTCAAGCCTGGTTCGACGTCGCGGCGGCGCACGCCGCGCTGCGCACCACCTTCCGCTGGCGGCAGTTGCAGAGCCCGGTCCAAATCGTCCATCCCCGTCTGGACCCGGACTGGGACACGCTGGATTGGCGCGCGCTGTCCGCCGAGGCCTGCGTCAGCCGCTTCGACGCGCTGCGCGAGCTGGACCGTCAACGCGGCTTCGATCTGGAACGCGGGCCCTTGCTGCGCGGCACCCTGATCCGCGAACCCGGCGACGCCTGGCGCTTCCTGTGGAGCTACCACCACGCGGTGGTCGACGGCTGGTCGGTGCCCTTGATCCTGAAGCAGGTGATCGGCCGCTACGCCGAGCTGGGCGCCGGCGACGCGGCCCCGTTGCCGGGCAGCCGTTTTCTGCCCTTCGTCAATTGGCTGGCGGCGCGGGACGAGAGCGAGCAGGCGGCGTACTGGCAACAGGTGCTGGCCGGCATAGAAGAGCCCACGCCGATAGGCTTCGCCGCGCCGGCGCGCGGCGCGCGAGCGCGGGGCCAGGGCCGGCGCGCCTTCGTGTTCGACGCGGGGCTGAACGAGCAGGTCGACCGCGCCGCGCGGCGGGCCGGCGTCACCCGCGCCAGCCTGCTGACCGGCGCCTGGGCGCTGACCCTGGGCTACGCCGGAGGCGGGCGCGAGGTGGTGTTCGGCACCACGCTGTCCGGCCGGCCGGCGACGCTGCCGGGCGTCGAGCGGATGGTGGGGCTGTTCATCAACACGGTGCCGGTGCGCGTCGGCATCGACGACGACGCGCGCGTATCGCAATGGTTGCAGCAACTGCATGGACAGCAGAGTGAACGGGCCAGACTGGGCGCCGCCTCGCTGACCGACATCCGGCGCTGGGCGGGCTACGAGGGCGGCGAGCTCTTGAGCAGCCTGTTCGTGGTGGAAAACTATCCGATGGACCGCAAGCTGGCCCGAGGCGACGCCGGTTTCGACGTCAGCGAGTTCGCGGCGGCCGAGACGCGCACCAATTATCCGCTGGTCGGCCAGCTGATTCCGGGCGAGGAGACCGTGCTCTATGTCGATTTCGACGCCTCGCGCTACGACGAGGAGGGCATAGGCCGGCTGGGCGCGAGCTTCCTGCATCTGCTGGCCCAGCTCGCCGCGCAGCCGGACGCGCGGCTGGGCGATCTGACCTTGGTCGACGACGACGAGGCGCGCCGGCTGATTCACGACTGGAACGCGACGCCGCCGGTCGGCGACGGTTATCTGCTGCACGCCGGCATAGAGCGGCACGCCGAGCTGACGCCGCTGGCGCCGGCGATCATAGGCGTGGACGAGGCGATGAACTACCGCGAACTGGCCGACGAGACGCTGCGCGTCGCCAGGGCGGTGGCGGCGGCGGGCGCGCGGCGCGAACCGGTGGCGGTGCTGCTGCCGAGGAGCGCGCGCGCGGTCGCCGCCTACTCGGGCGTGATGCGCGCCGGCTGCGCCTATGTGCCGGCCGATCCGGCGATGCCGCCGGGACGCTTGCGCGATCTGCTGGCCACGGTCGGCCATGTGCTGACGACGCGCGAGCATCTGCCGCTGCTGGACGGCGTCGCGGCGCGCGCGATCCTGATCGACGAAACGCCGCCGGCCGAGGTCGCGCTGCCGGAGGCGGCGCCCGACGATCTGGCCTATGTGATGTTCACCTCGGGCTCCACCGGCAAGCCCAAGGGCGTGATGATCAGCCACCGCGCGGCCGCGCTGACGATGGAAGTCTTTCTGCGCCGTTATGAGATCGGCGCGTCCGACCGCTTGATGTGCGTGTCGGCGGCGGGCTTCGACCTGTCGGTATTCGATTTCTTCGGCGCGTTCGCGGCGGGCGCCGCCGTCTTGCTGGCGCCGGAGTCGTCGACGATCGCGCCGGCGGCGTGGCTGGATCTGATGGCGCGCGAGGGGGCGACGGTTTGGGAGTCCGTGCCGGCGGTGATGGAGCTGCTGCTGCTGGAGTGCCGGCAGAGCGGGCGCGCGCTGCCGCCCTCGCTGAAGCTGGCGATGTTGAGCGGCGACCGCGTGCCGGTGGGGCTGCCCGCGCAGATCCGCGCGGCGGCGACGTCCGATCCGGAGGTGCTGGCGTTGGGCGGCGCCACCGAGGCGGCCATCTGGTCGTGCTGGTACGACACGCGGGGACTGGCGGCCGACGCCGCCTTCGTGCCCTATGGCCGCCATCTGCCGGGGCAGCGGCTCTATGTGCTGTCTTCCTCGCTGCAGGCGGTGCCGGTGGGGGTGCCGGGCGATCTGTGGATCGCCGGCGCGGGCGTGGCGCTGGGTTATCTCGGCCAGCCGGATCTCACTGCTTACCGTTTTGTCGACAATCCCTTTGTGCCGGGCGAGCGGATGTACCGGACCGGCGACCGCGCGCGCGCGCTTGCCGACGGCAATCTGGAATTCCTGGGCCGAGTGGACGATCAGGTCAAGATCGGCGGCTTCCGGATCGAGATCGGCGAAATCGAGGCCGCGCTGGCGGCGGCGCCGGGCGTGGAGCGCGGCGTGGCCTCGGTGGTCGAGCGCGACGGGCGGCGGATCATCGCCGGCTATGTGCTGTTGCTGCCGGGCGCGAGCCTGGATCCCGCCGCGATTCGCGACGCGCTGGCGCGGCGGCTGCCGCCATACATGCTGCCGGCGTCGATCATGGCGCTGGACAGCGTGCCGCTGAGCGCCAACGGCAAGGTGGACCGCAAGCGCCTGCCGGAGCCGCAGATCGAGGCGGGCGCGGCGGCGGCGGAGAACGCGGCCGAGGCGGCGCTGGTGGAGATCTGGCAAGGCCTGCTGGGGCTGGAGCGCGTGGGGGTGAGGGACAACTTCTTCGCGCTGGGCGGCGACTCCATCCTGAGCATACAGATGGCGTCGCGGGCGGCGGAGCGGGGCTTGCGCATCAGCCCGCAGCAGGTGTTCCGCTATCCGACCATCGCCGAACTGGCGGCGGAAAGCGGCGCGGCGGAAGAGGCCGGCGCGCCGGCGGAGCAGGGCGAGGTGAGGGGCGAAGTGAGGCCAGGCCCGATCCAGGCCTGGTATCTGGACTGGCCGGGCACGGACTGGCAACAGTTCAGCCAGGGAGCTTATCTGGGCCTGAGCGGCCCGCTCGACGCCGAGGCGCTGATCGGCGCGCTGCAGGCGGTGGCGCAACGCCACGACGCGCTGCGGATAGGCTGGCGGCGGGACGACGAGCGCTGGATTCAGGAAAGCGGCGCCGGCGCGCCGGCGGAAGTGAAGATAGCGGACCTGCGCGGCCTGGCCGACGCCGAGGCCGCGCTGGAGCGCGACGCGGCCGAACTGCAGGCCGGTCTGCGCCTGGACGGCGCCAGCCTGTGGGCGGCGCGGCTGTACCGGCTGGACCAAGGCTGGCGTCTGCTGTGGCTGGCGCATCACGCCTCGGTGGACGGGGTGTCGTGGCGGATTCTGCTGGCAGACCTGTGGCGGGCCTACGCGGCGCTGAGCCGGGGCGAAGCGATGTCGTGGCCGGCCAAGACGGTGTCGTACCAGACGTGGTCGCAGCGGCTGTGGGCCTGGGCGGACAGCTTGCCGGAATCGACGCTGGACTACTGGCGGGAGATGGACGCGCCGGGGATGACCCTGCCCGGCGTCGGCGCGGGCGAAGACACGGTGGCGGCGGAATCGCGGGTGTCGCTGCAATGGGACGCGGCGACCACGGAACGCTGGCTGCGGCAGGCGGGCGAGGCCTATCGGATGCGTCCGGAGGAATTGCTGCTGGCCGCGCTGGCGCGGGCCTTGCGCCAATGGACGGGCGCGGAGGAATGCGTGCTGGACCTGGAAGGCCACGGCCGCGACGGGCTGGCGGGCGTGGACGTGTCGCGCACCGTGGGCTGGTTCACCAGCTTGTATCCGCTGCGGCTGCCGCTGAGCGGCGACTTGCCGCGGGATCTGAAATCGGTGAAGGAGCGGATGCGCGGCGTGCCGGACAGCGGCATCGCCTACCAGGCGCTGCGTTACGGCGGCCGTGGATCGGAGCTGGGCGGCCATGCGCGGACGGTGTGCTTCAACTACCTGGGCCAATGGCGGCTGGAGGAAGGCGGCGCGCCGGGCGCGACTTGGCTGGGCGAGCCGCCGGGCGGCGCGCGCTCGGGCGGGATGAGGCGGCGCTACGCGCTGGACGTGGTGGCGCAGGTGCACGAAGGACGGCTGCGGGTGGACTGGCTGTACAACGCGGCGCTGCAAGCGGCGGACGCGATGACGGCGCTGGCGGAGCGCTTCCGCGCCGAGCTGGACGCGGTGCTGGCGCATTGCCTGTCGCCGCAGTCGGGTGGCCTGACGCCGTCGGACCTGCCGCTCGCTCATCTGGACCAGAACGATATCGACGAAGTGTTACAGCTACTGAACGAACAGCCATGAACAAAACATTATCAAACGCCGCGCAGCAAGCCGGCTCGAAAGTCGAGACCATGCTGCCGTTGACGCCGACGCAGCAGGGCCTGCTGTTTCATACGCTGAAAGCGCCGGAGTCCGGCGTCTATTACGAACAGGTCGCTTGCGCCTTCCAGGTCGCGCTAGACGCGGCCGATTACCGGCGCGCGCTGGAAGCGGTGATCGCGCGCCACGGCGTGCTGCGAACCGGCTTTCTGTGGGACGGGCCGTCCAAGCCGGTTCAGGTGGTCTTCCGCGACGTCGAACTGCCGTGGGTGGAGGAGGACTGGCGGGCTTTCGATCCCGAGGAACAGCGGCGGCGTCTCGCCGCCTACCGGGACGCGGACCGGCGTCCGGGCTTTCACCTGAGCCGCGCGCCGCTGATGCGCTGCGCCTTGTTCCGCACCGGCGAAGAACGCTATGAGTTCGTGTGGAGCTATCACCATCTGCTGCTGGACGGCTGGTCGGTGCAGATCGTGCTGGGCGAAGCGCTCGCCTGCTACGACGCCTACCGGCGCGGGGCCGATCCGGCCTTGCCGCCGCCCCAGCCCTACAGCGCTTTTCTGCGCTGGCTGGACCAGCAGGACGGCGCGGCGGCCGAGGCCTTCTGGCGCGAGCGGCTGGGGGATGTGCGCGCGGCCACGCCCTTGCCGCTGGCCGAGGAGGCGGGCCCGGAACGCGAGTGCGGCCACGGCCTGCTGGAACGCGAGCTGGACCCGCGGACGAGCGAGGGCCTGCAGCGGCTGGCGCGCACCTGCGAGCTGACGCAGAGCACGGTGATCCAGGCCGCCTGGGCCTTGCTGCTGGCGCGAGCGAGCGGCCGCGACGACGTGGTGTTCGGCACCACTGTGTCCGGCCGGCCGGCCGAGCTGCGCGGGGTCGAGCAGATGGTGGGGCTCTTCGTCAACGCGCTGCCGACGCGCGCGACCGTGGACGCCGCGCAGACGCTGGGCGACTGGCTCAGACAGCTGCATCGCCGGCATGTGGACGCCGAAGCCTACGCCTATACGCCGCTGCACGCGATTCCGGGCTGGAGCGGCGTGGCTCCGGGCGCGCCCTTGTTCGAGAGCCTGGTGGTGTTCGAGAACTATCCGGCGCGCGCGGACGCGACGCGCTATCGGGAACGGCTGGGCGTCGGCGACGTCGAGGTGGTGGAGCAGACCAACTATCCGCTGACCGTGGTCGCGATTCCCGGCGAGCGTCTGCGCTTGCGCCTGCATTACGATCGCCAGCGCGTGTCGGAGGCGTCGGCGGAGCGGATCGTCGCGATGCTGGCGCGGCTGCTGGAGCAGTTTGAACGCGGCGGCGCCGCGCTGCGCATCGGCGCGGCGTCGCTGCTGGGCGCGGAGGCGGGCGGCGCGCTGGTCGCGGGCTGGAACGCGGCGGCCCGGTGCGCGGACGAGACGGCGCGCCAGTGCCTGCATCGCCGTTTTGAGGCGCAGGCGCGCGCGCGTCCCGACGCCGTCGCGCTGCAATGCGAGGGCGAGGCGCTGACTTACGCCGAACTGGATCGCCGCGCCAACCGGCTGGCCTGGCGGTTGGACGCCGCCGGGGTGCGCGGCGACACGCCGGTTGCGCTGGCGTTCGGGCGCGGCGTGGACAGCATCGTCGCGATACTGGCGGTGTTGAAGGCGGGCGCCTTCTATGTGCCGCTCGATCTCGACCATCCGCCGGAACGTCTCGCCTGGATACTGGAGGATATCGGCGCCGGCGCGCTGATCTGCGGCGAGGAGGCGCGCGAGCGCTTCGGGGACTTCGGCGGGGTTCTGATCGGGATGGGGGGTGCGGCGGAGTCCGGCGAGCGCGAAGACGCGCCGCCGCCGCGCGACACTTCGCCCGCCGACCTGTGCTACGTGATCTACACCTCGGGCTCGACCGGACAGCCCAAGGGCGTGTGCGTGGAGCACCGCAATGTGGACCATCTGTTCGCGGCGACGCGCCGGAGCTACGGCATCGGACCGTCGGACGTGTGGACCCTGTTCCATTCCTACGCCTTCGACTTCTCGGTATGGGAAATCTGGGGCGCCCTGCTGCACGGCGGGAGGCTGGAAATCGTGCCTTACCGCTGCTCGCGCACGCCGGAGGCGTTTCTCGCGCTGCTGGAGCGCGAGGGCGTCACGATGCTGAGCCAGACCCCCAGCGCCTTCAAGCAGCTGCTGCGCGCGCTGGGCGACGCGCGGCGGCCCTTGCCGGCCGGCTTGCGCCATGTGTTCTTCGGCGGCGAGGCGCTGATTCCCAGCCAGTTCGCCGCCTGCCTGGGCGAGGAGAGCGGCGTCGCGCTGGTCAATCTCTACGGCATCACCGAAACCACGGTGCACGTGACCGAGCGCGTGCTGGGCGCGGGCGACGCGCTCTCCTCGCGCAGCCCGGTGGGCCGGCCCTTGCCCGGCTACCGTATCTACCTGCTCGACGCCGCCGGACATCCGGTGCCGCCGGGCGTGCCGGGCGAAATCTACGTGGGCGGGGAGGGCGTGGCGCGCGGTTATCACAAGCGTCCCGAGCTCGACCGCGAACGCTTCATCGCCGACCCCTTCCTGCCCGGCGCGCGGCTTTACCGCAGCGGGGACCTCGGGCGCTGGGACGCGGGCGGCGAGCTGGACTATCTGGGCCGCATCGACGAGCAGGTCAAGATCCGCGGCTTCCGCATCGAACTGGGCGAGGTGGAGGCGGCGCTGGCCCGGCACCCGGACGTCGCCGCCGCGGCGGTGATGGTGGACGAGGCGAGCATAGACGGCCACGCGCAGCTGGCGGGTTTCGCGGCGCCGCGCGAGGGCGCGTCGCTCTCTCCCGCCGCGCTGCGGGACTGGCTGGCGCAGCGCCTGCCGCCGCACGCGATTCCGGCGCGCCTGATCGAGGTGGACGCGATCCCGCTGACCCCTAACGGCAAGCTCGATCGCCGCCGGCTGGCCGACGCGCTGGCGGCGGACGGCGACGCGGCGCGTCCGCACGTCGCGCCGCGCGATGCGGTGGAACAGGCGCTGGTCGGCGTGTTCGAATCCGTGCTCAAGCGCTCGCCGGTCGGCGTCACCGACAACTTCTTCGAGCTGGGCGGGGACTCCATCCTGAGCATCCAGATCCTGTCGGCCGCGCACAAGGTCGGCATCGACTTCACGCTGGACGAGTTGATGCGCTCGCTGACCATAGCAAGGCTGGCGCCGCGGGTCCGGCGCACGGATTCGCCGCCGCCGGCCGCGAGCGCGCCGCCGCCTCCGCCGCCGCTGGACGCCGCCTACGAGGACGCCTATCCGCTCAGCGCGATGCAGATGGCGATGCTGGCCAATGAGATGCGGCACGGCCAGGACTCCGCCTATCACAACGTCAACGATCAGCGGCTGGCCCTGCCCTTCGACGCGGCCGCGCTCGAGGCGGCGTTGCGCGGCGCCTTCGAACGCCATCCGGCGCTGCGCACCGCCTTCGATCTGGCCGCCGACGAGGAGCCGCTGCAGTACGTGCACCGCCAAGTGCCCTTGCCGCTGGCGGTCAGCGACTGGCGAGGCCTGGACGCGGCGCGGCAGGACGCGCGGATTCTGGATTGGCGCGAGGCCGAGCGGCGCCGGCGCTTCGACGTCGAGCATCCGCCGCTGATCCGCTTCGCCGTGCATCGCCTGAGCGAGGAGGAGATGCATATCGGCGTGACCAAGCACCACGCGATTCTGGACGGCTGGAGCTTCAACCTGCTGCTCTCCGAGCTGATCTCGGACTATTCGGCGCGGGGGGGGGGGCGGGCCGGGGGGGGGGCGGGGGCGGCCCCCCGCGGCCCCCGCCTG
>NZ_JAMZGH010000076.1:0-13083 GCF_024158805.1 Chromobacterium sp. S0633 | reverse complement strand
GCGTTTCGTTTCCGTCGCTGCGTTGTCTGCTGAGGAGGCGAACTATACGTCAGCCCCCTAAACCCGTCAACACCTTTTGCGAGAAAAACCTCAACAAAAGCGGACCCCACAGGGCAAACCCTTGATGCGGCAAGCAATATCCGAAAGGAGTATTTGCCGACACGCCTCAACCGCCCCGCCGAACCATGAAAAACGGGCCGGCGAAACGCCGGCCCGCACGGTTGCGGAGGCCTGAAACCGCTTAATCCTTTCTCACATCCAGCAGTTCTTGCAGCTGATTCAGCGTGGAATCGTCCTTGACCACGTGCAGCAGCCATTCTTCCAAGCTCATCTCGGCCCAGCGCGCTGCGCGTTCGGCCAATAAGGCCACCGGGCTATGCGGTTCGTTGCTGCGGAAGTAACGGGCGACTTCGCTCAACATCTGCACCGCTTCCTGGCGGCTGCGGATCTGACCGTTGAAGGCGACGGGCGCCGCCGAAGCGGCGGGGGTGGGCGCGCTATAGCTTTGGGTCACGGCTTTTCTTTCCACGGCGGGTTCCACGGGAGCCGGCGTAACGCCGGCCGGCGCGGTTTGTTGACGGTAGCGCAACACCAGATCCTGGCAGGCGTAGATGCCGTTGCGGATCTCCGCCAGGCTGGGCGCTTCGCCGCCGAAGCGCTGGTCCACTTGCTCGTCCAGCGCTTCATAGCGGCCCAGTGCCTGGACCAGCGCCTCAGCCTGGCTCTGGAACCAGGCGTGGCCGGACAGGTTGGCGCTCTTTTCGAACTCGTCGCCGGAGAGCTTGCCCTCGGCGATGGCGGCGGCCTTGGACTCGGCGTCTTTCAAGCCCAGGTTTTCCACGTCGCGCGATTGCTGCCAGTCGTTCCAGCCGTAAGCGCCGAACTCCGGTTTCAGCAGCGGCACGTTGCGGATGGCCAGGCCCAGTTGCTGATTCAGCCACTCCAGCTTGCCGACGCGCTCGTCCAGATCGTGCGGGTCCAGTTCAGGATAGCCGCTGTCCCAGTATTGGCGCAGCCAGCCTTCCAGCGCGGCCAGGCCCAGGGTCAGGCCGGGAACGCCGTTGGCCTGGACCTGGGCTTCCGCGTACCAGGCCAGCAGTTGCAGGTCTTTGCTGTTCTGACTCAGCGCGTCTTCGCACAGGCGGATGACTTTGGGCCATTCCGCCGTTTTGAGCGTCTGTTCCCAATCGCCTTGGGACAGGCCCGGATCGTCGCTGCGGCGGGCTTCGCGAATCTGGTCGAAAAGCGTGGAGTAAGCCAAGTCCTCCCCCGCCGGCCAGCCGCCGGGGATGGGGACCAGCAATTGCTGCACTGTTTGTTCGATGTTTTCCATGCTTTGTGGCTTCTATATATAGGTGTTGCGATCAGCCCTTGCCGACTTCCGGCATGGTGGAGATCAGCGAGGCGCCGCAGCTGACTTTATGGCCTTCCAGCGCCACCGGCTTGCCGCCGACCACCCAGCTGGGGTCGCCTTCCACGATGGTGCAGTTGACGTGCCCTTGCTGCGGGCAGGTGACGGCGTCGCCCAGGCAGGCGACCTGCTTGCCGAACAAGGTGGTGCTGGATGCGGCGCTGACGACTTTGCCGCCATGATCGGTGGGGTCGCCCAATCGGATCACGCGTTTCATGCTGTGGCCTCCTCGCGCGGCGGTCTGGCCATGGCCAGCGCCACATGATCGTTGCTGAATTGAGTAATGAGGGCCGGAGCGGCCAGGCGCGCGCTGTGGCTGACGGCGGCGGCGGCCAGCATGGCGTCGGCGGCGACGCCGACGTCGCCCCACTCCCGCGCCAGATTGCTGGCCTCGTCGATGGGGTGCAGCTCCACCGCGTGGCGGTTCAAGGCGCTGGCGATGGCGGCCAGGCGCACGCCGCCGGCGTCTACGTCGCCGCCGTTGTGCACCAGCCAGCCCAGGCTGGCCGCCTTATCGTTTTCCGGCTTGGCGTCCTCCGGGCTGAACGGGTAGTCCAGCAGCGCGGCGTTGACCAAGGCGTTGTCCAGCACCGGTTGCAGTTGCCGCGTCAGTTGCAAGGCACGCTCCTGCGGCGCAGCGGCCGCGCTGGACTGGCCCAATTGGGCCAAGACCGGCAGCTCGGCCAGGCCGGCCTGATGACGGGCCGGCACCACGCCCCAACTGCCGCCCGCGCGGCTGAAGTCTTTTTCCCAATAAGGCTGATAAGGATCGGCGCCCTCGGCCACGGCGACGGGGCCCAAATCGGGCTCCGGCAATTGCTCGCGCAGGAACAGCATGACGGCGACGGCCAGGCCCGGCTTGCCCAGCCAGCGCAGGCGTTCCGCCGTGGCGGGGTCGCTCTCGTCCCGCTCTTCGCCGCCCCGCGTCAGCAAGGGCGCGTCGGCGCCCAGCATGATCACGCCCGGCAGTTCCGGCTGTTGTTGCAGCAGCTGCCGCGCGCGGTCCGCCACCGTGCCGGTGCCGGCGCCCGCCAGGAAGCGCGCTTCCGGCGTCGGCCATTCGCCGTCGTCCAGCGTTTCGGCCATGGCGACCGTCTGCCATTCCTTGACCGCGGCGATCTGTTCGATGCCGGACAGGCTGGGCACCACTTCCATCACCAGCGGCAGCCAGGCCGCGCCGGGCGCGACGGCGTAGAGTTCCTGCAAGGCCTCGGTCACATGCGGCCGCAGTCCTTCCAGCGCCTCGTCGGCGTCAAGGTCGGCCGCGTCCAGGCAGGACCACAGACAGCCGTCCGGCGCTTCCGCCAGCCAGTCCGGCTCGCCATGGGCCGGCACGGCGCGCGCCCACAGCCAGCGGCAGTCCACCACGGCCTGGCGTTCGCGCAGCTCGGCCAGATGCCGTTCGCGCGCGGCCTCGCGCGCGGACTGGCGCTCGGCCTCGGCCGCGCTCTCTTGCTCGGTCTCTTCCTGCTTGGCGCGCTTTTCCTTCAGATAGCCCCATAGCTTGACGCCGGCGCTGAGCAACATCGGCGGCCCCAGGTGCAGCAGCAGGATGGCCGACGGGCTGATGCGCTGCCAGCTTTGCGGCAACACCAGCCACAGCAGCCCCCACCAGGCGACGGTGCTGACCCCGAACAGGCCCAACATTTTCCACATGGACGCGTTTCCTCAGCTCAGCCGCACTTTGACCTGCTCGCCCTTGAGCGAGACGGCGATCTTCTTCACCGGGCGGCCGGAAGCCATGCGCGCCAGCAGGTCGCTGGATATCTGCGCCAGCAGGGTGCGGGTCAGGATGGCGTCGGCGTTGCGCGCGCCGCTGTCCACGTCCAGGCAGCGCGCCGCCATCTGTTCCGCCAGTTCTTCCGGGAACTCCACTTGCGCGCCGTGGTTGTCGGCGATGCGCTGGCGGATCTTGTTCAGCTTGAGGCCGACGATGGCGCGCAGCACTTCGTCGCTGATCGGCAGATAGGGCACGATGGTCAGACGGCCGAGGAAGGCCGGCTTGAACACGCTTTGCAAGGTGGGCCGCAAAATCTCCACCAGGTCTTCCGGCGTCGGATCGCGGGTTTCGCCTTCAACGGTGACGCCGTGCTCGCAGGCGCGCATCACCAGATCGGAGCCGGCGTTGGAGGTCAGCAGGATGATGGTGTTCTTGAAATCGACTTCGCGGCCTTCGCTGTCTTCCAGCAGGCCTTTGTCGAAGACCTGGAAGAACAGCTCCATCACGTCCGGATGGGCTTTCTCCACCTCGTCCAGCAGCAGTACCGAGTAGGGCTTGCGACGCACCGCCTCGGTCAACACCCCGCCCTCGCCGTAACCGACATAGCCCGGCGGCGAGCCCTTGAGGCCGGACACGCTGTGCGCTTCCTGGTATTCCGACATATTGATGGTGATCAGATTGCGCTCGCCGCCGTACAAGGCCTCGGCCAACGCCAGCGCGGTTTCGGTCTTGCCCACGCCGGACGGCCCCACCAGCAGGAACACGCCCTTGGGCTTGCCCGGGTCTTCCAGATTGGCCTTGGCGATCTGCACCCGCTCGGCGATCTGCTCCAAGGCGTGATCCTGGCCGATGACGCGCGCGCCCAGCAGCGAGGCCAGCTTCTGCACCTGCTCCAGCTCATTGCTGACCATGCGGCCCAGCGGGATGCCGGTCCAGCCGGAAATCACGTCGGCGATCACGCTCTCGTCCACGCACTCGAAGGCCAGCGGCTGGAGCTTCTGCAGTTCGCGCAGCGCCTTGCGCTTGGTCTGCAACGGGCTGAGCTTCTTGCCCTTGGCCGGCTTGGCCTCGGCCTGCCGCTGTTTGAGCTCGTCGATTTCCGCCACCAGCTTTTGCTGTTCATCCCAGGCGGCGTGCAATTTCTCCAGGTCCGCCTGCAGTTCGGCGCGCTGGGCTTCCAGCTCCGCGATGCGTTCGGCGTGGCCTTCTTCGCGCTGCAGCGCGGCCACTTCGCGGTCGATATTGTCTATCAGCACCGACACGTCTTCGATCGGCCCCGGCTTGCCGGCGCGCGACAGCGCGACGCGGGCGCAAGCGGTGTCGAGCACGCTGATGGCCTTGTCCGGCAGCTGGCGGCCGGCGATGTAGCGGCTGGACAGATGCACGGCGGCGGCTACCGCCTCGTTGAGGATTTCCACCTTGTGGTGCTCGGCCATCGCCGGGGTCAGACCGCGCACCATCTGCACGGCGATTTCCGGCGCCGGTTCTTCTACCTTCACCACCTGGAAGCGGCGCGCCAGCGCGGCGTCTTTTTCAAAGTACTTTTTGTACTCGGCCCAGGTGGTGGCGGCGATGGTGCGCAGCTCGCCGCGCGCCAGCGCCGGTTTCAACAGGTTGGCCGCGTCGTTCTGGCCCGCCGCGCCGCCGGCGCCGATCAAGGTGTGGGCCTCGTCGATGAACAGGATGATGGGCACCGGGCTGGCCTTGACCTCGTCTATCACCTGGCGCAGGCGGTTTTCGAACTCGCCCTTGACGCTGGCGCCGGCCTGCAACAGACCCAGGTCCAGGGTGCGCAGGGTGACGCCCGCCAGCACCGGCGGCACTTCGCCGTGCACGATCTTGCGCGCCAGGCCTTCCACCACCGCGGTCTTGCCCACGCCCGGCTCGCCGGTGAGGATGGGGTTGTTCTGCCGGCGACGCATCAGGATGTCTATCATCTGACGGATTTCAACGTCGCGTCCCAGGATGGGGTCGATCTTGCCGGCCTTGGCTTGGGCGGTCAGGTCTATCGTGTATTTGTCCAGCGCCGGGCTGCCGCGCTTGCCGGCCGCGGGCGCGGCCATCGTCGGCTCCGCGCCGGCTTCGGCGGCCGGCGCGTTGGCCGAGGCCTCGCCGCCGTGCTGACGCAAGGCGGCGTAAGCGCCCTGCAGGCGGCCGGCGTCCTGGCGCGCCAGCGCGGCGGAGCCGGACTGCAACGCGCCGCGCAGCGCCTCGTCCTGCCACAGCGCCAGCAGCAGGTCCAGGGTGGACACATCGTCCTGCCCCTGTTCCGCGCTGGCCAGCAGCCAGGCTTTTTCCAGCCACTTGGGCAGCCAGGCGGACAGCACCGGGTTGCGGGTATTGCCGCTGCGGAACGCGTCCAGCGCGGCTTCCAGCTCGCGCTCGATGCGCGGCAGGTCCGCGCCCAGCGCGTGCAGCGCCGCCAGCGCGGCGTTGTTGTCCTGGTCGAACATCGCCAGCAGCGCGTGTTCGATCTCGATTTCGAAATGCGTGCGCGCCAGCGCGCGGCTGGCCGCCTGCTCAATCGCCTGACGGGCGGTGGGGGTCAGCCTGTCGATCAGGGCTTTCAGGGATACGGACATATCGTTCCAATACGCTCAAAATGAAAAGTCGATTCCGCTCGCGCCGCTCAATGCAGCAGCGCGTAGCGCATGTCTTCAGGATCTTGCTTCTGTGGGCCCAGCCAGCAATTGCCGCCCAGGCGCAGGTCCGCCGGGCCGCCCAGCTGCGCCGCCGGCACGTCGCGCTTGTCCAGCACCAGGCTGACGTCGGCCGCCAGATTATGGCCGACGGCGAATTGCAGCAGCGCCTGCAAGGCCTGCGCGCCGGGGCCGCCGGGCAGCAGGGCTTCGAACTGGGCGCGGCGCATGCTGCCCAAGCGCAGCTGCAGCTTGGTCTGACGGTCCCAAACCCGGGCGCCGGCAAACAAGGACACGCCCAGCTCGCTCTCGCTGTCGCCCAGCCGGCTTTGCTCCGCCGCCGGCACCTGCATCCACTGGCCGATGAATTGCTCCAATGCGGCGTCCACGCCGAAAAAGCCCTGGATCAGCGTTTCCAGCGCCTGCGCCGACAAGGGCTTCTGACTGAGCAGGCCGGCGTAATAGATGAACAGGTTTTCGTCCAGGCTCGCGTCCGGCCCCATCTGCTTGCGCAGCTGGGACAGGCCCAGGCCGCCCAGGTCCAGCAGATTGCGGGTGAAGCCGTCGCGCTCGCCGGCCTCCACTTCCAGCCAATAGCGGTATTTGCGCCAGGCGCCGAAGAACAAGGCGGTGGCGCGGTGGCTGAAGATGTCCAGGAAGGCGTGCAGCGATCCGTCCTTGTACTGCTGGCGGCGCTCCAGCAGCAGCTCGGTATAACTGGTGGGCAAGGCGCCGCTGGGCCCGGTCAGCCCGATGAAGCTGACCGTCATCTCGTCGGTGGCGTCCAGCTGCTCCGGCTCCTTGGCCGGCTGATAACGACACAGCTCGCTGGGCGGGAAGGACAGCGAGGCCAGCGAGCGGAAGCGCAAGCTGGCCGGCAACCGGCCGCGACGCTCGCCGCGCTTGCGCGCGGACAGGCCCAGGATGCGCACCGCCTGGAAAAAGCCGAACTGGCTGGCGTCGCGCGCCAGCTCCAGTTTCAGATCACGAGGGCTTCGCCGGCTCGGGCTGGCCATGAGGCTACCTCCTCGTCTTGTTGAACCGCATGCACCCGCAGGCGGGTGAAACTATTGGGCGCGCAATACAGCGCGAAGAAACGCTCCAGCACCGCGGCGAACAGATAAACGCTGCCGCCAACGTAGTAATCCGGGTCCAGCGTTAGGCGGATTTCGCTGCCGCGGACAAAGCCGCTGAAATCGCGGCCGGACACGCGGGTCACCGCCGGCTGGCTTTCTATCCCCACCACGCCCTGGATCTGACGCACGTTCACCGGGGAATCGGTCAGGTTGTACAAGGCCAGCATTTCCTGCAAGGCGGCGCAGCCGGAATCCACGATGGACATGTAGTTAAGCGACAGATGCGACACCAGCCGCCACTGCACCGCACGCCCCAGCGGGCAACGCTGGCTGGCGCTGGGCTTGCGCAACAGGCGCACGCGCTTGACCACGGAATGGCCCGGCAGCGAGAAATCCGTCCGCTGGGTGGACTGGCTGCCGCCAAAGGGAATCTGCTCCGGCAGATCGCGGTTGCTGCACAGCAGTTCCAGGCTCAGCACCTCGGTGGCCGGCCGCACCGCGTTGAACTCCAGGTCCGCCAGGTGCAGCTCCAGATCCGTGCCCTTGTCGCTCTGGCGCGGCGAGGGCTCCCGGCTGGCGTGCCAATAAAAGCGCGGCGTCTTTTTTTCGCTGCCGTGGCGTATCGCGTAGAAGGACGGCACTTCCTCGCTGCTTTCGCCGTCGCCGGATTTCTCCACCCGCACCACGCGCTTGATCTGGATCGCCTCGTAAGCCTGCTGCTTGCGCGCGTCCACCAGCACCGGGTAACTGGCTTTCTGGTGGGTGACGCGGATGGGCTCGCCCGGCTGGGTGAACAGGTTGACGATGGGCGTGCAGCCCAGCTTCATGTGCTGGGCCTGCAACTGGGTCTGCAGCCGGTTGTGACGCTCGCTGTCCGGGTATTCGTCCAGCAAGATCCGCAGCACCAGCTT
Source organism: Chromobacterium sp. S0633 (assembly GCF_024158805.1). Taxonomy (NCBI): domain Bacteria; kingdom Pseudomonadati; phylum Pseudomonadota; class Betaproteobacteria; order Neisseriales; family Chromobacteriaceae; genus Chromobacterium; species Chromobacterium sp. S0633. The sequence goes on along the minus strand of NZ_JAMZGH010000076.1, from coordinate 5,326 downwards.
GTCGCCGTCCAGCCGCGCCACCGCCTTGTCCAAGCGCAGCAGATCGACGAAGAGGAATTTGTCCGGATAGCAGAAATACTCGGTCAGCAGCCGGTAGCCCATGAAGGAGCGTTCGTCGTAGTCCAGCAGACCTTCCTCGCGGCCGAAACCCACCGCCCGCAGGCTGTCCGCCGGCAGCTTGCGCGTGCGGGCCGGGTCTTCGCTGCCGTCGCCCACGCTGACGCTCAGGACATTGGACAGCAGCATTTCGTACAGCAGATGCATCAGCGCCGGCTCGCCGTCCAGGAAGAAGCGCAGCGATTGCAGGCCGATGGCGTTGAGCGCCAGGCCGCCGTGAGTATGGAACTCCATCGTCAGCACCGCCGCCGCGTCCGGCGCCAGCTGGCGCAGATAGGGCGAGCCGCTGGTCAGCTCCAGCTTGGCCTCTGTCAGCGACAGCGGATACAGGTCCACCGGATAGGCGCTGCGGAATTTGCACACCACGCCCTGCATCGCCGGCGCGTGCACCGGCTGGCCGCGCTCCACCCGGTAGCGCTTGGCGATTTCCGGCCGCTGCGGATCGCATTCGAACTGCACGATGGTGGCGGAGGGAATCGGCTGCAGATAATGCGGGTAGAGCACATTGAGGAAGCTGGCCGCCACCTCCGGATATTCGTCGTCCAGCTTCTTGTGGATGCGCGCGGCCAGGAAGGCGAAGGACTCGATCAGCCGCTCGGTGTGCGGGTCTTCGCACTGGTCGCCTTCCATTTGCAGACGACCGGCGATCTTGGGATAGCGGCGCGCGAACTCGCCGGACAGCTGGCGCAGGTGTCCGAGTTCGCGTTCGTAATACGGCAATAAGGATTCAAGCATTAAGGCTCACGTCACATCTATTGTTATCCGGTTGCGCCGGCGGGCTGGCCGCCGGCGGGAAACCGCTACTTCTTGGTTTTGAAATACTTTTCCAGGTCATGGTTCAGCGGCTCGCGCAGCAGCAAACCGCCATCCTCGCCCAGGCCGAAGATCAAGGAGGGAATCGCCGGCCGGCTCAGCCCCAGGTCGTCGACGGCGATGGCCAGCAAGCGGTCCGCCCGGCGCGCGGCCGGCACCTCCAGCCAGGTCCAGGCGTCGGCGCTGCCCTGACGCCGCAAGGCCACGCGGGTCCAGTCGTCGGCCTTGCCGTCCCAATCCAGGATCGCATCGCCGCTGGCCTGGCTGACCGCCTGTCCCAGCGTTTTGCCCGCCGCCTCGAAGCGGACCTCGATGCCGGCCGCCCCGCCCACGCGCGGCTGGCCGACGATGGCGATCAATTGCCGCGCCGTGGCCGGCTGACGCACATTCATTTCCGCATCCGACATCAGGCGGTACTTGGGCGCCTGAGCAGGCAATTGCGCCTCCACCGTCACCAGGCCGTTGCTCACCCGCCAACGGCCCTCCAGATAATAAGCGCGGCTGGCTAACAAGGACCAGGAAGCCTGGCCGTCGGCCTGCAAAGCCAGCTCGGACTCCGTCCGGCTCTCCATCCGGTAATGCCCGGCCAATTGCGCCGCCGTCAGCGGACGGTCCAATTTGCGGTAACGCAACACGGCGCGCACCGGAATCTCAGGGGCCGGCTTGGGCATCGTCAAGCCGCCGTCCGCCTGGACCTCCAGCTCCGCCTGGCGGAACAAGGGCTGCACCGCGTCGGCGTTGCTCAGCTCGAAACCGGCCGCCCGCTCCGTCATGCCGGCGGCGTCCACCTCGAACCACTGCCAAGCTTGCCCGGATCCGGCCAGGCGCAGGCCCACCTTGCGCCACGCTCCCCATGCCTTAGGCTGCCAGGCGATCAGATAGCCCGGCGTCCGGGTGGCCTCGGTCTCCACTTGCCGGCCTTGATCGTCTTCCAGCAGGGCCTCCGTTCCCGCCACGCCCATGCGGCCGGCCGCCAGCACCGCCACCGTCATCATCGCCTCGTCGTAGCGATCCGCGGCCATGAAGCGGCCGGAGGCATAGGGCAATTGCCGGTAGGCCGGCGCTTCGCCGCCTGCCGCCGCGCGCAGAACGATCTGTCCCCGCCCGCGCGTCCAATCGCCGCGCACCGTGCGCGCGCCGCTGCCCTTGATGAACCATTCAAACTGGCCCGAAGGCAGCAGAACCAGGCTGCTGGGCAACCAGTCCTCGTCGGCCGGCACATAGGTGCCGGCCACCTTGTCCGGCGCGGCGGCCTGCGCCGGCGCGCACAGGCAGCCCAAAAGCAAAGCGGCGCAAACCCGCCAGGCTCGCTTGTTCATTCTTGAAACCCTCTCGCCATGAAGTCGATGCGCCGGGCTCAATGCCGGCCTCCCCCAATACGCTCGCCCCGCCGTTCCTCGGCCTGGCGTTGCTGCTCGCGCCGGATCTCCTGCGCGCGCGGCGCCTGGCAGATCGGCTTCTTATTGCTGTTGCCGTCGGTGAAGAACACGGTGCGGTAACGCAGATAAGTGCCGTGAGGTTCGCGCTTGCCCAGCGCGTAATGCATGAACCAGGCGCGGGAGTCGTGCACATGCTCGTCGTACAGCGCCATCAGCTTCTCGTCCTTGACCACCGCCGGGTACAAATCATTGCCATCCTCCCGCAGCATGACCAGTTCCGCCTGGCAATCGTCGCTGAACGGGCGGGACAAGCCGGTGAAGAAGGTGGCGAAGCCGCCAATCAGGTTGAAGGACAGCGAGGTTCGGCCCATGTAATCGTCGGCGAAGTCCTTGGCCCCTTCCCGCAACTGGGTCTGATCCATCACCGGCTCGTACTGCTTATTGAGGTTAGGTTTGAAACCCTCCGAAACCTGGCTCGCGTCCGCCTCTTTTCCCTTAGGCTTCAGCGTCACCCCGGTGGCAACGCCTTTGCGGCGCTGCGCCTTCCACTCCGACTCCTGCGCGTTCACCAGCCACTTGGGCGTGTCCTGGGAGTTTTTGTAAAACTCGGCGTTGCGATAACCCGGCCCGCCTTTCTCGTCGACGCCGCCGGCGTAACGGGCGATGCGCCAGGCGGTGATCTGCGCGGTCTGCCACTGCAGCAGGTCTTCCAGCGACGCGCCGCTGCCGGCATGCTGACGCCAGGCTTCGAAGCGCTCCTTCAACTCCACATCCAGCACGTACAGCGCTTGGGTTTCCGTACTCATAAAGCGCCAAGGCTCGCGTTGCTTCAACATACCCAATTGTTCCGGGTCCGCATCCTGCAATAAATCCGCATGCGCCTGCAACGGCGCACCAGCGTCAAAAGCCAGCCGGTACATATGCAGCAAGGGCAGCTGCGACAACAGCATGCCCTGCCCCTCGCGCGCCTTGCCCTGATCCTTGGGCGGATAACCGCCGCCCACGTCGCTGTGCATGCCGGGGTAGACCCATTCACCCAACACGCAACCGGGATAACTGCGGTTGGCGATGGCCACAGAGTCCAGCGGAAAGCACAGCCGCTGCTCGTGCGCGCTGACCAGATGCGCGCAGCGCTTCAGATAGCCGGCCTCCGGCGGCAGCTTCATCGTGCCGTCGGCCCAGCCCATATGGCCTTCCGCCCCCGGCGCCAGCTCGGTCAGCCCCACCGAAGCCACGGTGTCGAACAGGCCGAGGAACTCCACCGCGACGGGGATGCCGCACAGCGTGCCGGCCTCGACATCCATCAATTCGCGCAGCCGCCACAGAAAGGAACGCGCCTCGGCCGCGCCGCGCGAGAAGCCATAGATGTACAACTTGATGCGCAGGATTTCCGGCTTGTAATCGGCTTCACGCTTGGCGACAATCGGCGCCAGCACTTTCTGCATCACCGCGCGGCGTTGCGCCAACGTGGTGCTGCTGCGTTTTTTGACGCCTTTGTCGTCTTCCTCATAGGTGTACTGCATGTCTTTGATCAGTTGGCGAGCCTCCCCCGCCTCCAGCTTCTCGCCTTGGTCGCTATACGCGCGACGCATGGCATCAACCAACCGAGTCACTCCCCAGAGAATGCGGTCTTCGCCCCCTGAGGCAAAACTCAGGCCGCTGCTACTTGGCTCATCCTCGCCAATTTCCTTGAATACCGTGCCGACCCCTTGGATGTAATAGCTGTAGTACCCCCAGTCATTCCCTGCATCGTTACCAATAGAGGCATTGAATAAACGGCGCACATTGCTGCTGTTGACTGGGTCGGCCTTATCGTCCGAGTCGCCATGGTTATTGGTGCCGTCAAAGAACAGGCTGACATGCAGCACTTGAACACATGGAGATGGCTGTCCTTTTTGGCGCGCATCACACTTAGCGGCATCCACCTCACGCAACTGAGCGCTGCGCTGAGCCATCACCTGCGGCAGCCCCACCGGCAAATAACCGGCCAAGGGAAAGGCAGGAGCAATCAACGCGCCTGACATGTCTGTTTTCCTCCCAAGCGACGAATGATTTCCGGATAGCGATCTTCACGGCCGCGTAATCCTCCCATCACTCGGCCTTGCTCAGCCGAATCAATCAGCGGATACACTTCATCGCAAGGCAGGAACACCAGAACCAGAGAAGATACTTTTTCATACTTGGGCACCGCCATCGTCACCCTGCGGCGAACATAATTAGCTTCATGCTCTTTCATCCAACGATGCCATTCTGGCGGCGTCGTTCCATCTGGATTCCAGCGCGGTGCACGTCGTCCACCAGGATTAACATCCGGGCTAGGATCCTTCACCCACTCAATCGTCGCCGTCATGCCCGGCCGCCATTGCTCCGGCAGGCTGACGCAACACTCCTCACCACCGCCGCCTCCCATACCCTGACCATTAAAGCTGGCGCGCACAATCGATGTACCTGGTACGGTATTCACCACCCGCGCACCGGCACCTATGGTTTTGGACTGCGCCATGCTTTGACATCCAAGCAGGCTCAGGGTCAAGAACAGCCATGCACTAATAGAGAACCATTTCATCGTTTTCACCCTCAATGCTAAATTCCGATTTGCCGTTCCATTCCAAAACCATCGCCTGACAGGAACTGGCTTTAGCCGGGAATCATTCACCTCCCGAACACGTCTGCCGACCACCCAGTCGACGGATCATCTCCGGATAACGGTCTTCACGACCACGCAAGCCGCCCAACACCCGGCCCTGCTCCGCCGAATCAATCAGCGGATACACCTCATCGCAAGGCAGGAACACCAGAATCAGGGAAGACACTTTTTCATACTTGGGCACCGCCATCGTCACCTTGCGACGAACATAATTTGCTTCATGCACCTCATACCATCTACTGCCTTCCGCCGTGATAGATCCATACTTGCTCCGGGGAGGTTGCCGAATCCCTCCAGGATTCACCCCTGGGCTCGGATCCACCACCCACTCTATCGTCGCCGTCATGCCCGGCCGCCATTGCTCCGGCAG
>NZ_JAMZGH010000075.1:0-13404 GCF_024158805.1 Chromobacterium sp. S0633 | reverse complement strand
GGCCAGCAGCGCGGCGTCCGGCACCGCCTGGCGTTGTTGCAGGCCGGCGGGCAGCAGGCCGCACAGGCTGAGCAGCAGCGGCCGCGCCGGGCTGAGCCGCGGCGCGGCGAAGCTGGGCGCCAGCCGGTATTTGCGCTGGGCGCGGTAGAGCAGGGCCAGCAGCCGGTGCTGGAACAGTTGCAGGAATTCCGCCGGCGCGTGGTCTTTGTCCTGGCGGCGTTGTTGCAGCCATTCCTGGTAGGCGTAGGGCAGCGGGCCGTCCGGGCCGCCCAGGCCGAAGGATTCGACATCGAGCGCCGGCTGGCCGTCTTGCGCGTCGCCGCCCAGCGCGCCCGGTTCCAGCGCGCTCAGTTCGCTGGCGGCGAAGGCGGGCAGCAGCGGGCCACGCAGCCGCAGCGCCTCGCGCGCCGGGTCCGCGCCCTGGCCCAGCGGCGCGGCTTGCGGCGTCAGCCGTTCCAGCAGCATCACCGCCTGGGCGAATTCAAAGCCCTGCGGCCGCGTCAGCAGCCGCTCGGCTACAGAACCAGGCTGGGGCCGGGCGGCGGCTGCCATGTCTGGATCTCCTGTTGCTGGTGGACGAGTCGGGTGCGCACGAAGCGGTTGGCGTGGGCGTAGAGGGCGAAGAAGTGGGCGAGCACGGCGGCGAACAGCACGCGGCTGCCGCCGGCGAAGCAGGCCGGGTCCAGCTCCAGCGTCAGTAGCAGGCCGTTGCGCCAGCCGCGCCAGGCGTCGGCGCCGACGTGGTCGACGATGCGTTCGCTGCCAAGCGCGACGATGCCTTCGATCTGGCGGCGCGCGGCCGGCTGTTCGCCCAGATTGTGCAGCGCCAGCATTTCGCGCAGCGCGGCCAGCGCCTGCGGGCCTTCGCTCAGCGACAGGTGGTTGAGGCTGAGCTGGGACACCAGTTTCCAGCGCGAGGCGCCGTCCAGCGCGGCTTCGGTTTGCGGCCGCGGCGGGCGCAGCAGCCGCGCCTGGCCCACCGGGCCGGGCAGTTCGAACATCAGCGGCGCGCCGGCCGGCAGTTGCTCGGCCAGGTGGCGGTTGGTGCATAGCAGCTCGGCGGTGAGGCTGAGCTCGCTGGCGGCCAGCGGGTCGAAATCGGCGTCCACCAGGGTGAGCAGCATGTCGCTGCCGGGGCGCAGGCGGTTGAGGCCGCGCACGCGGCGCGCGTGCCAGTAGCGGCCGTCGCCGCCCTCGCCGTGGCTGCAGGCGAAATAGGGGGCGATGCGGCGCGCGCCGTCCGGGCCGGCGGCGCGCAGCTGGCGGATGGAGTGGATTTCCACGCTGTGGTCGCGGTGGGCGTCGGCCACCAGCAGGTATTCGCTGCGGCTGCCGTCCGGGCGCAGCGGCTCTGAGGTGTGCGGAAACAGATTGATCACCGGCGCGCAGCCCAGCGCGATGTCGCCGTGCTGGATGCCCAGGCGGCCGGCCGGCGCGCGCTCGAAGGCGATGACGATTTCCAGTTGCCGCTCCGCCTGGCGCGGCAGGCTGAGCGGCAGGTCGAAGAAGGCGAATTTTTCCGGGCAGGCGAAGTATTCCGCCAGCAGCGCGTGCGCCGGGTGCACGCCGTCCTCGGCCGGCAGCAGCGCTTCGTCGGCGCCAAAGCCGCAGGCGCGCGGCAGCGCGCCGGGGCGGATGGAGGGCGCGAGGCCGGGCCGCTCCGGCAGCCGGCAGCTGATTTGCAGGCTGTGGGCGGACAGCAGGTCGTAAAGCGCGGCGGCGTTGAGCGGGGAGCCGGCCAGGTGGATGCGCAGGCTGTTCAGCGGCAGCGCGCCCAGCGGCTCCGGCCCCAGTTTCTCCAGCCGCAGCACCAGGGCGGCGCGCGCCTGGGCCAGGCCGCTGGCGGCCTGGGCTTCGTCTTCGGTCAGCAGGCTGGCGGCGGCGAGCCGCAGCGGCCACAGGGTGACGGCGGCGCTGGTGCGGAAACGCAGGCTGTCGCCGGCGGTGGTGGCCACGAACAGCGGGGTGCCGCGTTCGATGCGGTAGCCGGCGTCCAGCTTGCCCTTGTCCGGGTCCGGCTCGAAGCGGGCGATGGCGCAGGAGGGCATGGGCCGCAGCGCGTGCGGGTAGAGCTGTTCCAGCAGCGCGTCGGTGAGTTCGGAGTAGTCGTCGTCCAGCCGGCGTTGCAGGCGAGCGCAGAGCAGGGCGAAGCCTTCCAGCAGCCGTTCCACTTGCGGGTCCGGGCATTCGCCGTCGCTCAGTTGCAGGCGGTGGGCCACCTTGGGGTAGCGTTGGGCGAATTCGCCGCCGGCGTGGCGCAGGTAGGCGAGTTCGCGTTGGTAGTAGTCCAGCAGGCGCGGGTCCAGCGATTCCATCAGCCGGCGTCCTCGCAGGCGGTGAGCCGCGCGCCGGACGGGTCCAGCTCGGCGACGAAGGCGGCCGGCCAGCGGCTGCCCTCGGCCTGGAGTTCGCCGTCTATGCGCACGCTGAGGAGCAGGCCGCGGCCCGGCACGGTGTCCACGCTGACGCGCGGCGCGGCCAGCCGGGGTTCGAAGCTGCGTATCGCCTGGCGGATCTCGCGCGCCAGGCGCTGGCGGTCTTCGGCGCGCTCCGGGTGCAGCGCGCTCCAGTCCGCCACGCCGTAGTCGATGACGCTGAGTTCGGCCAGGTAGGGTTGTGCCGTGCGGCGGCTGGACAGCAGCCGCGCCAGTTCCGCCCGCACCGATTCTTGCAGCCGGCGGCGGTCCACCCGCAGCAGCGGCTCGGCCTCCAGCCGCTGCCGCGGTTCGGCGTCGGCCAGCAGTTCGAACAGACCCGGGCGAAACTGGGCGGCTTGGCGCATCGCGGTATCCTAAAAGTGCATGGGCCATGGAAAAACGCTTGGCCCCGAAACCCACGTAAAGACAGGAAAGAAATCTTTCTTGCCACGGAACGGAAGCGCACGGAAAACACGGAACAAGACAACAGCCGTGGTCATAGCCCACGCAAACCAGGCGCCGCTTTTGGGTTTGTCCGTGTTTTTCCGTGGCTAAGCCACAAAACCCACGTAAAGACACGAAAAAATCTTCTTTGCCACGGAAGCGCACGGAAAGCACGGAACAAGACAACACCCGTGGTCATGAAGTCCATGCAAGCCCGATGCTTCCTTTGGGTTTGTCCGTGTTCTTCCGTGTGCTGCCGTGGCCAAAAGACCCCGGAACGCCCGCTGTGCTTATGGACTTCCGCGGCGGATTCAATCGACTTATTTGGAGTACTTGTTGGCGGCCAGGTCCCACACCGCGGCGGCGTTGCCGTCCTTGGCGCCGGTGTCTTTCTGGGTGGTCAGCTCCCACTTGATCTTGGTGAAGTTGAGCGAGAGGTTTTCCACCGGCTTGCCGCCGGTGCCGCCGCTGACGCTGACGTTGGACAGGATGGCGTTGGTCAGGGTGTAGACGATGTAGGGCAGCACCTTGCCGCTGCTGTCGGCCGCGTTGCGGCCTATGGTGATCTTGACCTCGGGGATGTTCTTGCCCTGGCAGCAGTAGGCGTTGAGTTCCGGCGTGGATTTGTCGGTGAACTTGGTCAGGCTGAATTCGCCGATATGCGGCTTGCCGGAGGTGCGTTCGGTGTTGCTGACGTCGTTGGTCACCTGCATGGCCACGTTGTGGCTGTAGGACAGCACTTCGATCTTGTCGGTGTAGCCTTCCAGCTTGCACTCGCCCTTGATGTCGCTGCCCAGGTCCAGAATGATGGCGTCCATTGCTATGTGTTCTCCGTGTTATGAGAAGTATTGGGCCCGCCGCGCGGCGGGCCCTTGGTGTGGCGTCAGGCGGCGGCCGGCGGCGGCAGCTCCGCCACCAGGCGGATGGACGCGGTCAGCTCTTCCAGCTGGAAGTGCGGGCGCAGGAAGACGGTGGCGCGGTAGGCGCCGGGCTTGCCCGGCACTTCGGTCACGTCCACCCGCGCTTCGCGCAGCGGGTACTGGGCTTTCACTTCCTGCGGCGCGTTGTCGTTGACCAGCACGTAGTCCGCTATCCAGTTGTTCAGATAGGTTTCCACATTGTCGCGGGTCAGGAAGCTGCCGATCTTGTCGCGCATGATCACCTTGATGTAGTGGGCGAAGCGCGAGGCGGCCAGCACATAGGGCAGCATCGCGGAGATGCGCGCGTTGGCGTTGGCGGCGTTGGTGTTGTAGACCTTGGGCTGGTTGGCGCTCTGGCCGCCGAAGAACACCGCCAGATCGGTGTTTTTCTTGTGGCACAGCGCGATGAAGCCCAGGCCGTCCAGTTCTTTCTCGCGGCGGTCGGTGATGGCGATCTCGGTGGGGCATTTGAGCGCGATGTCGCCGGACACGGTGCCGAAGGTGTGGGCCGGCAGGCCTTCCACCGCGCCGCCGCCTTCCACGCCGCGGATGGCCGCGCACCAGCCGTATTTGGCGAAGGCGTCGGTGATGCGCTGGCCCAGCGCGTAGGCGGCGTTGCCCCACAGGTATTTGCCGTGGTCGGTGCCGTTGACGTCTTCCACGTAGTTCATGCCCTCGGTGGGCTTGGTGTCCGGGCCGTAGGGCAGGCGCAGCAGGATGTGCGGCAGCACCAGGCTGACGTAGCGGGAGTCCTCGCTGGCGCGGAAGGAGCGCCATTTGATCAGCTCGGCGCTTTCAAAAGCCTTGGACAGGTCGCGCGGCACCGCCAGTTCGGTGAAGCTGCTCATGTCGAACAGGCGCGGGCTGGCGGCGGAGATCAGCGGCGCGTGCGCGGCGGCTGCCACATTGGACAGCTTTTCCAGTAGCGCCACGTCCTGCGGATGGCGGCCAAACTCGTAATCGCCGATCAGCAGGCTGATGGGGTGGCCGCCGAAGGTGCCGTACTCTTCCTCGTAAATCTTCTTGAACAGCGCGCTCTGGTCGAATTCCACCGCTTTTTCCAGATCGTTCTGCAGCTCGTCCTTGGTGGCGTTGAGCAGGCGCAGCTTCAGGCGGCTGCTGGTTTCGGTGTTCATCACCAGGAAGTGCAGGCCGCGCCAGGAGGCTTCCATCTTCTGCACGTCCGGGTGGTGCAGGATGTTGTTGAGCTGCTTGCTCAGCAATTGGTCGATGATGGCGATGCGGTGGTTGATCATGGCCACGGTGTCTTTGTCGATGGCCATGCCTTCGTCCAACACCTGGGTGGCGAATTCGGACAGCAGGTCCTTGGCGTACTCCTGCTGGATGTCGTCGTGGGCCATGCGGCCTTCCTGGATGATGCGGTCCAGCAGCGACAGCGAGGCGGCGTCGCCGCTGGGCGCTTCGGCTTGGGTCTTAGCCATGAGATGTCTCCGGTATCAGGGGGTCGGGCGGGGCGTCAAGCGGCCGGCGGCGCGTCCGGCGCCGGCGCGGCTTCCGCGGCGGCCGGGGCCTCCGGGCGGGCGCTCTTGATCTTTTGCAGTTCCTCGGTGTTGGCCACCACGTCCTGCAACAGCTTGTCCAGTTCGTCGTTGCCGTCCAGCTTGGTCAGCAGGTCGCGCAGCTTCTGGCGCGCTTCGTACAGCCGGCGCAGCGGGGTGACTTGCTTGACGATGTTGACCGGGTCGAAGTCGTCGAAGTGGTTGAACTTCAGCTCCACATTGAGCTTGCTGCCGTCGTCGGACAGCGCGTTGTCCACCTGGGCGGTGACGCGCGGCGTCAGCGAGGCCAGCACGGCGTTGAAGTTGTCGCGGTCTATCTCCACGAAGCGGCGCTCGCTGAGCTTGGGCAGCGGCTGCTCCTGCTTGCCGGCCAGGTCCGCCATGATGCCTACCACCAGCGGCAGCTCCCGTTTTTCCAGGGCGTTGCCGATTTCCACGTCATACGTGATTTGCACGCGGGGCGGACGAATCCGGTCCAGCTTGTGCTGTGTGCTCTCTGCCATAACAGACCTCGATCGGTTGGGAAGCTGGGGACGCCGACGGCGGGCCGCGTATCCGGTCCGCTTGGGCGAAACTGCATGATTGTCAGACCATTGTTGCCCGGCCGGGCCTGGTCGTTCTTTTCCATTGAAGCCGGCTCAAGCCGCCGCATGGAAGCCCTTTTTGCTGACAAATGCTTGCAACTTGCATTTTTCAATGACCATGGCTTAACAATTCCTATAGAACTGTCGGCGTTTTTTTGCCAATATTATTTGCAATGGATAATGGCGTCGGGGTGATGCGGATGCGCAACGGGTATCTGGCTGGGCTGTTCTGTGGTTTGGCTTTGGGCTTGGGCGGGTGCTCGTCGCTGGGCTTCGGCCCCTCGGTCAAATTGCAGGCGGCCACGCTGGACGTGGTCAGCATGGCCAACGACGACACGCCGCTGGCGGTGGACTTCGTCGCCGCCAAGGACCCGGAGCTGTACAAGCTGCTGCTGGGGCTGCCGGCGGCCAAGTGGTTTGAGCAGCGCGAGCAGCTGCTGCGCGACTACCCGGCGGATCTCAAGGTATGGGAGCTGGAGCTGGTGCCGGGCCAGCATCTGGAAACCGAGGACGTGCCGATACGGGGCGAATCCGCGGCCGGCCTGCTGGTGTACGCCAGCTACGCCGGACCGGGCATGCACCGGCTGAGCCTGGACGCGCGCAAGAAGGTCTGGCTGCGCTTTGAAAGCAAGAATATGCGGCTGATGGAGCCGTAGCGGGGGGAGAGCGGTTTGAAAGCAGTGCCACAGGCGGTGTGTTGGTACGAGGGGATGCAGTTGCTGCCCCAGCATTTTCAATGGCAGGCGCTGAGGGCGGACGGGGTGTCCGCGGCGCTGGCGGCGGCGGCCCAGCCGCTGTATTGGGGCGTGCTGGAGCTGGAGCTGGACGAGGCGGCGCTGGCCGGCGGCGTGGCGCGGGTGTCCGCGCTGGAGGCGGTGCTGCCGGACGGCCTGCCGCTGCGCTTCGACGCCGGCGACGGCGCGGCGCTCAGCTGCGACGTGACGGCTGCCGCGGCGGAGGCGCCGGGCCGCACGGTGACGGTTTACCTGGCTTTGCCGCCCCTGTGGCGCGCCGGCCGGCTGGACCCGGCCGCCGGGCGTTTCCGCTCGGAAAACAGCGAGGCGGTGCCGGATTTGAGCAGCGGGGAGAACCCGGCCAGCCTGACGCTGTGGCGGCCGGACATCCGCCTGGTCACCGAGGCCGAACGCGCCGACATGATCTGCCTGCCGCTGTTGCGCATCGCCCAGCAGGGCGGCGGCTTTGCCCGCCGCGCCTACGCGCCGCCGTCGCCGCGGCTGCTGCCGGACAGCCTGCTGGGGCGCAAGGTGGCGGCGCTGTGCGCCAAGGCGCGTGAAAAATGCATCTTCCTCAGCGGACGTCTGCGCCAGGCCAAGGAGGCCGGCAAGGACGACGACATCGACGAAATCCGCCGCCAGCTGGCGGCGCTGTGGGCGCGGCTGCCGGAGACGGAAGCCGCGCTGGGTAGCCGCGCCGCCCATCCGGCCGCCCTGTTCGGCCTGCTGGCCGGCATGGCCGGCTCGCTGACCGCGCTGGACCCGGGCGCCGGCGCGCCGGTGTTCCCGGCTTTCAATTACCAGGAACTGCTGGCCAGCTACGAGCCGCTGCTGAACTGGCTGTCCGCCGCGCTGGACCGGGTGCGCGCCGGTTACCGCAGCCTGCCGTTCAACCGCGACGAAGAAGGTTTCTGGATCGTCTTGCCGGAGGCCGCGCGCGACAGCGGGCGCTTGATCGTCGGCCTGCGCATGCCCGGCGGCGCGCCGGATTCCGCCGCCCAGCAATGGCTGGGCCAGGCCATCATCGCCTCCGAATCCCATGTGGCCACGCTGGCGCGCCAGCGCATGCGCGGCTTGTCCTTCCAGCCGCTGGACCGCGCCGAACAAGTGGCTTACAGCGTGGGCGACGACACCCGGCTGTTCGCCGTGCTGGCCAACGGCGACTGGCTGCAAGCGGATCAGCCGCTGAGGATGACGCTGCCGGCCGGCGGCGCGGCGCTGGAGCCGTGGGAGGCGCTGCTCTTCGTCGCGGACCCGCGCGAGGACGCCGATGGAGAACGCCATGCTGGATAGCGCGCTGTCCCAGCCGCTGGGGGTGCTGGCGCAAGCGCCGCTGAGCGCCACTTTCGAAGACGCTTACGCCGAATGGCTGCAAGTGTTCCAGGAACTGGCCGGCGGCGGCCACAAGGCCGAAACCGCCGCCGAACTGGCGGCCGAGCAGGGCGGGCTGCTGGCGCGGCGCTTGAGCCGCGCCGCCGGCGCGCGCGTGGGCGCGGCCGGGCAGAGCCAGATCGAGGCCTTGCAGTATCTGTTCGTCGCGCTGATAGACGAGCGGCTGTTGTTCGACGACTGGCCGGGGCAGAGCCTGTGGCAGGCCACGCCGCTGGAGCAGCGGCTGTTCGGCAGCCGCGCCGCCGGCGACAAGGTGCCGGCGCTGATCGAGCGGGTCTTGCGCGAGCGCGATCCGGCCGGGCGCGATCTGGCCAACGTCTGCCTGCAAACGCTGACCCTGGGTTTCTACGGCCGGCTGCGCGGGCCGGGCGGGCTGGCCCAGCACGAGGAATGGCGGCGCGAGCTGTTCGCCTTCGCCTACCAGCGCGACGCCGACATCCGCAGCCTGGCGCCGGCGCTGGAGCGCAGCAGCAATGTGCCGCCGCTGCGGCTGACGGTGCGGCGCATGCTGCCGGACGGCTTCCGGCTGGCCGTGGGCGTGGCCGCCATCCTGGTGGGCATGTCTGTGGTGGGGCACGCGTTCTGGCATGACATCGTGTCGCGGGTGGAGCCCATGCTGTACCGCGGGGCGGACGGGGACGGGCAGAGCAAATGACGATACAGACCCTAGCCGGCATTGTGCTGCTGACCCTGTTGATCCTGCTGGCGCTGGCGGCGCTGATCTGGTGGCTGCGGCGCGAGGCCGATCCGGCGCGGCGCAGCTTCCGCGGCTCGGTGCGCCGCTTCGAGCGCGAGATCGGCGCGGAAGACCGCTACCAGACCCCCTGGGTGCTGGCGGTGGGCGACCGGGTGCGCAATGTGGAGGCCTTGTGCGCCTCGCTGCAGCTGAAGAGCGAGGGCGAGGCCAATTGGTTCGGCCGCTGGTGGTACGGCGGGGACGGCGCGGTGCTGGTGATTCCGGACGATATGTTCAGCCATCCGGAAGGCGCGCTGGCGCCGCTGTCGGCCTGGCGGCGGCTCTTGGGCGTGCTCTTGCGCAGCCGCGCCGCGCGGCCGCTGGACGCGCTGATCTGGACCGTGTCCGCCGGCCAGCTGTGGAGCGAGCACCTGGCGGTCAGCGCCGGCCTGGCCGCGGCCAAGAAGTTTTCCGATCTGCAAAGACGGCTGGGCCTGAGCCTGCCCATCTATCTGGTGGTGACCGAGACCGAGCAAGCACCGGGCTTCCTGGAGCTGGCGCAGGCGCTGCCGCGCGAAGCGCGCGACGCGATGCTGGGCTGGTCCTCGCCCTACGCCGCCAGCGCCGCCTATCAATCCGACTGGATAGAACAGGCCTTGACGCGGCTGCGGCTGACCCTGAGCGAAACCATAGCCGAATTCGGCGCCCTGCAAGGCGGCGTGTCCACGGATCTGTACCTGCTGCCGCGCAGCTTCGAGGCGGTGCGCGCCAATCTGCAGGCGCTGTGCGATCCGGTGTTCCGCGGCAACGCGCTGGGCGAGGCGCCGCAGTTGCGCGGCATCTACTTCACCGGCGCCCAGGCCGCGCCGCAGGACGATCTGGAAGAAACCGTCGCGCCGCCGGCGCTGCCCCTGTTCGCCGGCCGGCTGCTGCGCCAGCGGGTGCTGGCGGAGCAGGGCCTGGCCCAGCCGGTGCCGCGCATTCTGCGGCTGCGCCAGCGCTGGCACCGCTGGACCCTGGCCGGCATGGGCTTGTTCGCCGCCCTGTGGCTGGCCGGCATCAGCTGGTACTGGCACGCGGCCACCGACGACGCCGACGCGCTGGGCCGCCAGCTGCGCATTCTGCAACTGGACCGCGGCGGGCCGCGGCCGGAACTGGGCAACGACGCGGCGGCGCGGCAAAGCGTCGCCGCCTTCTGGCGCGCGCTCAAGGACGCGCCCTCGCGCCGTTTCGGCACCTTGCTGCTGCCCACCTCGCTGATGTCCCCGGTGGACGGCCGCATCGACGACACCATCGAATACGCGCTGCGCCGCTCGGTGATGCTGCCCTTGCAACAGCGGCTGCTGCGCGACGCCGAACAAGTGCGGCGCTTGGGCGAGGCCGGCGCGGACAGCGTCAGCGACGACACCGCCGCGCCGGAGAAATGGCCGGCCTATCTGCTGGCGCGGCAACTGGCCGGCGACGCGGTCAAGCTGGAACAGCGCGTCAACCAGTTCAACCACGCGGTGCGCGACGGCAACACCACGCTGGACGAGGCGGCGGAGCTGGCCAACGGCCTGTTCGGCCTCAGCCTGCGCGCGCCGCAGAACGCCCAGCGCGACAATCTGCGCCGCATCCTGCTGTCCAGCGATCAACTGGTGGCCGCGCCGATCGATCTCTCCAAGATCCGGCCGCAGGTGGGCGAACACTTCAGCGGCCTGATGCAAGCCTGGCTCGGCCAGCTCTACACCAATCAAACCTTCGACCTCACCGCCCAGCAATTGCAGAAACAGCTGCTGATGCTGGAGTCCGGCCAAGGCAACTCCTTGCCGGAACTGGACAGCGTGGCCGGCCACATCGGCCTGCTGCAAAGCCTGGTCAACGCCACCAACAGCGCCTGGAGCCGCGCCGCCGGCCAGGATCTGGTGCCCGGCTACAGCGCGATGCTGGACGGCGCGCGCCGCTCCAGCCTGATAGGGCGGGACGCGGTGGCGCGGGTGGTGGACCATTCCGCGGTGGCGCGCCAGGAATTCCGCAAGCGCTGGCTGGGTGGCGTGGGCGCCAGCTCGGCGCTGTTGGCGCAAGGGCCGTCCGGCGGCCTGGAACTGCAGGACCAGGTGCTCAAGCTGAACGTGACCCTGGCCTCGCTGCTGAAGCAGGACTTCGTCGCCAGCGCGCGGGCGCAGGGCGAAAGCGGCCCGACGGCGGGCGGGCTGGCGAATATGGACGCCGACGCGATGACGGCGGCGCTGCGTCATTACGACGGCTACCAGAAATACCTGGCCGGCAGCGCCGGCCAGATGCCGCCGGCCTACCGTAAGGGCCTGGAACGCGCCTTGCAGGACAGCGCGGCGCGGGCGATGTGGGCCGCCCTGAGCAGCCGCCGCGCCGAGCCGTCGGTTGGCCTGAACGGCGGTTCCATCGACGAGGGCAACGCCTTCGACGCCCAGGCCAAGGCCGCCACCCCGGTGCTGGCGGCGCTGGACGAACTGGCCCAGCCCGCCTTCCGCGACAGCGTGCTGCGCGAGATGGACCGGCGCGCGCTGCAATCCTTGCGCCACGCGGAGCGCAGCCTGCAAGGGCTGGGCTTGTACCAGCCGCTGCAGGGCAGCTTCCGCTGGTGGGACGGCTCGCGCAACGCCGGCGCCCGCGCCTTCCGCGCCGGCGGCGCGCGCGAGCTGCAGCAATACCTGGGCGCGCAGCTGGAGCTGGTGGGCAATCTGACCCAGGCCCAGGCGCCGGCGCTGAGCTGGCTGGCCTCGCACAAATCCTCGTTGCCGGTCAGCGACCAGCAATTGCAGCAACGCTGGCAAAGCGCCGCCGTCGAACTGCGCCACTACAAGGAAAAGGCCGCCAACAGCGCGCCGGCGGTGCTGGAAACCATGATCGTCAAGGATTTCAACGAGATGGACGTGGGCAATTGCCGCGCGGTGCTGGACCAGGTGGAGCTGCCGGCCGCCGGCAACGTCTTCTCCGACCGCGCCCAGACCCTGGTCAGCCTGGCCAGCGACCGCTGCGGCGCGCTGCGCACCCAGGCCGGCGCCGCCGCCTACCAGAAGCTGAGCGCCTTCTTCAATCAATACCTGGCCAACCGCTTCCCCTTCGCCGCCAAGCTGGCGGCGCCGGACGCCGCGCCGGAGCGGGTGGCGGAATTCATGCGCCTGATGGACGACAGCGGCGGGCTGGCGGCCGCCGGCCTGCAGGACCTCAAGTCCGGCCAGGCCCAGGCGGCGCGGCGCTTCCTGGACGCGGCCAAGGCGGCGCGCGCCTGGCTGGGGCCGATGTTCGCCCGCGAGGGCGGCGGGCCGTGGCAGGGCGTGGACGTGGAAGTGCGCTGGCGCACCGACCGCGAACACGAACAGGCGGCGGACCAGGTGATCGAATGGACGCTGGCCAGCGGCGGCCAGCGCCTGCGCTACCCCGGCGGCGACGGCCAGCGCCTGCACTGGAACATCGGCCAGCCGGTGACGGCGACCCTGCGCTGGGCCAAGGAATCGCAACAGGCGCCGGTGGAGGATTCGACGCAAAGCGGGCTGACCGTGTTCGACCGGCTGGCCAGCTGGAACTACGGCGGACAATGGGGCTTGCTGCGCTTGTTGCGCGAGAACAATTCGCCGCTGCGCACCAATAGCGTGGAAGGCGTCAACGATGTGGGCCTGATGCTGGCGCTGCCGGTGCGCAACCCGGCCTTGCTGGGCAACGGCGACGCGCAGATGTTTTTGCGGCTGACCTTGCAGGCGCCGGGCGGCAAGAGCGGCCTGGCCGTGGCCAGCCTGCCGTACGCCGCGCCGCCGTCGCCGTTCCGCGCGGCCGCCAATCCGCGGCTGGCCGCGATAGAGGGCAGCTGATGCGCGCTTTGAACACCTTGAGGAAACGGCCATGAGCGCCATGTCGCGTCTGGAAACCCTGTTGCAACCCATCGCCGCGGACAATCCCGGCGGCGAGCCGCTGCGCTACGCGCCGGAATACGACCAACTGCGCGAACTGCGGCGCGAGGACGATCCCAGCCTGCCCGCCGGCATCTGGGAAAGCGATTTGAAACGCGCGGACTGGTCCGGCGTGGAGCGTCTCGCCTCCGCGCTGCTGGCCGAGCGCAGCAAGGATTTGATGGTGGCCGGCTGGCTGGGGGAGTCCTGGCTGCACCTGCTGGGCCTGCCCGGCCTGGAAGCGGCGCTGGCGTTGAGCGCGCAGTGCTGCGAGCAGTATTGGGACAGCCTGCACCCCTTGCCGCAGCAAGACGATCTGAGCTTTCGCACCGGCCCGCTGGAATGGCTGGCCAAAACCTACGCCGCCACGCTGGCGGCCCAGGTGCCCTTGCTGAACGCGCCGCCGCCGCAGGAGCGGCAGCCGCTGACCCTGCGGCAGTGGCAGGACCTCAACCGCCGGCTGTTGGCCGGCGGCGACGAGGGCAAGCTGGAGCGCGAACAGGCGCGCCACGAGCAGCAGAAGCTGAACGACTGGGTGCGCGCGCTGCCGCCGGCCGCGCTGGAGGAGAGCCGCGGCGCGCTGGCGCGCAGCCGGCAATGGCTGGCGCGGCTGCAGAGCTGGTGCGACGAACGCATGGGCGCGGACGCGCCGTCCTACGCGCCCTTGAGCCAGACGCTGGAGCAGGCGGCGCAAGCCTTGCAGGAGCTGGCCGTTCTGCATCCCGGCCCGCCGCCGGAGCCGGAAGCCGCCGCCGTCGACCATCAGGCGCATGAATTCCGCCACCCGCTCCGGCGCGGCGTCCGGCGCCGCC
>NZ_JAMZGH010000074.1:0-14333 GCF_024158805.1 Chromobacterium sp. S0633 | reverse complement strand
GGCCGCGGACGGCGCCGAGGCCGGCTGGGCCGGCGGCGGCAAGGCGCCCGCCGGCGCTTCGGCGTGATTGGCGGCCGGCGCGGAAGCGCCCGCGCCCAGCACTTCTATGGACTCCGGCTTCATCTGCTGCTCGGGCAGGCGTCCCACCACGTTCCACAAAACGACGGTGGCGACGGTAACCAAGACGACAGCGCCCACCAGACGGCGTCTGGCGCGCTTACGCAACAGGATCAACTCCTCGTGGGTGGATAAAGCCATGCTTTCCTCAAGCCGGGTGTTGCCGGGCTTCCATCACCTCGGCAACGGTGTGGAAGGAACCAAAAACGACAATTCTATCACTCTCCTCCGCCTGCGATAAGGCCGCCGACCAGGCTTGCGCCACGGTGGCGAAGGATTGCACCCTCTCAACGCCCATTTCCGCCAGCCTGGCGGCGATGCGTTCGCCGCTCTGGCCGCGGGGCATGTCGAGGCCGCCGACGAACCAGGCGTCGAACGCCTCGCGCGCCAAGGCCGCCACCTGTTCCAGGTCCTTGTCTTCCAGCATGGAGAACACCGCCAGCCGGTTGCGGGCGAACGGCAGCTGCTTCAGGCTGGCCGTCATCGCCTTGACCGCGTGCGGATTGTGGCCCACGTCCAGCACCACCGCCGGACGGCCCGGCAGCACCTGGAAACGGCCCGGCCACTCCACTTCCAGCAGGCCGCGCTTGACCGCGCCCAGGTTCACCGGCAGCCGCGGCTTCAAGCACTCCAGCACGGCCAGCGCCGCCGAGGCGTTGACCATCTGATAGCCGCCGCGCAGCGCCGGCAAGGGCAAGGCGTGGCGATGGGCGTCGCCCATGTGGAAGGACCATTGATTGTCCATGCGCTGATAGCCGAAGTCCGGCCCGTACAGCTTCAGGTCCGCGCCGATGGCGCGCGCGTGCTCGATCAGCCTGGCCGGCGGATTCGGGTCCGCGCACAAGGCCGGCTTGCCGGCGCGGTAGACGCCGGCTTTCTCGAAGCCGATGTCCTCGCGGTTGTCGCCCAGGATGGCCTGGTGGTCTATGTCCACGCTGACCACCACCGACACGTCCGGCTCGAAGATGTTGACCGCGTCCAGGCGTCCGCCCAGGCCCACCTCCAGCACGATCACGTCCACTTTTTCGGCGACAAAGCTGTGCACCGCCGCCAGGGTGCCGAATTCGAAATACGTCAGCGAGGTGTCGCCGCGCGCGGCGTCTATCGCCTCGAAGCCGGCGACGATGCGCTCATCGCTGGCGGGCGCCAGATCGATGGCGATGCGCTCGTTGTAACGCAGGATGTGGGGAGAGGTGTAAGTGCCCACCTTGAAGCCGGCGCAATGCAGCATGGCGGACAGCATCGCGCAGACCGAGCCCTTGCCGTTGGTGCCGGCCACCATCACCACCGGGCAGGACGGTTGCAGTTTCATCGCGGCGCGCACCCGCTCCACGCGGGCCAGGCCCATATCGATGGCGGTGGCGTGCAGGCTTTCCTGCCAGCTCAGCCACTCGGCCAGAGTCTTGTGTCCAGTCATTTCGTCTCAGTGTCGTCCGCGGCTTGAAACCACAGCAAATAAGTCCGCAAGCGGCGGCGGCCGTCCGCCGGCGCCGAATCCGGCCACACCATCAAGGCGCGCCGGCGGCCGCCGATGCGCACATTCAATACCGTCAGCCAAGGGGTGACGAAGCAATCGTCCAAGGCCTGCGCCGGCAGCGCGGCTTCGCGCCACACGCTCAGCCGCCCCAGGCCGTCCACTTCCAGCCGCCGGAAACGGCCGGCGTCGCCCCAGCCGTCGGCGCGCAGAGCCCGCAGCAGCAAGAAGGCCTCGGCCGGCAACAAGGCCAGCCAGATGGGCGGCAGATGGCGGATCACCGCCCAGGCCAGCAGCGCGGCGGCGAAAACCGTCAGCGCCAGCCAAAGGCGCGAAGGCCTCAGCTCGAAGCCGAAAGGCTCCAGCCGGGGCCGCCGGTTCATGGTTTAGAGATCCAGCGCCGGGGTGTTGCTGATGTCGGCGTCCACGCTGTCTATCACCGTGGAGTGGATCTCCACGTCGAACCATTCCCAGAAGGCTTTCAAGGACAGATCCTTGGGCCATGTGTCTTCGTCCTCGTACCAGGACGCCAGTTCCATCTTGAACAATTGTTCGTAGATTTCGTCGATGTAGGCGACGCCCTCTTCCGGCTCGTCGAACTCCGGCAGCAGGATCACGGTGCAGTCGGTGCGCAGGCTGTCCAGCGCCAGATCCATGTCGTTGTCCGGGGCCTGGTTCAGCCAGTCCAGGAACGGTTGTTTCGGTTTGATCACGGCCACCGAGCGGTCAACGAAGTACATAGCATGCCTTTCATTCAAGTTTGGCCGGCATTGTAACAGCACAAACCGCGCGGCGCTAAGCGTGGAAAGGTGAAGCCCATGTTACAATCCGCCCAACTTTCCATACAGAAAACAACACGCACCATGGCTCTGATTACCGTCGAAAAAGCCTGCCTGGCTTTTGGTCACCACGCATTGCTGGATAACGTCGATTTCGCGCTGGAACCGGGCGAAGTGGTCGGCCTGATCGGCCGCAACGGCGCCGGCAA
The DNA here is from genome assembly GCF_024158805.1 of Chromobacterium sp. S0633. NCBI lineage: Bacteria > Pseudomonadati > Pseudomonadota > Betaproteobacteria > Neisseriales > Chromobacteriaceae > Chromobacterium > Chromobacterium sp. S0633. The sequence goes on along the minus strand of NZ_JAMZGH010000074.1, from coordinate 11,754 downwards.
GTCCTCGCTGCTCAAGAGCGTGGCCGGCGCGGTGGCGCTGGACGACGGCCGCGTCAACATCAAGGGCGACGTCAAAGTGGCCTATGTGCCGCAAGAGCCTGAGCTGGCGCCGGAACACACGGTGTTCGAAGCCGTGGCCGAAGGCCTGGGCGAACTGAAAAGCCTGCTCACCGAATACCACCAAGTCACCCATCAGCTGACCCAGGCCGACGCCGACCACGAACAGGCGCTGGCGCGGATGGAGCACATCCAGCACGAGCTGGAGGCCCGCGGCGGCTGGCAGTTCGACGCGCTGATCTCCTCCACCCTGTCCCATCTGGGCCTGAACCCGGACGCGCGGATCGAGGAGCTGTCCGGCGGCTGGAAAAAACGCGTGGCGCTGGCGCGCGCGCTGGCCGCCAGGCCCGACGTGCTGCTGCTGGACGAACCCACCAACCACTTGGACGTGTCCGCCATCGAATGGCTGGAAACCCTGATCAAGAACTACGGCGGCAGCGTGCTCTTGATCACCCACGACCGCCGCTTCCTGGACAATGTGGCCACCCGCATCGTGGAACTGGACCGCGGCCTGCTGCGCAGCTACCCGGGCAGCTTCTCCAGCTACCATGTGCGCAAGGCGGAAGAACTGGCCGTCGAGGAAGAGCAAAACCGCATCTTCGACAAATTCCACGCCCAGGAAGAGGTGTGGATCCGCAAGGGCATCGAGGCGCGCCGCACCCGCAACGAAGGCCGGGTGCGCCGGCTGGAGGCCATCCGCCGCGAGCGCTCGGCGCGGCGCGAGCGCGTGGGCCAGGTCAACTTCCAGCTGGACGCCGGCGAACGCTCCGGCAAGCTGGTGGCGGAGCTGGAGCACGTCGGCAAGGGCTTCGAGGGCAAGACCCTGATCCGCGACTTCACCACCCGCATCCTGCGCGGCGACAAGATCGGCCTGATCGGCCCCAACGGCGCCGGCAAGACCACGCTGCTCAAGCTGATCCTGGGCCAGCTGGACGCGGACAGCGGCAGCGTCAAGCAAGGCAGCAAGCTGGAGATCGCCTACTTCGACCAGTTCCGCGAACAGCTGGACGAGGAAACCAGCGTCGCCGACATCATCAGCCAGGGCAACGACTTCGTTGAAATCGGCGGCGTGAAGAAACACGTGATGAGCTATCTGGAAGACTTCCTGTTCTCGCCGCAGCGCGCGCGCAGCCCGGTGCGCTCGCTGTCCGGCGGCGAACGCAACCGCCTGCTGCTGGCCCGGCTGTTCACCCGGCCGGCCAATGTGCTGGTGCTGGACGAGCCCACCAACGATCTGGACATCGACACGCTGGAACTTCTGGAAGACGTGATCGCTCAATACTCGGGAACCGTGTTCCTGGTCAGCCACGACCGCGCCTTCCTGGACAACGTGGTCACCCAGGTGATCGCCTTCGAAGGCGACGGCCGGCTGGAAGAATATCCGGGCGGCTACCAGGACTGGATCGACACCAAGGCGCGCATGGCGGCGATGAAGCCGGCGGAGAAGCCGCGGGACGCTTCGGCCCCGCAGGAAAAACCCAAGGACAAGCCCAAGTCCGCGCGCAATAAACTGTCCTACAATGAGACGCGAGAGCTCGCCGCGCTGCCGGACGAGATCGCCGCGCTGGAAACCGAGCAAGCCAGCCTGAATCAGCAATTGCTGGACCCCAACTGCTACCGCGACACGCCCAAGGAGGCCATCGCCTGGCAGCGCCGGGTGGAGGAAATCGACGAATTGCTGATGGACAAGCTGGCGCGCTGGGAAGAACTGGAGTCAAAGCAACAATGAGCAAAACCCTGCCGCCTTCGCCCTCTTCGCCGTTGGACCGCCGCGCGCTGCTGCGCGGCGCCGCGCTGCTGTCGCTGGCCGGCCTGCTGGCCGCCTGCGGCACCACGCCCTCCAAGGTGGCCGGCGGCCGCAAGCCCCGCCCTTCCGGCGACCTCAGCCTGTCCGGACTGAAGGCCGACGGCGCCAGCCGGGAAATCCTGATCTATACGCTGGGCCTGCTGGGCCTGGACTATAAGTTCGGCGGCACCAACCCCGAGGCCGGCCTGGATTGCAGCGGCATGGTCGGCTACATCTACCAGAACGCCGTCGGCGTCACGCTGCCGCGCACCGCGGCCGAGATCGCCGGCGTGGCGCGGCCCATCCCGGACAGCCGGATGCGGGTCGGCGACCTGGTGTTCTTCAACACCATGAACCGCCCGTTCTCGCACATGGGCATCTTCATCGGCGACGGCAAGTTCGTGCACGCGCCGCGCACCAACAGCTCCATCCGCGTGGCGCGGCTGGACAATAGCTATTTCGCCGCCCGTTACGAGGGCGCGCGCACGCTGTTCAGCTAAGAACCTGTTTACGATCTGCTGCGCGTCGGTAGCGCGATTGTGCGATGAGTGCCGCCTTCGAAATGCTCATGTACCGCTTGTACATTCCGCTTTCTCAGCCACAACGCCTTGTCCCGCTCTTGCTCGCGAGATCGTAAACACCTTCTAAGAACCTGTTTACGATCTGCTGCGCGTCGGTAGAGACATTGTGCGATGAGTGCCGTCCTCGAAATGCTCATATACCACGCGTACATTCCGCTTTCTCAGCCGCAACGCCTTGTCTCGCTCTTGCTCGCGAGATCGTAAACACCTTCTTAAGCGCCTCCCAAGCGCTCGCTAGCCCGGCGCCAGCGCCGGCGTCGCGCCGGCGCTTTCCGCCCCGCGCGCAGCCCGCCCCAACAAGGCCTCCTCCACGCCGTCCAACAGCGCCCGCGTCGCTTCCGCGCCGGCCGCCATGCGCAAGGCCAGCTCGCGGCAGGCCGGGCCCGGGCCCGGTTCGGCCAGCAAACGCGCCAACAAACGCTCCATTCTCCTCGCGGACACGCGCTGCGCGTGCAAGACCTCGGCCACGCCCAGGCGCTTGGCGCGCTGGCCGTTGTCGAACTGATCGTAGGCGTAAGGCACGATCAATTGCGGGATCCCGGCGCGCATCGCGTCCGCCATGGTGCTGACGCCGCCGTGATGCGTCAGCGCCGCCGCCCGCGGCAACAGCGCGGCGAAAGGCGCGTGCGCCTGCCACAGCACATCGGCCGGCAAAGCCGGCGGCAACTGCGCCGCGTGCGGCGTGACGAAAATCCCGCGCCGGCCCAGCCGCCGCAAGGCCCGCAGCGCGGCGTCGAAGAAGGCCGCCGCGTGCCGATGGCCGGTGCCCGGCGTGAACACGACGGGCGCATCGCCGGCGGCCAGAAAGGCCTCCAGCTCGGCGGACAGCCCCGCGCCCCGCTGCGCGGCGGGCAGCAGAAAATCCCCTTCGAAGAACGGCCGCGGCCAATCCGGCTGCAAGGCGGCGAACCAGCGGGGAAACAGGCCCACCGAGGCGTTGGGGGCTCTCAGCATATGCTCGAAAAAATGCGGCTCCGCCGGCAGGCCGCGCTGTGCGCGCGCCGCGTTCAGACTGGGCAAGGTCTGGGCGTTGAACCAGTGATGCAGCGCCCACCACAGCAGGCCGGCTCCGGCCGGCGGCAGCCAGCCGGGAATCCGCAAGGAGCCCAGGGTGAGCAGGTCGTGGCGGCTGCACAGATTGGACGGCGCGAGATAGGCCGTCACAATGCGCAAATCCGGCCGCGCCGCTCGCGCCAGCGCCGCCATCGGCACCAGGACGGGGTGGCACAAGACCACGCAGTCCTCATCCGCCGGCAGATCCCTCACCCGCTCCCGCAAGGCGTCCAGATCCGGCGCCAGGCTATCCCAGAGCACGCCCCAGCTCTTGCGCTCATGCCATAGATCGGGGTTGTCCAGCGCCGCCTGTTCCCGCTCGACGCTGCCGAACAGCCCGTACGGCAGGCCGGCCGCCCGCGCCGCTTCCTCCTGCAAGGCCGGCGCCAGCATCCGCACCCGGTGGCCGCGCTCGCTCAAGCCGCGCGCCAGCGCGACAAAGGGCTGCATGTCCCCGCCGGTGCCGCTGGACGCCACGATGATCAAAGGACCGCGCGCCGGGTCCGCGCCGGCATGCGACAACGACAGCTCCCGCTCCATGACCCGCCTCCTTCCTTTAGGACGACAAGCCACTTTACGCCAATGTCATTTATCTGGCAAAAAGAAAACCGCCCGAAGGCGGTTGCGTGCGCATGGCGACCCTGCGCCGCGCCATGGCTTAGAGCCTGTTCAAAGTCTCGCGAGCAAGAGCGAGACAAGGCGAAAACAGCAGAGAAAGCGGAATGTACATACGGTACATGAGCATTTCGAAGTTGTTTTCAACGCCGTATCGCCGAAGCGCAGCAGACATTGAACAGGTTCTTAGAGCGTGAACTGCTGTACCACGCCGCGCAAAGACACCCCGCGCTCCAACAGATTGACCACGCCCTGCTGAGCCTCTTCCGCCGCCAGCCGGTTTTCCTCGGCCGAGCTGCTGACCGACTCCACGCTGCCGGCCAGATGCTGCGAAGCGTTGGCCTGCTCGCGCACCGCCGCCGAGATATCGCCCATGCCGCGCGACACGCCCTGGATCTGCACCGAGAAGCCCTGCAAAGTGTCCTGCGCCTCGCCGGCGTGATTGACGCTGGCGTCCACGCGGTCCACCGCCGCGCGCATGCCGGAGATGGCGGAGGCGGAATCCTGCTGCACCGAAGCGATCATCGAGCCGATCTCCACCGTGGCGTTGGCGGTGCGTTCAGACAGCTTGCGCACCTCGTCCGCCACCACCGCGAAACCGCGGCCCTGCTCGCCGGCACGCGCCGCCTCGATCGCCGCGTTCAAGGCCAGCAGATTGGTCTGATCGGCGATGTCCTTGATCACCGCCACAATCATATTGATCTCATTGGTGCGCGAATCCAGCTGATCCAGCTTGCCGGCCAGCTGGGTCACTTCCTGCTGCACCGTCCGCATGCCTTCCACCGCGTTCTGGATGTATTGCACCGTGGTCTGGGTCTGGCCTTCGAACGAAGACATCAGCGTGGCCGCGTCCTCGGCGATTTCCGAGACATGGGCGATGCTCACCGCCAGCTCCTCCACCGCCGCCGCGCTGCCGCGCACGTCCTCGGCCTGCTGGCCGGAACGCGCGGCCACGCCGCCCACCAGCTGATCGATGTGCTGGGATTCGCTCTGCACCGCGTCGGATTCGCCGCGGATCTCCAGCAAGCGCTCACGCAGGGCCGCCATGAAGGTGTTGAAGGAGGACGCGATGCGGCCCACTTCGTCGCGGCTGCGCACCGGCATGCTGCGCACCAGGTTCCAGTCGCCGCCGGCCAGTTGCTGCAGGGCCACGTTCAACTCGTTCACCGGCTGCACCATGCGGTTGGCCAGCAACAGGGCCGCCAGCTGGGACATCAGCAGCAGGCCCAGGCCCACCGCGCCGCTTTGCCACAGCACCTGGGTGCGCAAGGCCTCCACTTTTTGCAAGGACGTGTCCACCCCCACCACGTAGCGCATGCCGCTGGCCGAGGTGAAGGGCACGAACACCGAGCGGAACAGGCCGAACTCGCCCTGGTATTCCTCAAACTGGGTGGAGCCGCTGCGCAAGGCCGCGGCCAGGCCGGCCGGCACATCCTTGTATTCCGCCAGGAACCACTGTTGGTACTGGCCGGACTTCACCTCGTCGGGGCTGGCGGAAGAACTGGTGTACAACACGCGGCCGCCGCGCTGAATGGTGGAATAGGCGTAGGCCAGACCGCTGTCGCGCGCAAAATCGGTCAGCTGCTTGGTGGTGACCTGGCTATTGGGGTTGCTGTCCGGCAATTGGTCGTGGAAGTTCTCGCCCACCATCTGACGCGCCGCGTAGGCGGCGGTCAGCAGGGTCTGATCCACGCCCTTCATTTCGGAGTCGACCGTGCTGCGATAAGCGTAGATCGAATAAACCGCCACGATCAGCAGGCTCACCAGAGTAAAAGCGGCGGATAGTTTGGCCCGCAAGCCCCAGTCCTTGTTCAAGACACTCATACGGATGCATTCCTTCGACATTCATTCCAAAAACGGCTCCCCGCCGCCGGCGGCGCATCCGGAGCGCGCCGGACCGGCGCCGCAGGTCCAGGCAGTGGATCAGGCAGTAATCGACAAGAGACGATGACGGCGCCGCGAAGTGGTGCGGAGCGGGCGGGGAAAGATAGACAGGCGGCGGCGCGCCGGGACAAGCGGCCCAGTGCGGCGGCGAGCGCTGAATATGGAAAGTGATGATAACGCCAATTAAACGCGAATCAATGCGACTGGCTTTGGTAGTTTGCACATAGCAAGTGCATAATCGCTTTTTCTCGAGGTGAAGCGACCCGCGCCGGCTTTGTTTTTAAAAGGTTTTTTACAAATAGCCGCCGGCAAGCATCGGTATTTACGTAAAAACACCTATCGCATCTGTATCTATCTTGAGGGCCGCGTCCGCCGCCGCGCGGCGGACCATGGACAGGCTCTCAGGCGCGCAGACCCTGCAACAGCCGCGCCAGGCGCTCCAGAGACATCACCTCGTCCACCCCGCCGCGGGCGATGGCCGCCTGCGGCATGCCGAACACCACGCAGGACGCCTCGTCCTGGGCCAGCGTGCGCGCGCCGGCGTCGTGCATCTCGCGCATGCCGCGCGCGCCGTCGTCCCCCATGCCGGTGAGGATCACGCCCACCGCGTTGGCCCCGGCGCTCACCGCCACCGAGCGGAACAACACATCCACCGACGGCCGGTGCCTCGATACCGGCGGCCCGCCCTTGACCTCCGCGACAAACTGCTTCTGCCGGCGGTGCAAGAGCAGATGCTGGCCTCCCGGCGCAATCAGCACCGTGCCGGCGCTGAGCACGTCGCCGTTCTTCGCCTCCCTCACCTCCACCTGGGCCAGCTGGTTGAGCCGGCCGGCGAAGATGGAAGTGAAGCCCTCAGGCATATGCTGCACCACCACCATGCCCGGGCAATGCGGCGGCAGCCGCTGCAACAGGAACTCCAGCGCCAGGGTGCCGCCGGTGGACGCGCCCAGCGCGATGACGCGCTCCGTGCCCTGCGCCGGCCGCCGGCGCTCCGGCGGCGCGTCCAGAATGGCGTCGGCGGTCAGCTTGGGCGCGGGATAGCCGGACGGAGACGTCTGCTTCAAGGCCTCCACCCTCACCCGCGCCGCCGCGTACACCTCCTCCACCAGCCGCTTGGCGTTCTCGACGAAATTCGTCCTCGCGTTGACCAGCGGCTTGAGCAGCACCGACACCGCGCCGGCGCTCATCGCCTCCAGCGACACCAGCGCGCCCTCGGTGGTCAAGGCCGAGCAGATGATCACCGGCGTGGGCCGCTCCGCCATCACCTGGCGCAGAAAGGTCAGGCCGTCCATCCGCGGCATGGCCAGATCCAGGATGATCACGTCCGGCCAGCGGATCTTCATCCGGCTCATCGCGTAAATGGGGTCCGGCGACGCGCCCAGCAGCTTGATGTCCGGCGCGGTGGCCAGCATCTGGCCCAGCATCTCCCGCGCCACCGCGGAGTCGTCAACAATCAGAACACTGATGCTCATCGATTCTTCCGCCCGCCAAGTGGGCATCCAGCCGGTAGCGCGACGGCGCCTCCTGCGCCAAGGGCAGCGCCAGGTGCCGGATGGATTCCGAATGCCCGATGATCAAATGTCCGCCCTGCCGCAGCTTGTCGCACAGCGACAGCAAAACCCGCAGCTTGGTGGCCTCGTCGAAATAAATCAGCACATTGCGCAGGAAAATCACATCGAAATGACTATGGTTGAAGTCCGTCGCGTGCAGCAGGTTCAGATTGGCGAAACTCACCTTCTTCGCCAGCTCCGGCGCCACCTTGACCATGCCGGCGTATTCGTCGCGGCCGCGCAGGAAATAACGCCGCCACAGCTCCGGCGGCGTCCTGCGCGCGCGCTCCACCGAGTAAACCCCGCGCCGGGCCAGATGCGTGACCCGGGTATTGATATCGGTGGCGTACACCCGCCACTGGCCCAGCAAGCCCAGCGCCTCCGCCAGGATCATCGCCACCGTGTACGGCTCCTCGCCGGTGGAGCAGGCCGCCGACCACACCCGAAACTCGCCCTTGCCCTGCAGCCGCGCCGCCTCTTGCCGCAGCCAGGCGAAGTGTTCCGGCTCGCGGAAAAAATAGGTTTCATTGGTGGACAGCAGATTGATCGCGTACTGCCGCTCCGTCACATTGGCCGGGTCCGAGATCAGACGCCAGTAAGCCGCGTAGCTGTTCAGCCGCAAATGGCGGATGCGCTTGGCCAGGCGCGACTGGATCAGCGAACGCTTGCTCATCGGCATGGCGATGCCGGCGGTCTGGTAGATGAAGCGGCGCAGCTGGAAAAACTCCCCATCCGTCAACAAGGGCGCGGCGGCCAGCGTCTCTTCCAGGGCGAACATCTACAGCGCCTCGATGTCGTCGCTCAGAAACTGCTGGGTCACCGCCTCCGCCATCGCGCTGAGCTCGGACACCGACAGCGCCTGGCGCACATTCAGCAGGATGGCGAAGCGCTGATTGATGGTGGCGATGCCCTGGATGAAGTCGCTGCGGATATTGGAGCCGAAGCTGGGCGAGGGATCGATCTCGCTTTGCGGGATCTCCAGCACCTCGCACACCGAATCCAGCAGAATGCCGATGTCGGCGTAGCCGCCCTCCAGGCCCGGCAAGGACAGGATGGCCACGCAGGTGGACGACTTCAAGGCCGTCTGGCCGCGGCCGAAGCGCACCGACAAATCGATCACCGGCACCACCGCGCCGCGCAGATTGATGATGCCGCGCACGAAGTTGGGCATCATCGGCACCTCGGTGATGCCGTCGAACTCGATGATCTCCCGGATGAAGTTGATCTGAATGCCGAACAAATCCTCGCCCAGGATGAATGTGACGCAATGGAATTTCTGGTCGCCGCCGTCCTGGCCGGCCGGCTGGTCGCTGTTTCTCATCGCCGTCTTCCTCCCTCTCAATACTTGGAGAACTTGTCCTCGTCCACGGTCAGATCCATATCGTCATCGTCGTCCATCGGCGGCGGCGGCGCGGCCTTGCCGCCGTGCAAGTGGCCGATGTGCACCAGCCGGGACTTGCGGCCGCCGCGGGTGTTGCGCAGCTTGAACTGCTGCATCAAATCCTGCAGCTGCATCGCCGCGGAACTCAGTTCCTCGGAGGTGGAGCTCAGTTCCTCGGCCGACGTGGCCGAAGACTGCATGCCGCTGCTGATCTGCGTCACCGCGCTGTTGATCTGATCAATGCCGGTGCGCTGCTCGCGCGAGGCCGCGGAAATCTCCTGCACCAGGCTGGCGGTCTGGTCTATGCCGGGCAACATCTCCTGCAGCAAGGTGCCGGCCTTCTCCGCCACGCTCACCGAGCGGCTGGCCAGATCGCCTATCTCCTTGGCCGCCACCTGGGAGCGCTCCGCCAGCTTCCTCACCTCCACCGCCACCGTGGCGAAGCCCTTGCCGTGCTCGCCTGCCCGCGCCGCCTCGATCGCCGCGTTGATGGCCAGCAGATCCGTCTTGTTGGCGATATCGTTGATCACCGTGATCCGCGACGCGATCTCCTTCATCGCGTGCACCATATCGCTGACCGCGCTGCCGCCCTGGGTGGCGCTGGACGCGGATTTGGACGCAATGCCCTCGGTCACTCGCGCATTGTCGGCGTTCTGCGTCACCGTGGCCGCCATCTCCTCCACCGAGGCGCTGGTCTGCTCGATGCTGGACGACAGCTCGGACGAAGTCTGCGCCAGGGAGTTGGCGGTGGACGACACCTCCTCGGACGCCGAACCTATCGCCTCCGACATCGCGCTGACCTCGGACAGGGTCTCGGACAGCCGGTGCGCCATGGATTTGATCGAATACAGCAGGCTGGAAGTATCGTCCGGATGCAGCTTCACCGGCACCGACAAATCCCCTGCCGCCACCCGGCTCACCACCTGCACGGTGTAGGACGGGTCGCCGCCCAATTGCTTGAGCAGGCTGCGCGTCACCATCACCCCCAGCGCGATGCTCAGCAGCACCGCCGCCACCGCGATGGCCACCAGCACCCGCAAGGCGTCCGTGCTGATCGCCTTGGTTTCCACCAGGGAATTGTCGGCCAGCTTGGCGTTGAGGTTCACCAACTCGGTCAGCACCGCGTCCACCGCCTGGAAAGCCGGCCAGCCCTTGTCCGCCATCAGTTTCAGTGCAATTTTATTGTTCTCGCCGTCGCCGCGGTCGGTATAGGACAGCCGTTTCACCTCGGTGGCGTAGGGCTGGTAAATGGCCCAGGCGGCGTCGAAGCGGCGCAGCGCGTCCACCTCGGGCGGCGTCAGGTCCGTCTTGCGGTAAGCGTCTATGCTGGCGTTCATGCTCTTCTCGAAACCGGCCATCTCCAGCTCCACCGCGTCCATGGTCTTGGTGTCGGTCTCGGCGACATAGCGGTACAAGGAGCGGTTGCTGGCCATCGCGTTGCGCGCCGCGCTGCCGATATCCTTGATTGGCGTCAGCTGGTTGTCGAACAGATTCACCATCACGCCGGTGATGCGCTCCGTGGCGGTGTAGCTGACAAAGCCCAGCGCCAACAAGAAACACAGCACCACGCCAAACGACAGACCCAGCTTGGTCTTGACCTGCGCATTGTGAAACCACTGCATGACTACCTCCCGGCGCGCATCGGCGCGCTAAATGACGTCGCTCGCCTGCGCCTCGCTGGACTGGCGAATCCGCCGCCGCTCGCGGCGGCAGGCGTGGTGGATCAATTGCGGAATGTCCAGCACCAGCGCCGGCTTGCCGTTGCCCAGGATGGTGGAGCCGCTGATGCCGCGCAGCGAGCGGAAAATCTCGCCCAAGGGCTTGATCACCGCCTGCACCTCGCCCATCAGCCGGTCCACCACCACGCCGGCGCGGTTTTCCCCGTAATGCACAATCACCACGTACTCCGGCCGCGTGGCCGGCGGCAGATTGAACAACTCCCGCAAGGACACGAAAGGCAGCCAATCGCCGCGCACATTGATCTGGCGCGCGTTCTGCCGCATCGCCTCCTCCGGCATGTCCACGCACTCGATCATCATGTCCAGCGGCATCACCAGCGAGGAATCGTTCACCTCCACCCGGAAGCCGTCGATGATGGCCAGCGTCAGCGGCAGCCGCAGCCGGAACGTGGCGCCCTGGCCCGGCTGGGAAAAAATTTCGATCTCGCCGCGCAAGAGTTCGATATTGCGTTTCACCACGTCCAGACCCATGCCGCGGCCGGACAGATCGCTCAGCGCGTGCGCGGTGGAAAAGCCGGGCAGGAAGATCAGCTGCAGGGTTTCCTGCTCGCTCAACTGGCGGCCCTCGCTCAACAAGCCGCGCTCCAGCGCCTTGGCCAGCACCTTGTCGCGGTCTATGCCGCGGCCGTCGTCCTTGATTTCCACCACCACCGAGCCGGCGTCGTGAAAGGCGTTGAGCACCACCTTGCCGGTTTCCGGCTTGCCGGCCTCCCGCCGCTCCGCCGCCGTTTCCAGGCCGTGGTCCACCGCGTTGCGCACCAAGTGCATCAGCGGGTCGGTCAAGCGCTCCACCATGGATTTGTCGATCTCGGTGTCCGCGCCCTGAATCGTCAGCTGTATGGATTTGCCCAATTGCCGCGACACCTCGCGCACCATGCGCGGAAACCGGCAGAACACCTCGTCCACCGGCACCATGCGCAAGGTCAGCGCGTCGTCGCGTATGCTTTCCACCAGCGTGTTGATGATGGCCACGGACTCCAGCAGCTCGGCGTCGCAGCGGTTCTGCGCAATCAGCTTGGTGCCGGCGGACGCGATCACCAGCTCGCCCACCCGGTTGATCAGCCGGTCCAGCTTGCCGGCCTCCACCCGGATATAGTGACTGTCGCCG
>NZ_JAMZGH010000073.1:0-15861 GCF_024158805.1 Chromobacterium sp. S0633 | reverse complement strand
TTCCGTACCACCGACGTAACGGGCGCCGTTACCCTGTCGGAAGGCGTGGAAATGGTAATGCCGGGCGACAACGTGGAGATCACTGTTGAGCTGATCGCTCCGATCGCCATGGAAGATGGTCTGCGTTTCGCCATCCGCGAAGGCGGTCGTACCGTCGGCGCCGGTGTGGTAGCTAAGATCATCGCTTAATCAGGTTTAAAGGCCAGTAGCTCAATTGGTAGAGTATCGGTCTCCAAAACCGAGGGTTGGGGGTTCGAGACCCTCCTGGCCTGCCAATTAAGACCAGCCGGCGCTTGTGCGCCGGTTGGTCTTTTGTCGCATACGCGCAAGAGAAGATATCGACATGGAAATGCAAGATAAAATCAAGCTGGCGCTGGCCGGTTTGCTGGTGGCGGCCGGTATCGTCGGCTTTTACATGATTCCGGCGGACCAGGGTATTTTGCGCGCGCTTTCGTTTGTGGCCGGCGTGATTCTGGCGGTTGGGGCGGTTTGGCTGTCGCAGCCGGGCAAGAGTTTCGTCACCTACGCCAACGAGTCTCTGGTCGAGGCTCGCAAGGTGGTGTGGCCCACTCGCAAAGAGGCGATGCAGATGACCGGCATGGTGTTTGTTTTCGTGCTGGTGCTGGCCTTGTTCATGTGGTTGGTGGACTCCAGTCTGTCCTGGTTGTTTTATGATGTGATTCTCGGTCGAGGTAAATAATGGCAATGCGCTGGTATGTGGTTCACGCTTATTCTGGCTTTGAAAAAAGCGTGCAAAAGGCGTTGCGCGAGCGCATCGAGCGTTCTCATGTCGCCGATCAATTTGGTCAAATTCTGGTGCCGGTGGAAGAGGTCGTCGACGTCAAGAATGGTCGTCGCTCCATTACCGAGCGCAAGTTTTTCCCGGGCTATGTGTTGGTCGAGATGGAAATGACCGACGATACCTGGCATCTGGTCAAGAGCACACCGAAAGTAACCGGTTTTGTTGGCGGTACCGCCAACCGCCCGGCGCCGATTTCCAAGAAGGAAGTCGAGGCCATCATGCAGCAGATGCAAGAGGGCGTGGAAAAGCCGAAGCCGAAGGTGTTGTTCGAAGTGGGCGAGAAGGTGCGTGTTATCGACGGCCCGTTCAACGACTTTAACGGTTCGGTCGACGAAGTGAACTACGAGCGCAACAAGCTGCGCGTGTCGGTGCAGATTTTTGGCCGCGACACCCCGGTTGAGCTCGAATTCAGTCAGGTTGAGAAGTTGTAAGCCTGCCTCTTGGCAAGCTTTTTTTAAGCGTGTATACTGTTGCGCTTTCGTCGGGAAGCGAGTTGACGCTCGCGCTATACCCAAACTAGGAGTTTAATCGTGGCAAAGAAAATTGTCGGCTATATCAAGCTGCAAGTGCCCGCTGGCAAAGCCAACCCGTCGCCGCCGATCGGTCCGGCCCTGGGTCAGCGTGGTCTGAACATCATGGAATTCTGCAAGGCGTTCAACGCCGCGACCCAAGGCGTTGAGCCGGGTCTGCCGATTCCCGTAGTGATTACCGCATTCGCGGACAAGTCCTTCACCTTCGTGATGAAGACCCCGCCGGCCACCATTCTTCTGAAGAAGGCTGCTGGCATCAAGTCCGGTTCGGCCAAGGCCAATACCGACAAGGTGGGTAAAGTGACTCGCGCTCAGCTGGAAGAAATCGCCAAGACCAAGCAGCCGGATCTGACCGCTGCCGATCTGGACGCCGCTGTTCGCACCATCGCCGGCTCCGCCCGTTCGATGGGTCTGGAAGTGGAGGGCGTGTAATGGCTAAGGTTTCCAAGCGCTTGCAAGCTCTGAAGGCTGGCGTTGATCGCAACAAGCTGTACGCTATCGACGAAGCGATCTCCCTGGTGAAAGCCGCCGCCACCGCCAAATTCGACGAGTCCATCGACGTGGCCGTGAATCTGGGCGTGGATCCGCGTAAATCCGACCAAGTGGTTCGTGGTTCCGTGGTTCTGCCGCGCGGTACCGGCAAGTCCGTACGCGTTGCCGTGTTCGCTCAAGGCGCGAACGCTGAAGCCGCTAAAGCCGCTGGCGCGGAAGTCGTTGGTTTCGACGATCTGGCCGAGCAGGTTAAAGCCGGCAATCTGGACTTCGACATCGTGATCGCCTCCCCGGACGCCATGCGCGTTGTGGGTCAGCTGGGTCAGATCCTGGGCCCGCGCGGCCTGATGCCGAACCCGAAGGTGGGTACCGTGACCCCGAACGTAGCCGAGGCTGTGAAAAACGCCAAGGCCGGTCAGGTTCAGTACCGTACCGACAAGGCCGGTATCGTTCACGCCACCATCGGCCGCGCTTCTTTCGAAGCCGAAGCCCTGCGTGAAAACTTCTCCGCTCTGGTTGATGCCCTGGTGAAAGCCAAGCCGGCAGCTTCCAAGGGCGTGTATCTGAAAAAGATCGCCGTATCCAGCACCATGGGTGTCGGCGCTCGTGTAGATACCAACTCGATCAGCGCTTAATCGCTGTTTGAGTTTGGCGGGGCGGTTCGCCGCCTCGCCAAGGCTTTGGGCTGGCAAGTTCGCTTGCCAGGTTGTCAAAGACCGTAGGCGCCGCAAGGCTTAATCGCAGATTTGCCGGTATGGAAGTCCGCACCCTACGCAGATGGTGTACCCGAAACAGGCTTCTGAACAAAGTTCAAGCTCATGTAGCTCAGGGGTAGAGCACTCCCTTGGTAAGGGAGAGGTCGGCGGTTCAATTCCGCCCATGAGCACCAGTTCTTTATGATGTCTCCTGATGTAGGTCGCCGCTGCAAAGCGAAGCGAAAATCCTTTCGCTTCATTTCAGTCTAGGAGGTAGACCTTGAGTCTCAATATCGAAGATAAAAAGGCGGTCGTAGCTGAAGTATCTGCCACGCTGGCAGACGCTCAGACCCTCGTTATCGCTGAATATCGGGGCATCGAGGTAAGCAGCATGACCAAACTCCGCGCTCAGGCGCGCGAGAATGGCGTATACCTGCGCGTTCTGAAGAACACGCTGGTTCGCCGTGCTGTGGAAGGCACTCCGTTTGCCGGTCTGGCTGACCAAATGGTCGGCCCGCTGGTTTACGCTGTTTCCACCGACCCGGTAGCTGCTGCCAAGGTGCTGCATCAATATGCCAAGGCTGACGACAAAATCATCGTCAAAGCAGGTTCCTACGATGGCCAGGTGCTGAACGCCGCTCAGGTTGCTGAGCTCGCGTCCATCCCGAGCCGCGAAGAACTGCTGTCCAAGCTTCTCTACGTTATGCAGGCTCCGGTCGCTGGCTTCGCCCGCGCGCTGGCCGCCCTGTCCGACAAGAAGCAAGCCGAAGCCGCTTAACTTATTTGATTCTTATAGAATTCAGGAGATTTTCACATGGCAATCACCAAAGAAGACATCCTCGAGGCCGTTGCTGGTCTGACCGTGATGGAACTGAACGACCTGGTTAAGGCGTTCGAAGAGAAGTTCGGCGTTTCCGCCGCTGCTGTTGCTGTTGCTGGCCCGGCTGGCGCCGGCGCTGCTGCCGCTGAAGAAAAAACCGAGTTTGACGTTATCCTGACTGGCGCTGGCGACAACAAGGTTGGCGTGATCAAGGTTGTGCGCGCAATCACCGGTCTGGGCCTGAAAGAAGCCAAAGACCTGGTTGACGGCGCTCCGAAAGCCCTGAAAGAAGGCGTGGCGAAGGCTGAAGCCGACGACATCCTGAAACAGCTGACCGAAGCCGGTGCTAAGGCTGAAATCAAATAATCTTCTTTGAAAAAAGAGGGTGAGGCTGGCGGAGAAATCCGCCAGCCTTATTGCGCTTGTAGTTGGCCGAAACGAAGAAGGTAAAAGCCAGCAATTATTGAGCGTGGCTGCTGACTTTTGGTTTCTTGCTTGCGCCACCCCACCTCGATGGAGACTCTATGAGTTATTCGTTTACTGAGAAGAAGCGTATTCGTAAAAGTTTTGCGAAGCGTGCCAGTGTTCTCGATGTCCCATTCCTGTTGGCGACCCAGATTGATTCCTACACCGAATTTCTCCAGTTGGGTGTGCCGCTTGACCAGCGTAGGGATGTGGGCCTTCAGGCTGCGTTCAAATCGATCTATCCGATCATCAGCCATAACGGCTATGCGCGTCTGGACTTCGCTCATTACGTCTTGGGCGAGCCGCCGTTCGACGTGCAGGAGTGCCAGCTGCGCGGCATTACCTACGCCGCTCCGTTGCGCGCGCGCATCCGCCTGACCATCTTCGACAAAGAGTCTTCCAAGCCGGTGGTGAAGGAAGTGCGCGAGAACGAAGTGTACATGGGCGAAATCCCGCTGATGACGACCAATGGTTCGTTCATCATCAACGGCACCGAGCGCGTCATCGTTTCTCAGTTGCATCGTTCCCCGGGCGTGTTCTTCGAGCACGACCGCGGCAAGACTCATTCCTCCGGCAAACTGTTGTTCTCCGCCCGCGTGATTCCTTACCGCGGTTCCTGGCTGGACTTCGAGTTTGACCCGAAAGACCTGCTGTACTTCCGTATCGACCGTCGCCGCAAGATGCCGGTGACCATCCTGCTGAAGGCGCTGGGTTACACCAACGAAGAAATCCTGTCCGAGTTCTACAGCTTCGACACCTTCTACCTGACCAAGAGCGGCGTGTTCATGCGCGTGGTTCCGGATCGTCTGAAGGGCGAAGTGGCCAAGTTCGACATCGTTGCCGCCGACGGCAAGCTGATCGTGGCCAAGGACAAGCGTATTACCGCCAAGCACATCCGCGACATCCAGACCGCTGAGCTGGACCGCATCGAAGTGCCGGCCGACGCGCTGCTGGGCAAGGTGCTGGCGCACAACGTCGCCAACGCCGACACCGGCGAGCTGATTTCGCGCGCCAACGACGAAGTGACCGAGGAAGTGCTGGCCAAGCTGGCGCTGGCCGATATCCAGCAGGTGGAAGTGTTGTTCACCAACGATCTGGATCAGGGCTCCTACATCTCCCAGACGCTGCGCGCCGACGACATCCAGGACCAGCTGCAGGCCCGCGTGGCCATCTACCGCATGATGCGTCCGGGCGAACCGCCGACGGAAGACGCGGTGGAAGCGCTGTTCCAGCGTCTGTTCTTCAGCGAAGAAACCTACGATCTGTCGCGCGTGGGCCGCATGAAGTTCAGCTCGCGCACCTACCAGTACAAATTCGACGACAAGACCCCTGAGTGGTTCAAGGTGCTGATCGGCGAGAAGTTCGCCGAGCGTCGCGATGTGATGGAAGGCACGCTGTCGACTGAAGACATCGTGTCCGTGATCGCCATCCTGACCGAGCTGCGCAATGGCCGCGGCGAAGTGGACGATATCGATCACCTGGGCAACCGTCGCGTGCGTTCGGTGGGCGAACTGGCCGAAAACCAGTTCCGTGCCGGCCTGGTGCGCGTGGAGCGCGCGGTCAAGGAACGCCTGAATCAGGCGGAATCCGACAACCTGATGCCGCACGACCTGATCAACGCCAAGCCGGTGTCCGCCGCGATCAAGGAGTTCTTCGGCTCCTCGCAGCTGTCCCAGTTCATGGACCAGACCAACCCGCTGTCGGAAATCACCCACAAGCGCCGCGTATCGGCTCTTGGCCCGGGCGGTTTGACCCGCGAACGCGCCGGCTTCGAAGTGCGCGACGTACACCCGACCCACTACGGCCGCGTGTGCCCGATCGAAACGCCGGAAGGCCCGAACATCGGTCTGATCAACTCCTTGTCCGTCTATGCGCGCACCAATGAGTTCGGCTTCCTGGAAACCCCGTACCGCAAGGTAGTGGACAGCAAGGTCACCAACGAGATCGACTACCTGTCCGCGATCGAAGAAGGCCGCTACGTGATTGCTCAGGCCAATGCCGAGTTGAGCGAAGAAGGCGCGCTGATCGACGAGCTGGTGACCTGCCGCGAGAAGGGCGAAACCATTCTGGCGACTCCGGACCGCGTACAGTACATGGACGTGGCCACCGGTCAGGTGGTGTCCGTCGCCGCTTCGCTGATTCCATTCCTGGAACACGATGACGCCAACCGCGCATTGATGGGCGCCAACATGCAGCGCCAGGCCGTGCCTTGCCTGCGTCCGGAAAAAGCCCTGGTGGGCACCGGTATCGAGCGCTCGGTGGCGGTTGACTCCGGCACCACCGTGGTGGCGCGTCGCGGCGGCGTGGTCGACTATGTCGACGCGACCCGCGTGGTGGTTCGCGTCAACGACGAAGAAGCCGTTGCCGGCGAAGTGGGCGTGGACATCTACAACCTGACCAAGTTCACCCGCTCCAACCAGAACACCAACATCAACCAGCGTCCGGTGGTGAAAGTGGGCGACCACATCGCCCGCGGCGACGTGGTGGCCGACGGCGCCTCCACCGATCTGGGCGAGCTGGCGCTGGGTCAGAACATGACCATCGCCTTCATGCCGTGGAACGGTTACAACTACGAGGACTCGATCCTGATCTCGGAGAAGCTGGTCGCCGAAGACCGCTACACCTCGATCCATATCGAAGAACTGTCCGTGGTTGCCCGCGACACCAAGCTGGGCCCCGAGGAAATCACCCGCGACATCCCGAACCTGTCCGAGCGCATGGCCGGCCGTCTGGATGAATCCGGCATCGTGTACATCGGCGCCGAAGTCGAAGCCGGCGACGTGCTGGTGGGCAAGGTGACGCCTAAGGGTGAAACCCAGCTGACCCCGGAAGAGAAGCTGCTGCGCGCGATCTTCGGCGAGAAGGCTTCCGACGTGAAGGACACCTCGCTGCGCGTGCCGACCGGCACCGTGGGCACCGTGATCGACGTTCAGGTGTTTACCCGCGAAGGTATTGAGCGCGACAAGCGCGCCCAGTCCATCATCGATTCGGAACTGAAGCGCTATCGCCTGGACCTGAACGACCAGCTGCGTATTTTCGATAACGACGCCTTCAGCCGTATCGAGCGTCTGATCGTCGGCAAAGTGGCCAACGGCGGTCCGAAGCGTTTGGTGAAAGGCACTGTGATCGATCAGGAATACCTGGCCGATCTGCCGTCCAAGCACGACTGGTTCGACATCCGCATGGCCGATGAAGATATCGCCAAGCAGCTGGAGCTGATCAAGGAAAGTCTGGCGCAGAAGCGCGAAGAATTCGACCTCAAGTTCGAAGACAAGAAGCGCAAGCTGACCCAGGGCGACGAGCTGCCGCCGGGCGTGCAGAAGATGGTCAAGGTTTACCTGGCCGTTAAGCGCCGCCTGCAGGCCGGCGACAAGATGGCCGGCCGTCACGGCAACAAGGGCGTGGTATCGCGCATCCTGCCGATCGAAGACATGCCTTACATGGGCGACGGCCGTCCGGTCGACATCGTGCTGAACCCGCTGGGTGTACCGTCGCGTATGAACATCGGTCAGATCCTGGAAGTGCATCTGGGTTGGGCCGCCAAGGGTATCGGCGAGCGCATCGACCGCATGATCAAGGATCAGCAGAACGCTTCCTTGGTGCGCGGCTATCTGGAGCGCATCTACAACGAAGCGGGCAAGGTCGAGGACATCGCCTCGCTGAGCGACAACGAAGTGCTGGCCCTGGCGGACAATCTGCGCAAGGGCATGCCGTTCGCGACGCCGGTGTTCGACGGCGCCAAGGAGACCGAGATCAAGCACATGCTGGATCTGGCCTACCCGGATGCGGACCCGCTGACCGAGAAAATGGGCTTTAATGAGTCCAAGACCCAGATGACCCTGTACGACGGCCGCTCCGGCGAAGCCTTCGACCGCAAGGTCACCGTGGGCGTGATGCACTATCTGAAGCTGCATCACCTGGTCGACGACAAGATGCACGCGCGTTCCACCGGCCCGTACTCGCTGGTGACTCAGCAGCCGCTGGGCGGTAAGGCCCAGTTCGGCGGCCAGCGTTTCGGTGAGATGGAGGTTTGGGCGCTGGAAGCTTACGGCGCCGCCTACACCCTGCAGGAAATGCTGACCGTGAAGTCGGACGATGTGACCGGTCGTACCAAGGTGTACGAGAACATCGTCAAGGGCGAGCACAAGATCGATGCCGGCATGCCGGAATCCTTCAACGTGCTGGTGAAGGAAATCCGTTCGCTCGGCCTCGACATGGACCTGGAACGTTATTGATTGGGTTGAATGGGCGCGGCAAGCCGCCGCGCCTGTCCCCTGACTGGAGACGCAATGAAAGCTCTGCTCGACCTCTTTAAGCAAGTTACGCAAGAAGAAGAGTTTGATGCGATTAAGATCGGCATCGCCTCGCCTGACAAGATCCGTTCCTGGTCTTATGGTGAAGTAAAAAAGCCTGAAACCATCAACTATCGTACCTTCAAACCGGAGCGCGACGGCCTGTTCTGCGCGCGCATCTTCGGACCGGTGAAGGACTATGAGTGCTTGTGCGGCAAGTACAAGCGCCTGAAGCATCGCGGCGTGATCTGCGAGAAGTGCGGCGTGGAAGTCACCTTGTCCAAGGTGCGTCGCGAACGCATGGGCCACATCGAGCTGGCCAGCCCGACCGCGCACATCTGGTTCCTGAAGTCGCTGCCGTCGCGTCTGGGCATGGTGCTGGACATGACGCTGCGCGACATCGAACGCGTGCTGTACTTCGAAGCGTTCGTGGTGACCGATCCGGGCATGACCCCGCTGCAATACCGTCAGCTGCTGACCGAAGAGGACTTCCTGGACAAGGAAGACCAGTACGGTGAAGAGTTCGTCGCCATGATGGGCGCCGAAGCGGTCAAGGAACTCTTGAAGAAGCTGAACCTGGACAGCGAGATCGAGACCCTGCGCGCCGAACTCAAGGCCACCAGCTCCGACACCAAGATCAAGAAGATCTCCAAGCGCCTGAAAGTGCTGGAGGCCTTCCAGCGTTCCGGCATGAAGCCGGAATGGATGATCCTGGAAGTGCTGCCGGTGCTGCCGCCGGAACTGCGTCCGCTGGTGCCGCTGGACGGCGGTCGCTTCGCGACTTCCGATCTGAACGATCTGTATCGCCGCGTGATCAACCGTAACAACCGTCTGAAGCGCCTGCTGGAACTGCGCGCGCCGGACATCATCGTGCGCAACGAGAAGCGCATGCTGCAGGAATCGGTTGACTCGCTGCTGGACAACGGCCGTCGCGGCAAGGCGATGACCGGCGCCAACAAGCGTCCGCTGAAATCGCTGGCCGACATGATCAAGGGCAAGGGCGGTCGTTTCCGTCAGAACTTGCTGGGTAAGCGCGTGGACTACTCCGGTCGTTCCGTGATTACCGTGGGCCCGACCCTGCGTCTGCATCAGTGCGGCCTGCCTAAGAAAATGGCGCTGGAGCTGTTCAAGCCTTTCATCTTCCACAAGCTGGAAGTGATGGGCCTGGCCTCCACCATCAAGGCGGCCAAGAAGCTGGTCGAGCAGGAAGTGCCGGAAGTCTGGGACATCCTGGAAGACGTGATCCGCGAGCATCCGGTACTGCTGAACCGTGCGCCTACGCTGCACCGCCTGGGTATCCAGGCGTTCGAGCCGGTGCTGATCGAAGGCAAGGCCATCCAACTGCACCCGCTGGTCTGCGCGGCGTTCAACGCCGACTTCGACGGTGACCAGATGGCCGTTCACGTGCCGCTGTCGCTGGAAGCGCAGATGGAAGCCCGCACCCTGATGCTGGCCACCAACAACGTGCTGTCCCCGGCCAACGGCGACCCGATCATCGTGCCGTCGCAGGATATCGTGTTGGGTCTGTACTACATGACCCGCGATAAGGTGAACGGCAAGGGCGAAGGCATGGTGTTTGCGGACACCAAGGAAGTGCATCGCGCCTACGAAACCCGTCAGGTTGAGCTGGCGACGCGCATCACCGTGCGTCTGCGCGAGTGGGAAAAAGACGAGCAGGGCGAGTTCCAGCCGGTGATCAAGCGTTACGACACCACCGTGGGTCGCGCCATTCTGTCCGACATCCTGCCGAAAGGCCTGCCGTTCGAGCACATCAACAAGGCACTGAAGAAGAAGGAAATCTCCAAGCTGATCAACGTATCGTTCCGCCGTTGCGGCATCCGCGATACCGTGATCTTCGCCGACCAGTTGATGTACACCGGTTTCGCCTACTCCACTCGCGGCGGCATCTCCATTTGCGTGGACGATATGCAGATCCCGGCCAAGAAGGTCGACCTGCTCGCCGACGCGCAGAAGGAAGTCAAAGAGATCGAAGAGCAGTACCGTCAAGGTCTGGTCACCCAGGGCGAACGCTACAACAAGGTAGTGGACATCTGGGGCCGCACCGGCGACAAGATCGCCAAGGCGATGATGGACGAGCTGTCCAAGCAGAAGGTGCTGGACCGCGAAGGCAAGGAAGTCGATCAGGAATCCTTCAACTCCATTTACATGATGGCCGACTCGGGCGCGCGGGGTTCCGCCGCTCAGATCAAGCAGCTGGCCGGCATGCGGGGTCTGATGGCCAAGCCGGACGGCTCGATTATCGAGACGCCGATTACCGCGAACTTCCGCGAAGGCCTGACCGTACTGCAGTACTTTATTTCCACTCACGGTGCGCGTAAGGGTCTGGCGGATACCGCTTTGAAGACCGCGAACTCCGGTTACCTGACGCGTCGTCTGGTCGACGTGACCCAGGACTTGGTGGTGATCGAGGACGATTGCGGCACCAGCAACGGCTTCACCATGAAGGCCGTGCTGCAAGGCGGCGACGTGATCGAACCGCTGCGCGACCGCATCCTGGGCCGCGTGGCCGCGATCGACCTGGTGGATCCGTCCACCGGCGAGACCGTGATCGAAGCCGGCACCCTGCTGGACGAGCATCTGGTGGACGTGGTGGACAGCTTGGGCATCGACGAAGTGAAGGTGCGTACCGCCATCACTTGCGACACCCGCTACGGCCTGTGCGCCAAGTGCTATGGTCGCGACCTGGCGCGCGGCAAGCGCGTCAACGCCGGCGAAGCCATCGGCGTGATCGCCGCCCAGTCCATTGGCGAACCGGGCACCCAGCTGACCATGCGTACCTTCCACATCGGTGGCGCGGCGTCGCGAAACGCGGCCGCCAGCCAGGTGGAGGGCAAGTCCAACGGCACCGTGCGCTTCTCCAGTCAGATGCGCTATGTGGCGAACACCAAGGGCGAGCTGATCGTCATCACCCGCTCCGGCGAAGTGGTGATCCACGACGATATGGGCCGTGAGCGCGAGCGTCACAAAGTGCCGTACGGCGCGACCCTGATGGTCACCGACGGTCTGGTGATCAAGGCGGGCGCCGTGTTGGCCACTTGGGACCCGCACACCCGTCCGATCATCACCGAGTACGCTGGCCGCGTGAAGTTCGAAAACGTGGAAGAGGGCAACACCGTAGCCAAGCAGACCGACGAAGTGACGGGCCTGTCGACGCTGGTGGTGATCGATCCGAAGCGCCGCGCCGGTTCGCAGTCCAAGATGCTGCGTCCTCTGGTGAAGCTGCTGGACGACAACGGCAACGAAGTGAAGCTGGCCGGTTCCGAAGCCTCGGTATCGATCACCTTCCAGGTGGGCGCCATTATCACGGTGCGCGACGGTCAGGAAGTGGGCAAGGGCGAAGTGCTGGCCCGCATCCCGCAAGAATCGTCCAAGACCCGCGATATTACCGGTGGTCTGCCGCGTGTGGCCGAGCTGTTCGAAGCGCGTTCGCCGAAAGACGCCGGCATGCTGGCGGAAGTGACCGGTACGATCTCCTTCGGTAAGGACACCAAGGGCAAGCAGCGCCTGATCATCACCGATCTGGAAGGCAACGGTTACGAAAACCTGATCCCGAAAGACAAGCACGTGCTGGTGCACGACGGTCAGGTGGTGAACCGCGGCGAATCCATCGTCGACGGTCCGGTGGATCCGCACGACATTCTGCGTCTGCAGGGTATCGAGGCCTTGGCTCGCTACATCGTTCAAGAGGTGCAGGAGGTGTATCGTCTGCAGGGCGTGAAGATCAACGACAAGCACATCGAGGTGATCATTCGCCAGATGCTGCGTCGCGTGATCATCTCCGACAGCGGCGACACCGAGTTCATCCAGGGCGAGCAGGTGGAACGCGCCGACGCGCTGGAAATGAACGACAAGATGCTGGCGGAAGGCCGCGAGCCTGCGCAGTACGAAAACGTGCTGCTGGGTATCACCAAGGCGTCCTTGTCCACCGACTCCTTCATCTCCGCGGCTTCCTTCCAGGAAACAACCCGCGTGCTGACCGAAGCGGCGATCATGGGCAAGAAGGACGACTTGCGCGGCCTGAAGGAAAACGTGATCGTCGGTCGTCTGATCCCGGCGGGTACCGGCCTGGCTTACCACCGCACCCGTCGCGGTTCGACGCAGCATACGCTGGAAGCGGCCGAAGCTCAGTTCTTCGACATCGCCCCGGCCGACGCGCTCGACAGCAACGAATAACGCTTAGTCGTCCTGGCTGGAAAGGGGCGGAATTGCCCGCCTCGGAAGGCCCTGACGCAAAGTGTTGAAAAAACGCTGCCCTATCAACGGTTAAGGTGATGGGGCGGCGTTGTTTTCATTGACGGTAGGACGTTGACTAAAATATAATCCTCCGTCCTTTCTGGCGGCGTGTTGCCGCTGGAGAGCTTCAACTAGGAACTGATAGTAATGCCAACCATTAACCAACTCGTTCGCAAAGGCCGCGTCGCCATCAAGGCGAAGAGCAAGGTGCCTGCGCTGGAAGCCTGCCCGCAGAAGCGTGGCGTGTGCACCCGTGTCTACACCACCACTCCGAAGAAGCCGAACTCGGCTCTGCGTAAAGTGTGCAAGGTTCGTCTGACCAACGGTTTCGAAGTGATTTCCTACATTGGTGGTGAAGGCCACAACCTGCAGGAACACTCCGTAGTGCTGCTCCGCGGCGGTCGTGTAAAAGACTTGCCGGGTGTTCGCTACCACACCGTTCGCGGCTCCCTCGACACCGCAGGTGTTAAAGACCGTAAACAGGCTCGTTCCAAGTACGGCGCCAAGCGTCCCAAGTAATTGGGTTGCACTCAAGGCGGCCTGATCAACACTCAGGGTCGTCTAGTAAGTGACTGCTCCATTGGGTAGTCATGAGCCAAAGCTCAACTGAATAATCTAAGGAAGTAACATGCCACGTCGCAGAGAAGTCCCCAAGCGCGAAATCCTGCCGGATCCGAAGTTCGGTTCCCAGGACCTGTCCAAGTTCATGAACGTAGTCATGATCGATGGCAAGAAATCCGTTGCAGAACGCATCATCTATGGTGCTCTGGAACAGATCGAAAAGAAATCCGGCAAGAATGCCCTGGAAGTATTCAACACCGCTCTGGCCAACGCCAAGCCGGTTGTTGAAGTAAAAAGCCGCCGTGTAGGCGGTGCCAACTATCAAGTTCCTGTTGAAGTACGTCCGTCGCGTCGTATGGCTCTGGCCATGCGTTGGCTGCGCGACGCTGCGCGCAAGCGCGGCGAAAAGTCCATGGACCTGCGCCTGGCTGGTGAGTTGCTCGACGCGGCCGAAGGCCGTGGCGGCGCGATGAAGAAGCGTGACGAAGTGCACCGTATGGCAGAAGCCAACAAGGCCTTCTCGCACTTCCGCTTCTAAGCAGACCCACTATTTAAGGTGTAGATCGTGGCAAGGAAAACCCCCATTGAGCGTTACCGTAACATCGGTATCTCCGCTCACATTGACGCCGGTAAGACGACCACTACCGAGCGTATTCTGTTTTACACCGGTGTGAACCACAAGCTGGGCGAGGTTCATGACGGCGCTGCCACCACCGACTGGATGGAGCAGGAGCAGGAGCGTGGCATTACCATCACCTCCGCTGCTGTGACCACCTTCTGGAAAGGTATGGGGATGCAGTTCCCCGAGCACCGCTTCAACATCATCGACACCCCGGGACACGTGGACTTTACCATTGAGGTAGAGCGTTCCATGCGTGTACTGGACGGCGCGGTGATGGTGTACTGCGCGGTGGGCGGCGTTCAGCCCCAGTCTGAAACCGTATGGCGTCAGGCTAACAAGTACAAAGTTCCGCGTATCGCCTTCGTGAACAAGATGGACCGTCAAGGCGCCAACTTCTTCCGTGCGGTTGAACAGGTGAAGACTCGCCTGCGCGGCAATCCGGTGCCCATCGTTGTGCCTATCGGCGCTGAAGATGGTTTCACCGGCGTGGTTGATCTGTTGAAGATGAAGGCCATCATCTGGGATGAAGCGTCCCAGGGCATGAAATTCGAATACGGCGACATCCCGGCCGATCTGGTTTCCGTGGCCGAAGAATGGCGCGAGAAAATGGTCGAAGCCGCTGCTGAAGTCAGCGACGAGATGATGGACAAGTACTTGGGCGGCGAAACGCTGACCGAGGAAGAAATCATCGCCGGCCTGCGCGAGCGTACCCTGCGTTGCGAAATTCAGCCGATGCTGTGCGGCTCCGCGTTCAAGAACAAGGGTGTTCAGCGCATGCTGGACGCCGTGATTGAACTGCTGCCGGCGCCGATCGACATTCCGGCCATCGCGGGTGAAACCGACGGCAAGCCGGCCGAGCGTCACGCTTCCGACGACGAGCCGTTCTCGGCTCTGGCGTTCAAGCTGATGAACGACCCGTACGTTGGTCAGCTGACCTTCTTCCGCGTCTACTCCGGTGTGGTGAAGTCCGGTGATACCGTGCTGAACTCCATCAAGGGCAAGAAAGAGCGTATCGGCCGTATCGTGCAGATGATGGCGAACGACCGTATCGAGCTGGAAGAAGTGCGTGCCGGCGACATCGCCGCCGCCATCGGCCTGAAAGAAGTGACCACCGGCGAAACCCTGTGCGATCTGAACGCCGAAATCATCCTGGAGCGCATGGAGTTCCCGGAGCCGGTGATTCACGTTGCCGTTGAGCCGAAGACCAAGGCCGACCAGGAGAAGATGGGCGTTGCCCTGAACCGCCTGGCCAAGGAAGACCCGTCGTTCCGCGTGCGTACCGACGAAGAATCCGGCCAGACCATTATTTCCGGTATGGGCGAACTGCACCTGGAAATTCTGGTTGACCGCATGCGGCGTGAATTTGGCGTTGAAGCCAACGTTGGCGCTCCGCAAGTGGCTTACCGCGAAACCATTACCAAAGTCGTTACCGACGTTGACGGCAAGCACGTCAAGCAGTCCGGTGGTAAGGGTCAGTACGGCCATGCAGTCATTACCCTGGAGCCGTCCGGCGAAGGCAATGGCTACAAGTTTGTCGACGAGATCAAGGGTGGCGTGATTCCGCGTGAATTCATTCCGTCCGTGGACAAGGGTATTCAGAACACCCTGTCCAGCGGTATTCTCGCCGGCTTCCCGGTGGTGGACGTTACCGTGCGTCTGACCTTCGGTTCCTACCACGACGTCGACTCCTCGCAGATCGCGTTCGAACTGGCGGGCTCCCTGGCATTCAAAGAAGCCATGCGCCGCGCCGGTCCGTGCATCCTCGAGCCGATGATGGCGGTGGAAGTGGAAACTCCGGAAGAGTACATGGGCGATGTAATGGGCGACTTGAACCGTCGTCGCGGCATCGTTCAGGGTATGGACGACGATGGTTTGGGTGGCAAGAAGATCAAGGCCGAAGTACCGCTGGCCGAGATGTTCGGTTACTCCACCGACCTGCGCTCCGCTACCCAGGGTCGTGCGACCTACTCCATGGAGTTCAAGCACTACTCCGAAGCTCCGAAGCATGTTGCTGACGCCGTAATGGCCGCCCGCAAGTAATGCGCGCTGAGGCTGGCCGGATTTAACGATTCGGCCAGTCCCGATCTAATGTTCTTTAATCAAGGATTTTTGCAAAATGGCAAAAGAAAAGTTTGAGCGGACTAAACCGCACGTAAACGTAGGCACCATCGGTCACGTGGACCATGGTAAAACCACTCTGACCGCTGCTATCACCACCATTCTGTCCAAGAAGTTCGGCGGCGAAGCCAAAGACTACTCCCAGATCGACAGCGCGCCGGAAGAGAAGGCTCGTGGTATTACCATTAATACCGCTCACGTAGAATACGA
>NZ_JAMZGH010000072.1:0-16469 GCF_024158805.1 Chromobacterium sp. S0633 | reverse complement strand
TGGCAATGGAAAGGCCGGACGCCCTCGTCGCCCAGGTCGATGTCCACCGTCAGCCGCGAGCCGAGCAGCCCGTCCAGGTCCAGCGCCGGGTCGGCGCAGGCGATGTCGAGCTGGTAACTGGGTTCCTGCGACAGGCGTTCGTCCGCCTTGAAGCTCAACGCGACGCTGTCCGCGTCCAGCAAGAGGCTGTGCAATTCGATCAAACGCATGCGGTTTCTCCCGGGGCGGCGGATTCGGCCGGCGCGGCCGGCTGCAGCGGCACGCCCTCCCCGTCGTCGAAAATCAGTTCCAGTTTTTCGGCGGCGCTCAGGCGCACGCTGTGCAGGGCGCGGTCGGCGGCGCGCGCTTCCAGCACGCCGCGGGCGATGGCCGGCATCACCCGCTGGCGCAATAGATCGCCCACCGCGCGGCCGCTGGCCGGGTGCCTGGCCACCGCTCGGGCGATCCAGTCCGCGGCCTCGGCGTCGGCGCGCCAGTCCAGGCCGTTGGCGCTCAGGCGCTGGCCGATGTCGTCCAGGGCCTGGCGCGCGATGCCGGCCAGCGCCGGCTCGCCCAGCGGCCGGAAGGCCACCACCCGCATCCGCGCCAGCAAGGCCGGCGCGAAGCGGCGCTGCAAGCGTTCGCGCGCCAGCGCGTCCAGCCGGGACTGAGAGACTTCGGGCTCGGCGGCGCAGGCGGCTTCGATCTCGGCGTCGCCCAGATTGCTGGTCAGCAGGATCAGGCAGTTGCGGAAATTGATGTGCCGCCCCTCGCCGTCTTCCATCCAGCCCTGATCGAACACTTGATAGAACATTTCGTGCACGTCCGGATGGGCGCGGTCGAACTCGTCCAGCAAGAGCACGCTGTAGGGTTTTTTACGCACCGCCTCGGTCAGGCGGCCGCCTCGGCCGTAGCCGACATAGCCCGGCGGCGCGCCCTTCAGCGTGGACACGGTGTGGGCTTCCTGGAATTCGTTCATATTGAAGCGCAAGAGATTGCGTTCGCCGCCGAACAGCGCCTGTGCCAGTTCGGCCGCGGTCTGGCTCTTGCCGGTGCCGGTGGGGCCGGCCAGCAGCATCACCGCCATCGGCCGCCGCGGATCGCCCAGGCCGGAGTGCGCCACTTGCAGCGCCTCCACGATGGCGTCCAGCCCGCTTTCCTGGCCCTGGATGCGCTGGTTCAGCCCTTCGCGCAGCGCCATCAGCCGCCGCGCCTCGTCCTGAGCCATCTGGGTGACCGGCACCTGGGTCCATTCCGACAGCACTTCGGCGATGGCCTGCGCGTCCACCCACGGCCGCACCAGCCGTTCGGCCCCGCTCAGGGCCTCGGCCCGCTCCGGATCGGCGCCGCCCGTTTCCAGATCCTCCAGCCAGGCGCCCACCTCGGCGCGCTGCGCGCTCAGGGCCGCGTCCAGCGCGTCGGCGCGCGCGGCGGTTTCCTCGCGCTCCCTTTCCAGTTCCGCGCCGTCCGCCGGCGCGGCCAGGCCCAGCCGCGCGTCGCTGGCGCGCCAGCTCAGCGCCTGCTCCAGCGTCATCGCGCGATGGCGCAGCCGGTCCAGCGCCGCCGGCTGGCAGCTCTGGCTCATCGCCACCCGCGCGCAAGCGGTGTCCAGCAGGCCGATGGCCTTGTCCGGCAGCTGCCGCGACGGCAGATAGCGGCGCGACAGCGTCACCGCGGCGCGCAAGGCGGCGTCGACGATGCGCACGCCGTGATGGCCGGCGAAGCGCGGCGCGATCATGCGCAGCATGTCCACCGCGGTGTCGTCGTCGGGCTCGTCCACGGCCACGGTCTGGAAGCGGCGCACCAAGGCGGCGTCCGGCTCGATGAACTGCTTGTATTCCGACCAGGTGGTGGCGGCCACCATGCGCAGCTGGCCGCGCGCCAGCATCGGTTTGATCAGATTGGCGGCGTCGCCGGTGCCGGCGTTGCCGCCGGCGCCGATCAGGGTGTGGGTTTCGTCGCAGAACAGGATGACGGGCGCCGGCGCGGCGATCACCGCGTCTATCACCGAGCGCAGCCGCTGTTCGAACTCGCCGCGCGCGCCGGCGCCGGCCTGCAG
Source organism: Chromobacterium sp. S0633 (assembly GCF_024158805.1). Classification (NCBI taxonomy): domain Bacteria; kingdom Pseudomonadati; phylum Pseudomonadota; class Betaproteobacteria; order Neisseriales; family Chromobacteriaceae; genus Chromobacterium; species Chromobacterium sp. S0633. The sequence continues at coordinate 14,431 of NZ_JAMZGH010000072.1, read as the reverse complement.
CCTGGCCACGTCCAAGGCCCAGATCTGCGCGCCGCGCAGGCCCGGCGGCACTTCGCCGCGATGGATGCGCTGGGCCAGTGCCTCGGCCACCGCGGTTTTGCCGACGCCGGCCTCGCCCACCAGGATGGGATTGTTCTGCCGCCGCCGCGACAACACGTCGATCACCGCGCGCAATTCGGCGTCGCGGCCTATCACCGGGTCCAATTCGCCGGCCGCCGCCTGATCGCTCAGGCTGACCGCCCATTGCCGCAGCACCGCGGCCGGATCGGCGGCTTCGCCTGCGGCCCCCTGGGCGGCGGTTCCGGCGGGCGCGTCGGCCGCTTCCGGCCAAGCGCCGGCCAGCGCCTCGTAACGCGCGACGATATCGTCCAGCGACAGCTTGGCCAGCGCCTGGCCGATGCGATGCTGCAGCCAGCGCCGCGTCGGCTCCTCGTCCAGCCAGGCCAGCAAGAGATGGCCGCTGCGCACCTTGGCGGCCGGCGCGGCCACCTGGCTCCAGCTGATGGCCGGCGCCACGCTGCGCTCCAGCGCCGGCGAAATGTCGCGCAGCGATTCGCCGCCGGCCTCGGCGGCGTCCAGCGCCTTGCCCACGCGTTGCAAAGCGGCGGCCGGCTCGCAGTCCAGCGCCTCCAGCAAGAGCGCGACGTCGCCGCCGCCGCGGCGCAGCAGGCAAAGCAGCCAATGATCTAGGTCCACCAGCGCGTGCCGGCGCGAGCGCCCCAGGGCGGTGGCTTCCACCAAGGTGTCGTATGCGGTTGGGCCTAAGCGGCCGAAAATGCGTTCTCGGTTCACAGCGGATCCTGGAAAGATTCATACACGGTGAGAGTCCGGAGCGAGACGCCGGGGCGGGACCATGCGTCCACCCCCAGGCGCATGCGCCCCACCTTGCCTGCCAGTTCCGGCCGGGTGCGGACCTGGACCTTGATGACCGGGGCGGCCCGGCCATCGGCGAAATCTGCGGCGACGGCGAACATCGCCAGCACCGCGGGCGCGCCGCGCCGCCAGCGGGAAAACTCGGCGGCGTCGATCGGCCCTATGGTGATGTCCAGCGCGTGCTGGGCGTCCCAGATCCGGCTGCCCACGCGCCAGCTCCCCAGCCGGCGCGGCCCGCCTGCGCCTTCCCGCAGCGGAATCCAGCGGCCCTGGCGCGGCGACAAGCGCACCGGCGCGCCGAAATAGCCGGCCAGGATTTTCTGCAAGTCCGCCAGCGAGCGGCGCGGCGCGTGATAAGCGCCGGGATGGCTGCGCCGGCAGGCGGCGGCGTGCGGGTCCAGCAGCGGCTCCGCCTCCGGCGCGGCGCCGGCCAGCGCGGACACGCGCTCGGCGAAGGGGTGGCGGCCGCGCTCGTAGCCCAGCGCCGGATGCATCGCCGCGCGGGCGGCGTAGTGCAGCCAGGCCAGATCGCCGCAGGCCAGGTTGACGAAGCGTTCGAAGGCGGCGTTGCGTTCCAGCCGGCGCTCGTGCAGCGCGTGCTCGGTGATGTGCAGCGGCAAGGGCCCGTAGGGCGCGAACAGGCCGAAATGGCGGCAAACCACGCTGACGCGCGGCGCGGCGTCGTCCTCCGCCTCTTCCACCTTCACCCCGCTGATCTCGCTGCTGGCGAAGTGCATGTCGGCGGCCTGTTCCAGGCCCAGCCAGTCCGGCCGGCGCCGCAGCCGACCCGCCGCGGCGGCGTCCGGCAGCCGCCATTGCCAGGTTTCCACGCGGCGCATCAGTTCGAAGAAGGTGCGCTGCGGCTTAAGCTCCCGGATCATCTGCTGTCGTTTCATTGCAGTTCTCCATCCGCGCGTTGGGTGTTGCCGTGCCGGCTGACCGGTTCGCCGTCCAGCCTCAGGCTGACTTCGATGCCGTCGTTGAGCGTGACCGCCTGGGCCAGCGCCTGGGCCAGCAGCCGGCCGAACAGCCAGCCGCCGCGGTCCGCGTGCATCACGGCGGCGATATCGATGTCCACCAGGGAGGCGCGCACCAGGGCCTGCGGCGAACCGCGGCCGGCGGGCAGGAAGCCGGCTTGCAGATGCGCGGCCTTCAGGCTGTCTATGCGCTGGCGGTCCAGCGCCAGTTCCGGCTGCGCGGCCAGCCGCAGCTGCTCCGCCAGCCGCGCGGCGATGTCCTGACGGCCGGCGCCGCGCAGGCTCAACGGGTTCTGGCCGATATGGGCCACCGCCTGCCAGCAGCGCTCCAGGTCCGGAATCGGCCGCGGCGCGCTGGCCGGCCACAGGCACTCCAGCCGCGCCACCGCGCCGCCCTCGGCGCGCAGCTCCGCCGCCGGCAGGTCTTCCGGCCGCCAGCCGCGGTCCGCCACCAGCGCGCGCCCGCTCAGGGTGGCGATGTCGTCCAGGCCCAGATCGCCGGCGCAGGCGGAAATGGTGATCAGATCATGGCTGCCCAGCGCGTCCGGGCGCGCCTGGCGCGGCCCCTCGCTTTGCAGCGCCGGCTCGCGGCGCAGCGAATAGCGCGCCGCCGCCGGGGCGCTCTGGTAGCCGCCGGCGTCCAGCGCCGGCCGCGCTTCCCGCGAGCGGCCGTTGCTGTCGCAGACATTGATTTCCAGCAAGCGCCACAGGTGGTGTTCGGCCGGCCGCATCCGGTCCACCGGAATCCATTGCTCGGTCTGGTTCGGATCGTAGGGCACCGGGTCCAGGCGCTTGGGATAGAGATTGATCGCCGGGGTGGCGAACAGGCGGAACTGGCCGGCGTCCACCTCGCCTATCAGGTCCAGCGGCGCCTGGCGCAAGGCCAGGATCAGCTCGAAGCCGCGCGCCGACGGCGCCCGCGCCGCCAAAGCCGCCAGCGCGTCCAATTCCACGCTGAGCAGCCGCGCCGGCTGGGCGAAGTATTCGCGCAGCAAGCGCAAGCCCGGCAAGCCGCCCGCCTCGGCCGGCAGCAGGGCCTCGCCCTCGTCGGCGGCGGACAGGCGCAGGCCGCCAAGCGGCAACTCCAGCAGGACTTCGCCGCCGCGGCCGTCGTCGGCCGTCGCGTACCAGGCGCCGACGTCGGCCAGCATCGCGCGGTGCAGCGCGTAAGCGCGCGGCAGATCGCCGGCCAGGCTCAGGTGCAGCGGCTTGGCGCCGCCCTCCGTCGCGGCCAGATCGCCCAGCGACACCGTGCCCTCCAGTTTGAAGCTCAGGCGCAAGGCGGCCTGGGACGAGGCCAGCCGCCGCGCCAGCTCGGCGGACAGCCGGGTCAGGCCGCGGCCGCACTCCGCCCGCTCCAGCCGCAGCGGCAGCAGGGTCACCTCGCGCCCGGTGGCGAAGGTGATGGGCCGGGTCGAACCCGGCAAGGTCGCCTGGATCAGGGTGCCGCGCGGCAGGCTGCGGCCGCGGAAGGCTTCCGGCGAGGCGAAGTCCGGATGGAAGGCGAAGCTGCTGATCGCCGGCGTGGCGCTCAGATACAGCGGGCAGACCTGCGCCAGCGCCTGACGCGCGAATTCCGCGCACTCCAGATCCAGCCGGGTCTGCACCCGGGCGGACAGAAAGGCCACGCCCTCCAGCAGGCGCTCGACGAAGGGATCGGCGACCGAGTTCGGCCGCAGGCCGAGCGCCGGGGCGATCTGCGGATGCTCGCGGGCGAAACGCGCGCCGGCCTCGCGCAGATGGCGCAATTCATTATTGTAGTGATCGAGGAAATTCATCCGGCCGCCCCCGCCTCCGCGGCGCGCGGCAGGCCGAAATAACCGTCCAGATAATCCAGCGTCAGGCTGAGCCGCAGCGCTTCGCCGCCGTCGCGGGTCACCGCGGCCACATCGAAATACAGCAGCTGCCGCGCCTGCGGCCCGCTGCCGGCGCGCGCGCTCACTTCCAGCCGTTCCGGGTCCAGCCGCGGCTCGAAGCGGCGGATGGCGTCGCGGATGTGGGCGCTGACGCGCGCCGGGTCGATCCGGCTCGACTTTCTCTCCGCCAGCGGCGGCCGTCCGTAATTCCACACCGAAGTCTCCAGCTGGCTGCCCGCCGCCAGCGGCAGGCGCGCGCCGCGCAGCGCGGCGTTCATCAAATGCGCCAGATCGCGCGCGATGCTGGCGGCGAGCGTCTCGCGCCCTGCGCGGGCGGACAGTTGGTCGAATAATCGTGGCGTCATGGCTGCCCGGCGCCGCCTGGGCGACGCCGTCCCGATAGAGAGGAAAGAAGGCCGGAAAGTCCCGGCTCATAGTGCTTAAACGGCTGCGTTCAGCTTCAGGTCGTAACCCGCCTTGATCACCGCGCCCATGGTTCCGTCATTGCGCTGTTCGCGGTATTCGAACTCGATCTTGGCGAAGTTGATCTTGATCTCGTCGGTGGGCAGCACGCTTTCCACATCGCCGCTGCCGTGGCCCATGATGGCGTACGGCATATTGCCCAGCGTGCGGAAGGAGGACACCAGACCGCTGGCGAAGGTGATGATCATGAAGTCCTGCTGGCCGTTGCCGGACTTGCGGCAGATCAGCTTGGCGCGCGGGATGTGTTCGCCGGTGGCGCACATCAGGAACAGCTTGGGCGAGGCCTTGTTCGAGACCATGCGGAACTCGAAGTCCTTCATTTCCACCTTGCCGGCGCCGCCGCCGCTGCCGAAGCCCCATTTGCCCGAGTTCTCCTCGGCCCATTGCCAGCTCTGGATCTGGATCAGGCCCGAGTACTGCTGGTCAGTTGATTCCCCCTCGACTCCTTCAATCTGCAGAAAGTAGTCAACCAATGCATTTGCCATGTTGCGATACTCCGAAAAAAAGTGATGGACAAGCCAGACCTGAAACGGAATGCAAGCGCCGGGGCGACTCAGGTCGTTCCCGCCCCGCGCCAAACCGGCCGCCGTCAGCTCTTGCTCAAGCCTTGCTTAAGCTAAGCGCGGCGGTGAATGAACGGGCTATCGGAAGCGAGCCGCGCGCTAGCGAGCCCCCTCCTGCTTGGCCGACGGCAGCTTGGAAACCAGCCGCAGCGACACGGTCAAGCCTTCCAGCTGGAAGTGCGGCCGCAGGAAGAACTGGGCGCGGTAGTAGCCGGGGTTGTCCGGCAGCTCGTCCACCAGCACCTCGGCCGCGGACAGCGGGCGCTTGGATTTGGTGACCTCGCTGGAAATGCTGGGATCGCCGTCCACGTAGTTCATCAGCCAATCGTTGAGCCAGCGCTGAGTGTCTTCCCGCGATTTGAAGGAGCCGATCTTGTCGCGCACGATGCACTTCAGGTAATGAGCGAAGCGGCAGGTGGCGAAGATATAAGGCAGGCGCGAGGACAGATTGGCGTTGGCGGTGGCGTCGTCGTCCTCGTACACCGCCGGCCGGTGCACGGTCTTGGCGCCGATGAAGGCCGCCATGTCCGAGTTCTTGCGGTAAACCAGCGGCATCAGGCCGGATTCGGACAGCTCGTGCTCGCGGCGGTCGGAGATGGCGATCTCGGTGGGGCAATGCAGCTCCACTTCCTTGTCCTGCGAGGGCAGCACGAATTTGGGCAGCACCTCCACCGCGCCGCCGGACTCCACGCCGCGGATCTTGGTGCACCAGCCGTAGGTGCTGAAGGCGCGGGTGATGTTGGCGGCCATCGCGTAGGCGGAATTGGCCCAGCAAAAATCGCTAGCGCGGTTGGGGTCCACCTTCTCCTCGAAGCCGAACTCCTCTATCGGCTGGGTCTTGGGCCCGTAAGGCACCCGCGCCAGGAAGCGCGGCAAGGTCAGCGCCAGGTAGCGCGAATCGTTGCTTTCCCGCAGCCGGCGCCAGAACGCGTATTCGGTGGCGGTGAAGATCTTGGACACGTCGCGCGGATTGCCCAGCTCGCTCCAGTCGTCCATCTGCAACAAGCTGGGCGCGGCGGCGGAGATGAAAGGCGTGTGCGCGGCGGCGGCGATCTTGGACATCTCGGTCAGCAAGGCCACGTCCTGCGCGCTGTGGTCGAAGTGATAATCGCCCACCAGGCAGCCGAAGGGCTCGCCGCCGAACTGACCGTACTCCTGCTCGTAAATCATCTTGAAGATGGGGCTCTGGTCCCAGACCACGCCCTTGTAGCGGCGCAGGGTCTTGCCCAGCTCTTTCTTGGAGACGTTCAGGTAGCGGATCTTCAGATTCTCGGTGGTGTCGGTGTTGGACACCAGGTAGTGCAGGCCGCGCCAGGCGCCTTCCAGTTTTTGGAAGTGCTCGTTGTGCAAGACCAGGGTCAGCTGTTCCGAAATCTTGCGGTCCAGCTCGGCCACCAATTGCTCCACCGTCTGCGCCACGTCCTCGCGCACCACCACCCGGCTGCGGCGCGCATAGGCCAGCAAGGTCTGCACCGCGCTTTGCACCGCCTCGGCGGCCTCATTGGTGCGCGGCCGGAACGAGCGGCGCAGGATGTCCTTCAGGCCGTCGTCCACCGTGGTTTCGGTCTGGCCGGCCGCGGCCGGCGCCTGCATCTCGGCATGGGTGCTCATCTCGCCTCCCCGTCGGCCTGGGCCGCCTCGCCCGCCGCGGCGTCGTCCGCGGGCAGATGCAGGTCCTTCAGCAGCTGCTCGATCAACTCCTCGGCCGCCACCTTGCCGTCCATATAAGTCAACAATTCCTTCAACTGGCTGCGCGCGTCCAACAGCACCGCCAGCTCGGGGATTTTCTTCACCACCTCGGCCGGCTCGAAGGACTCCATGGAGTCGAAGCTCAAGTCGATCGGGATCAAGGTTCCGTCATCGGTGATCACGTTCTTCACGTGGTAGCTGAGTTCCGGCGCGATCTGCGCCATCCGCAAGTCGAAGTTCTCCACGTCGATCTCGGTGAAACGGCGGTCCTCCACCGCGCCCAGCGCTTCGATGTTGTCGCCGGACAAGTCCGCCAACACCCCGGCTACAAAAGGCAGTTCCACCTTTTTCTGCGAACCGTAGACTTCCACGTCGTATTCGATCTGCACGCGGGGCGCACGGCTTTCCCCGATGAACTTCTGCGCATCCTTCTGTCGCGCCATGGCATATGTCCTTTCCCTGATATTGCTTGACTACCCTTGTAAAGGCCGGGGGCGATCCAATTTCGCCACCAGCGCATCCGATTCGGCGAACAGCTCCGCCATCAACTCCTCAAAGCCCGCGCCCAACATCCGCTTGGCGCGCAGCAGAAAGATGGGCGCCGGGTGCCCGGGCTCGTGCTCGCGGAAATACGCGACGATCAAGTCCAGCGCCGCCGCCACCTCCTCGCGGCTGTTCAAGGCGCCGGCCGGCAACGCGCGCGCCGCCGGGGCGGCCTCGCTCAAGACGGGCGCTTCTGCGGGGACCGCGGCAAGCATCGGCGTCAGCGCCGCTTCCAGCTCATCCAGCAAGGCGTGCAGACCGGCGCAGTCAAACTGCTCTGCAAAGCCTTCGCGCTCGCTCAAATCCGTCAAACCGGCCAGTCCGGCGCGCAGCCGGGACAGATCCCGCAACGCCCGCTCGCGCTCCGCCGGCGGCGCGGCGGCCGGGTCCTTGGCCAATTGGCCGACGCGCAGCTCGCTGTCCGCGCTCAGCCGGCTGTGCGCCAGCTGATGCAGGAAGGCCGGCCCGCACAGCCAGGCCAGATGCAGCGCGTGGGTTTCACCCGCCGGCGCGTCCGGCTGCCCGGCCGGCCGGATGTTTTCCAGCGGCTGCGCCGCGATCGCGGCCAGCGCCGCCAGTCCTTCCGCCGCCCCGGCCAGACCGCGCTGGGCCAGCGCCGCGCGCAGCAGCCAAACGCCAACCCGCACATCCGCGGCCTTGCCAAGCAGGCCGCAGCAGGCGCTTTCCACGCTGGTCCAGTGGAAGGGCTCCGCGCCCTTGCGCAAAGGCACCTGGCCCACCGCGTCGTATTCGCAGATCGCGGCGTCGACGCGGGCGAAGTCCGCGTCGAAATCCAGCTCTTCCGCAGCCGGGGTGTCCGGCAAGGCGATATCGGCGATGGCGTGGTTCATGGTTTCAGCGTTCATGACGAAAGTTTGCTTCCAACGGCGGCCCTGCCCGGCCCGCCTCAATGTTTTGAATAAGGCGCCGATAAACGGCTGGCGCGCTTTCACAAAAACTCGAGAACAAAGTTATAAGCAAACGCTTGAGTCTGTCCAAATAAACGCCCGGCGGCGGGTTTACCGGTAAACACCGGGGAAACGGGGCGAAACCGCACGGCAATACAAATGCATAAACCATTTTTCATGACGGCCGCGCATGCAAGGACTTGGGGAAATAGTTAAGCGCGCAGCCGGAAGAATGGCTTGCGGCAGAGCAGAATACGGAAGGAAGACGCTGAGTTTGACGCGGCGGCCGGCTTAATCGGCGTCGATTTTCAAGGCCCGCCGATAAAATAAGCTCGGCAATCGCAAGCGCAAGATTTTATTTGCATTTTTAGCGAATATCGGCCGCGACCGCGCGATGCTCGGTGAGTGCGCAAGCACGGCGGCGCCAGTCGCGGCGCGCCGCGCGCTCGTCGGCGCGGCTTGCCGGATCAAAGAAGCGATCCAGGCGGCGGACAATGTGCAAAACACATACTTATTAGGACAATTTGGAGAAAAGTTTTTAATGCCGAGACTTGTTTGGTGTAAATTGGCATAAGCCGTCTATTTTCTAAAACGCTTATGCGCAAATGGCGATTTTATTAAGCCAAGACTTAATAAATCATGGAAAGACGGATCTTAAGCGGCTAAAACGTGGAAAGTGCAAATTCACATTTTGCTCAAACTTTGTTGCATTTGATACACAAAACCCAGGCATTGGGAATAATGCTTTTTCCGCACGTTAGCATATTTAGATAGTCCAGCATGTCCGCGCGCCTTATTTGCATAAATCAAAAACAAGATCAGGGTTTTCCCTAATGATCGGCAATAAAATAAACGATTGTTTAATTTTGTAACCGTTTAGTAATTTTTATTAAATATCCTGGACGCGCTAAAAAAAATAAACCCCGTCAATGACGGGGTTTAGGATTCAGCGATTTTCATTCATTTCGCTTGCGCCGCGGCACATCGCCGCCGCGCGTTCAAGCCGGATCACATCAGTTCGCCGGCCTCCAGCGTTTTGCCCACCAGGCGTTCGCGCAGATCGAGGATTTCCTTGACCAGGGCGGCGCGCAGCTCCAGCACCAGGGCCAATAAGGTGGCCATACGCCGGCGCGGCTCCAGCTTGGCCAGATCCTTGGGCTTCATCTGCCGGCCCTCGGCCGCCAGCCTGCCCAGCCTCTGTTGCGACACCAGATTCTGCAAACCGGCGGGCAGCGACAAAGCGTCAATCGCCTTCAGTTTTTCCAGGTTCTGCAACATGCGCAGCAGGGCCGCGCGCGCCTGCAACACGATGGCCACCAGGGTGGCCATGCGCCGCGGCGGCTCCAGTTCGGCCAGATCATGGCAGCTCATGCCGTCGCCGGCGCGGGCCAATTCCTGCATCCGCCCCGGCCCCACCAACTGAGTCAGGTGGGCCGGCAAGGCCAGCGCTTCCACCACTTGCAAGCGCTCCAGCTGCGGCGCCGCGCCGCGCGCGCGGTCCGCGTTCAGCCGCAGCCAGGCCAGCGTCGTCAGCTTGCCGCCCTCCCGCAGTTCCAGCAGGGCGTCCAGCCGTTGGCGCTGGCAGGCGCTCAAGGCCTCGTTGAGCCGGGAGTAGACTTGACGCGATCCCAGGGTCAGCGCCGCCGCGCAACTGCGGTCAATCACGCCTATGGCCGGCAGCACGATGCGCCTCTGGCGCAGCCAGGACACCATGGCCTGCGCTAGGCACAGCGGCTGATCGGTTTGAGTGGCCAGCCGGGCCAGGTGGCGCAAGACCGCCTGGCCGTCCTCGGCCCGGTACGGCCTCAATCCCAGATAGGCGTAGAGTTTGACCAGATGCTCGCGCCGGGTCTGATCGCGGGTGGCGTAGCGTTCCCAGTCCTCCTCGCGCGCGCCCAGCGCGGCCGCCACCCGCCGCAACAAACGTGGTGCGGGCTGGCAGCCCTCGTCCAGCGCGATGCCGGGATGGCGCAGATAGCACAGCAGCACGGCCACGCCCAAGCGGTTGGCGCTGCCGCGGTGCTGCTGGATCAAGGCGAAATCCTGTTCGCTGAAGGCGGTTAACTGATCTAACTCGTATTCGTCGTCTGGAGGCTCCAGCAAGCTGGCGCGCTCTGGCGGCGAGAGCAACGGACGTCTCGGCATAGTTCTCTTCCCCTGGCCTTGGCCAATGCGCGAAGCGCCGGCGTTTCTGCGGGCCGGCTGCCTCGCTTGGGCTCCACCGCTCTGACGGCGGCACTGGAGCCGGTGACGCCCTTTGCCGGCCATGTCCGCCGACGAAAGGGCTAACTAAAACATTATGAAGTTCAAGTTGCTTCACTGGTAAGCATTACTTTGTGATGGACCGCATTTGCGGTAGTTCCCGGAAATATGCCGATTTCTTAATTTGAATAGTGAATTAGTCACACGACAAAGGTTTCCACCCCCATAAAATGCCAATGTATTTATTTTTGCCATGGTAAGTCCGGGTAAAAATAGCCGATGGGCGATTAGAATCACCGCATAAGGGCGCGCGCCGCGCGCTCTCCGCGGGAAAGACGGGAACTTCTGTCATTCCAAACGAATCCCATGCTTCCATAAAGTGCTTAATATTGTCAGTTTCGCGCGCGAAGCGGGCCGCCGGTCCGACGCCGCCCACGCCTTGCAAGGAAGACGCCGATGTTCGAGTCCTGGATCCGTTTTTCCGTGCTCCTGTCGATAGGAGTCACCGTGTTGTCGCTGGCCATTACCGGCTTTCTGCTGTTTCGCTCTTTCGACTGGACCTCGCAATTGCGCGGACTGTCCGGTCCCTGGCAGCGAGAAAGCGTGAAAGACGGCGTCCGTCTCAACGCCGACGTCTTGTCGATCCGGCAAACCGGCCTGCAGGTGAACCAGGTGCCGATGATGCGATTGGAGTTGAGGGTGTGGCAGGACGGCTTCAGCCGGGAACTGACGATTGAACAACTGATAGATCTGGGCAATATGCCGCGCGCCGGCGAACGGGTGGAAGTCATGGTGGACCGCCAGGACCCGTCCCGCGCGTCCTATCTGCGGCTGGCGCCGGCGGGCGACGCGCCGCCTGCTCGCCTGCCTTGAAAACCGGCAAAGTCCGCCTCGCGCGGCGGACGAGCGCTCGCGAGGCGGGGCGCTCCTTCCGCTCGCGCGGCGCTAGGCCCGGGTGGGTTTGCGCGGCCGCCGCGCGCGCCGCTGCAACAATTCCTCCAGTTGCGCGCTGATTTCCAGCGAGGCCTTCGCGCCCAGACCCTGCTGCAGCGCGTCGCGCTGCGGCGGTGCCGCCTGGGCGAACAGCATGGTTTCCCGCAACAGGGCGTTCATCGAATCCAGCCCGCCCTGCGCATGCGTCTGCAAGCGCGCGTTGATGCGGCGCAGGCTGTCGGACACGTCGATGGAATCCGTGACCGCGCTGTTCAAACGCATCAGCTGCCCTATCTTCAGATAATCCTGCAGCTTGATGGTGCCGCTTTGGTTCATGGTCAGCACCAGGCCTTCGATAATCCTCTCCAGCGCGGCTTGCCGCGCAACCAGCATCTCCAGAATGTCATCCATATCCACTCCTCAATATCAGGCGCGTCAAAGGCAGACTAACAAGTAAACAGTTTTAAATACATATTAATTTAGACCAGTTTACGCGGCTGCCTTATCACGCCGGGTTTTTATCGGCTTATGGCATTAAATATTCAATATGGGAAATGGGTTTGGCAAGCGAAATACCGCAGGATCCGGCTATCGCCGGCGCGGTTGTCGCCAAATTGCGTCGGGAAACGGATAAAAAAAGACGGCGGGCATTGCCCGCCGCCGTTTGGAAGCTAAATCACTATTACATTAGATTCTGTTCCGCCACGTTCAGGTTCAGATCGATCATATGTTCGCTGCCGCCCTGCTCCGCTCCGGTCTTGCCGTCCAGACGCTCGGCCTCAATCGCGTCCAGATAGGCCGGCGTGATGTCGCCGGTGATGTATTCGCCGTTGAAGCAGGAGGTTTCGTAGCAGCTCAGCTTGGGGTTGACGCTGCTAACCGCCTCTTCCAGCGCGGACAGGTCCTGATAGATCACCGCGTCGGCGCCGATCTCGCGCGCGATCTCGGCCTCGTCGCGGCCGGTGGCCAGCAGTTCCGCCCGCGTCGGCATGTCGATGCCGTAGACGTTGGGGAAGCGCACCGCCGGAGCGGCCGAGGCGAAATACACTTTCTTGGCGCCGGCGTCGCGCGCCATCTGCACGATTTCCTTGGACGTGGTGCCGCGCACGATGGAATCGTCCACCAGCAGCACATTGCGGCCCTTGAATTCGCAGGCCACCGGGTTCAGCTTCTGGCGCACCGATTTCTTGCGCACCGCCTGGCCCGGCATGATGAAGGTGCGGCCGATGTAGCGGTTCTTGATGAAGCCCTCGCGGTACGGCAGGCCCAGGTGGTTGGCCAGCTGCAGCGCGCTGGGGCGACTGGTGTCCGGGATGGGCATCACCACGTCGATGTCCAGCTCCGGCAAGGCGCGGCGGATTTTCTCGGCCAGCTTTTCGCCCATCACGATGCGCGCCTGGTAAACCGAAGCGCCGTCTATCACCGAATCCGGGCGCGCGAAGTACACGTATTCGAACAGGCAAGGCGCGTGGCGGGTGTCGCTGGCGCAGCTGCGGGCGTGGAATTCGCCGTCGAAGCTGACGAAGATGCCCTCGCCCGGCTGCACGTCGCGCAGCAGGCTGAAACCGGAACAGTCCAGCGCCACGGATTCCGACGCGAACATGTATTCGGTCTTGCCGCTGTTGACGCAAGTGCCTATCACCAGCGGGCGGATGCCGTTGGGGTCGCGGAAGGCCACCAGGCCGTAGCCGGCGATCATCGCCACCACCGCGTAAGCGCCGCGCACGCGGCGGTGCACCGCCTCGATGGCGCCGAACACCGCGTCCACGCTCAATTCGTTGGCGCTGAGGCGCTGGGTCAGCTCATGAGCGAACACGTTCAACAACACCTCGGAATCGGAGTTGGTGTTGATGTGGCGCAGATCGTGGCGGAACATGTCCGCCTTGAGCTCTTCGGTATTGGTCAGGTTGCCGTTGTGCGCCAGCACGATGCCGAACGGCGAGTTGACGTAGAACGGCTGCGCCTCGGCCAGGCAGGAGGCGGAGCCGGCGGTGGGATAGCGCACATGGGCGATGCCGGCCGCGCCCAATAGGGAACGCATATTGCGCGTGCGGAACACGTCGCGCACCATGCCGCTGCCCTTGTGCATGTGAAAGGTCTTGCCATTGGCGGTCACGATGCCGGCGGCGTCCTGACCTCGATGTTGCAGCACCTGCAAACCGTCATACAGCAACTGGTTGACCGGAGCCTGACCGACCACGCCTAGAATTCCACACATCTTTTGCTCTCTTCCCTACTACTAAAGAAACGGACAAAAAAACAAGACAAAGAAAAAGGCGGAATCTTGAAGTGAAGATATCAAGATATTCCGCCTTGTTCACCAGCTACCCGGTGTAGTGGAGGTTATCGGCCAGCATCGCCGGTAACCAGGGCCTTAATGATAAGGCCACCGATTCAAATGGCGCCGAGAGCACGGCATTCCTCCACATGGGTTGTCGCGGCAGATCGCTCAAGCCGCCCACCAAAACCAGGGCCGTCACCAGCACCAGCCCGCGAGCCAGGCCGAACACCGCCCCGAACAATCGATTGACTCCGCCCAGCCCCACGCTGTCCAGCATGCCGGTCAGCGTGACCCGCAGCAAGGCCGTGGCCAGCCAGGCCAGGAAAAACACCGCCACGAAACCGGCCACCAGCCGCAAGCCTTCCGAACTCAATTCGCCGGGCAGGAACGCCGACACCACCGGCGAAAACTGCTTGGCGCACCAGAAGGCGATCAGCCAGGAGCCCAGCGACAGCACTTCGGCCACCAGGCCGCGCATCATCGCCACCAGGATGGAACCGGCGATGATGGCGATGGCAATATAGTCGAAGATGGTCATGACGGCTACTTGGTCACGATAATGCCGTTAACGCCGGCCTTGGCCAGCTTCTGCAAGGTGGCTTGCGCCTCGGCGCGGCTGTTGAACGGGCCCACCCGCACCCGGGTCACCTCGCCCTTGCTGGTCTGCACCTTGCTGAAATGAGCGGACACGCCTATCGACGACAGCTTGGACTTCAAGGCGTCGGCCTTGTCCGGGTCCGACAGCGCCGCCAGCTGGATCACCGATTTGCTCTCGCCCTTGGCCGCCGGCTCCTCTTTCTTCGCCGCCGGCTTGTCCAGCGAATCGAAGCGTCCTTCCAGGATAGCCGCCGGGTCCGGCTTGCGGGCCGGCTTTTCGTCCAGCTTGATTTCGGGCTTTTTATGCTCGGGCTTGGCCGGTTTCGGCTCCGGCTTGTGTTCGGGTTTGGGCTTGGCCTCCGGCTTGGGCTCCGGTTTGACTTCCGGCTTGGGCTCGGGTTTCGCCGCGGGGGCCGGCTGCGCGGCCGGCATCGCCGGCGTCATCGTGGACAGATTGGCCGCCAGTTCGGTGGCGCCGGGCTTGGCCGCGGGCGAGACTTCGGCCAGCGCGGCGGAGGCCGCGGAC
>NZ_JAMZGH010000071.1:0-17155 GCF_024158805.1 Chromobacterium sp. S0633 | reverse complement strand
CGGTGACGGCGCTGCTGGCCACGCTGAAGGCCGGCGCCGTCTATCTGCCGCTGGACCAGGCGCCGCCGCGGCCGCTCAGCTTCAACTATCTGGGCCGGCTGGACGACGCCGCCGACGGCGTGCTGCCGCGGCTGCGCGCGCGGCTGTCGGCGCGGGAGGCCGGACCGGCGCAAGACCCGCGCCAGCGGCTGCCGCACGCCGTCGCCGTCAACGCCCGCATCGAGAAAGGCCGCCTGCGGCTGGACTTCGACTACGCCGACGCCCACGACACCCCGGCCCTGGCCGAACAGTGCCGCCTGGCGCTGGAAGAACTGGCCGCGCTCTGCCGCGCCGGCGGCCTGCCCGCCGTCGCCTACCACACCTCGGACTTCGCCGGCGTCGCGCTGGAAGAGAACGAATTGGCCGCCTTGCTGGACGACCTCACCGACATAGAATGACCATGACAAGCACACCGAACCTCAAAGACCAGATCCAGGACATCCTGCCCCTGAGCCCGCTGCAACGCGGCGTGCTGTTCCACACCTTGTTCGCGCCCGGCTCGCCGGTCTATTTCGAGCAATTGATCTGCCGGCTGGACGGCGCGGTGGACCCCGCCGCCATGGCCGACGCGCTGGAGCGGCTGGCCGAACGCCATCCCATCCTGCGCACCGCCTTCGTCACCAAGGGCCAGGCCGAGCCGCGCCAGGTGGTGTTCCGCCGCGCCCGCGCGCCGCTGGCCGTCCACGACTGGAGCCAAGACGATGCGGCCGAGCGCGAGCGGCGGCTGGAGGCGCTGCTGGACGAAGACCGCCGCCGCGGCTTCCAGCTGAACCGGCCGCCGCTGATGCGGCTGACGCTGCTGCGCTACGGGCCGGCGGAATGGCGGCTGATCTGGAGCCACCATCACATTCTGCTGGACGGCTGGTCGCTGCCCATCCTGATGCGCGATTACTTCGCGCTGCTGTCCGGCGCGGCGCTGCCGCCGCCGCCGCCGCCCTTCTCCGCCTATCTGAGCTGGCTGGGCCGCCAGGACCAGGACGCCGCCGCCAGCCGCTGGCGCGCCCTGCTGGGCGATCTCGCCGCGCCGACGCCGCTGGGCCTGGACCGGCCGGCGCTGCCGGGCGCCTTGGCCGGCGCCGACGTCGGCCAGATCGAACGAGGTCTGGACTACCGCGTCGACGGCGACCTCGCCGCCGCCGCCGAACGCTGCCGGGTAACGCCGGGCACCCTGCTGCTGGGCGCCTGGGCCATTCTGCTCAGCCGCTACGCGCGCCAGGACGACGTGGTCTTCGGCCTCACCCTGTCCGGCCGCGCCATCGACCTGCCCGGCGTGGACGGCATGGCGGGCCTGTTGATCAACTCCCTGCCGCTGCGCCTGGCGACGCCGGCCGACGCCGCGCTGCCGCAATGGCTGGCCGAGGTGCAGCGCCGCCAGCTGGAGCTGCAATCGCTGTCGCACAGCGATCTGGCCGACGTCCAGCGCCACAGCGGCGTGCCGCGCGGCCAGCCGCTGTTCGAAACCCTGGTGGCGATAGACAACTTCCCGATAGGCGACGCCCTGCCCTCGGACGGCTTGGGCTTCCGGATTTCCGACGTCTCCCAGCGCGAGCGCACCCACTACCCGCTGACCCTGACCCTGGTGCCGGGCGCGGACGGCTTGAGCTTGAAGCTGGGCTTCGACCGCGCGCGGGTGGACGAGGCGCCGGCCGCGGCGCTGGCCGAGGCCTATCTGGAGCTGCTGCGCCAGATCGCCGCGCGGCCGGACGCCGCGCTGCGCGAGTTGGGCCTGGTTCGGCCCAGCGCGGTTCAGCCGCCCGCGCCGCTCCCGCCGGCCGGCCGCGGCGGGCCGGACAGCCTGGCCGCCGCCTTCCTGGCCGCCGCCGAGCGTTTTCCGGACCGCGTCGCCGTCAGCGACGGCCCCGCGACGCTGAGCTACCGGCAGCTGCGCGCCCAGGCCGCCGCCATTGCGGAACGCTTGCGCCAGGACGGCGTCGCGCCCGGCGTCAGGGTGGGCGTCTGCCTGCCGCGCTCCGCCGCGCAGATCGCCGCCATGCTGGGCGTGACGCTGGCCGGCGGCGTCTATCTGCCGCTGGACCCGGATTATCCGGCAGAGCGGCTGGCCTATCAGCTGGACGACAGCCAGGCTTTGCTCACGCTGACCGACGCCGAACTCCGGCCGCGGCTGCCGGCGGAACACCGCTGCCTGTCGCTGGCGGAAATAGGCTGCGGCGCCAGACCGGCGGCGCGGCCGCCCGCCGGCCTGGAAGCCGGGCACGGCGCTTACGTGATCTACACCTCCGGCTCCACCGGCCAGCCCAAGGGCGTGCTGGTTTCCCACCGCAACGTGCTGCGCTTGTTCTCCGCCAGCGCCCGCCATTTCGCCTTCGACGAGAACGACGTCTGGACTTATTTCCACTCCTTCGCCTTCGATTTCTCGGTGTGGGAAATCTGGGGCGCGCTGCTCTACGGCGGCCGCTGCGTGGTGGTGCCGCGCGAACTCAGCCGCGATCCGGCCGCCTTCGTCGAACTGCTGGGCCGCGAGGGCGTCACCGTGCTGAACCAGACCCCGTCGGCGTTCAAGCTGGCGATCGCCGCGGAAAGCGCCGCGCCGCTGCCGCGTCCGTCCGCGCTGCGCTGGGTGATCTTCGGCGGCGAGGCGCTGCGGCTGGCCGAGCTGCACCCATGGCTGGAGCGGCACGGCGACGACGGCCCGCGGCTGGCCAATATGTACGGCATCACCGAAACCACCGTCCACGTCACCTTCCGCCGCATCCGCGCCGCCGATCTTGAGGCCGGCGGCGAACTCAGCCCGATAGGCGAGCCGCTGGACGACCTGAGCCTGGAACTGGTGGACCCCTGCGGCCACCCCGTGCCCTTGGGCGCGCCCGGCGAAATCCTGGTCGGCGGCGCCGGCGTCAGCCTAGGCTATCTGAACCGCCCGCAATTGAACGCCGAGCGTTTTCCCGGCGTCGGCGCGGAACGGCGCTACCGTTCCGGCGATCTGGCGCGGCGCAGCGCCGACGGCGAACTGCTCTACTGCGGCCGCATCGACCATCAAGTGAAGATACGCGGCTTCCGCATCGAGCTGGGCGAAGTGCGCGCCGCGCTGCTGAGCCATCCGGCGGTGAGCGACGTTCACCTCGTCGCCGCCGACGACCAACTCATCGCCTATCTGCGCGCCGACGACCCGGCCGCGGCCGGCGCCGACGCCTTGCGCCGCCATCTGACCTCGCGCTTGCCGGCCCACATGATTCCGGCGGCCTTCATCGCGCTGGCCGAGTTTCCGCTCACCCTCAACGGCAAGGTGAACGCGCGCGCGCTGCCGTCGCCGCAGGGCGCGCGCTCGGCGCTGGACACGCCCTACGTCCCCGCCGCCACCCCCAGACAACAGCTGCTGGCCGAGATCTGGAGCCAGGTGCTGGGCCTGCCCCGCGTCGGCATCCACGACAATTATTTCTCGCTGGGCGGCGACTCCATCCGCAGCGTGCGCATCGCCGGCCTGGCCAAGGAGCGCGGCTGCCCGCTGAGCATCCAGGACATTTTCCGCCACGGCACCATCGCCGCCATCCTCGAGGCGATGGGCGAAGGCGAAGACGAAAACACCAGCGCGCCGGACGCGGTCCTGCCGCCCTTCGCGCTGATAGACGCCGCCGACCGCGCGCGGCTGCCGCCCGAGGTGGAAGACGCGCTGCCGCTGGCCAGACTGCAGGCCGGCATGCTGTTCCACAATGAATACGACGACGGCCGCAATCTGTACCACGATGTGTTCTCCCACCGGCTGCGCGCCGACATCGCCCCGGAACGCCTGCGCCAGGCGCTGGCGGAGCTGAGCCGCGAACATCCGCTGCTGCGCACCGGCTTCGCGCTGGCCGGCTACTCCCAGCCGCTGCAGCTGGTCTGGCGCGATCTGACCCCCAGTCTGGACATCGACGACCTGCGCGGCCTGTCGCCGCAGCAGCGGGACGAGGCCGTGGCCAGCCAGCTGCGGCAATTGAGCGAGCAGCGCTTCGCGCCGGAGCGGCCGCCGCTGCTGCGCGTCGGCTGCCTGCGGCTGGCCGACGACGAGTGGCAGCTGACGCTGGCCTTCCACCACGCCATCCTGGACGGCTGGAGCGTGGCCACCCTGTGCGCGGCCTTGTTCAAACGCATGCGCGGCCAGACCGGCCCCGCGCCGGCGCCGCGCGCGGCCTTCCGCGACTTCGTCGCCGCGGAGCGGGCGGCGCTGGCCGATCCGGCGCAACAGGCTTACTGGCGCGCCCAATTGAGCGGCCTGCCGTCCGCCGCCATTCCGCGCTGGCCGCAGCATGCCGCGCCGGCGGGCAAGGCCAGGGTGGGCGCGCAGGAAATCGGTTTCCCGGCCGCGGTCGCCGCCGCGCTGATCCGCCTGGCCGCCGACAGCGGCCTGCCGCTGAAGACCCTGTTGCTGGCGGTGCACGCCCGCGCGCTGGCCTGCTTGTGCGGCCAGCACGAAATCGTCACCGGCCTGGTCAGCAACGGCCGCCCGGCCGACGCCGACGGCGCCGAAGCGCTGGGCCTCTTCCTCAACACCTTGCCGCTGCGCGTCCGCGTCGGCGGCAGCTGGCGCGCGCTGCTGGCGGAAACCATGGCGGCGGAGGGCAACAGCCTGCCTCACCGCTTCTTCCCGCTGGCGGACATCCTCAAGCTGGGCGACGCCGCCCGCTTCGAAGCCTCCTTCAACTACGTGGACTTCCACGTCTACCGCGAACTGGGCGAGGCCGGCGCGCTGGAAGTGCTGGACAGCAGCCGCCTGGAAGCGGTGGACATCCCGCTGGCGGTCACCTTCAGCGCCAGCCGCGCCGAGGGCGCCGTCACCCTGGGCTTTTCCTACGACCGCGCGGCCTTCCCCGACGCGCAAGTGGCCGCCATCGGCCGGCTCTACCTGGCCGCCGCCGAGACGCTGACGCGGAACCCGGACGCCCTGTGCCTGGACGCGCCGCTGACCGAGAGCGCGCCCAAGCCGCTACGCGGCCCGTCCGCCGGCCTCGCCGACTTCTCGGTGCCGCAGGCCATCGCCGCCGTCGCGCGGCAACGCCCGGACGCCGTGGCCGTGGCCGGCGAGGGCGCGACGCTGAGCTACGCCCAACTGGACGCCCGCGCCAATCGGCTGGCGCGCCGGCTGCTGGCGCACGGCGCCGGCCCGGACGCGGTGGTGGCGCTGGACTTGCCGCGCTCGCCCGAGCTGGTGGTGGCGATGCTGGCGACGCTGAAAGCCGGCGCCGCCTATCTGCCGCTGGACCGCGGCCAGCCGGAAGCGCGCCGCCGCGACATCCTGCAAGAGGCCGCGCCGGCCCTGCTGCTCAGCCTGGACCCCGCCGCTGACGCGCCGCCCGGCTGCGCCGTCTTGCAAGCAAACCTGGCCGAAGATCTGCACGATGAAGACGCGGCCGCCCCCGTCGCGCCGGTCCACGGCGACGCGCTGGCCTATCTGCTGTTCACCTCCGGCTCCAGCGGCCGCCCCAAGGGCGTCGCCGTCGGCCGCGCCGCGCTGGACAACCACATGGCCTGGATGAAGCGCCGCTACCCGCTGGACGCGGACGACGCGGTGCTGCAGAAAACCCCGGTGGGTTTCGACGCCTCGGTATGGGAATTCTGGGCGCCGCTGACCCAGGGCGCGAAGCTGCTGCTGGCGGCCGAGGACGGCCACCGCGACCCGGACTACCTGATCCGCGCCGTGCGCGAACAAGGCGTCACCGTGCTGCAGCTGGTGCCCAGCCTGCTGGCCGTGCTGCTGGCGATGCCGGACTTCGCCGGCTGCCGCGCGCTGCGCCGGGTCTTCGTCGGCGGCGAAGCGCTGCCGGCCGCCACCCTGGCCCGCTTCCACGCCGCGCTGGACATCCCGCTGGTCAATCTCTACGGCCCCACCGAAACCGCCATCGACGCCTCCAGCGCGGAATACCTGCGCTCGGACCCGCCGGCGCTCGCCGTCGGCATCGGCCAGCCCATAGACGGCGTCGTCTTCCACGTGCTGGACGCCCGCCTCAATCCGGTGCCGCCCGGCGTGCGCGGCGAACTCTACATCGCCGGCTGCGGCCTGGCGCGCGGCTATCTGGGCCAGCCGGCGCAGACCGCGCGGCGTTTTATCCCGGACCCGCTGTCGCCGCTGCCCGGCGGCCGCCTGTACCGCAGCGGCGACATCGTGCGCCTGCTGCCGGACGGCGCGCTGGAATACCTGGGCCGCGCCGACGGCCAGGTCAAGCTGCGCGGCCAGCGGGTGGAACTGGAGGAGATCGAAGCCGGCCTCGCCGCCTGCCCCGGCGTGCGCCAAGCCGCCGCCGCGCTCTACCGCGACCGCTCCGGCGCGGACCGGCTGGCCGCCTACGTCCGGCTGACGCCGGAGGCCGAGGCCGGCGACTGGCGCGCGGCCATGCTGGCGGCGCTGCGCCTGCGCTTGCCGGAATACATGCTGCCGGCGCAATGGATCGCGCTGCGGCAATGGCCGGTCGGCCCCAACGGCAAGACCGACCGCGCCGCCTTGCCGGCGCCGCAGACGGACGCGGCGTCCCCGGCCCGCGGCCGCGCGCCCGACACCCCGCAAGAGCAAGCCTTGGCCGCGATCTGGCAACAAGTGCTGGGCCGCGAGGACATCGGCGCCGACGACAACTTCTTCCAATTGGGCGGGGACTCCATCCTCGGCCTGCAAATCGTGGCCCAGGCCCGCCAGGCCGGCCTGGCGCTGGCCGCGCGCGACATCTTCAGCCATCCCACCGTCGCCGAACTGGCCGCCCAGGTTCGCCCGGCGCGGCCGGAAGCCGAACTGCCGGAGATTCCGTCCGACACGCCGCTGCCGCTGACCCCGGCCCAGCACTGGTTCTTTGAACGCCTAAGCGCCCTGCCGCGTCCCGGCCACTGGAACCAGGCGCTGCTGCTGAGCGTGGCCGCCGGCGTCTCCGCGCCGGCGCTGCGCGACGCCCTGCTGCGGCTGGAACAAAGCCACGACGCCTTCCGCCTGCGCTTCGCCGCCGGCGCCGAAGGCTGGCGTCAACACTACGCGCCGCGCGAGGCCTTGCGCGAAGAAGACTGGCTGGAGCGCGTCGATCTGAGCGCGCTGCCGGCCGCGGAGCGCGCCGCCGCCATCGAGGCCCGCGCCGAAGCGGCGCAGCGGGAGTTGGATCTGGAACGCGGGCCGCTGCTGCGGGCCGTGCACTTCGACTGCGGCGACGGCGAAGCCGGCCGGCTGCTGTTGCTCATCCATCATTTGATCGTGGACGGCGTGTCCTGGCGCGTGCTGTTGCAGGATCTCGCCGGCCTGCTGGCCGGCGTGGCCCCGCCGCCGGCGCGCGTCGGCTTCGGCCATTGGGCGCTGCGCCCGCGCGCGCCCTCCGCCGAAGAACGCGCTTACTGGCTAGACCAGGCGCGGCTGGCCGCCGACGCGGTCCGCGTCCCGCTGACGGCGGAGGCGGAACGCGACAACCGCTACGGCGCGGCCGACACCGTGGAACTGTCGCTGGACGGCGGCGAAACCGCCGCCCTGCTCCGCGGCGGAGCGCTGCGCGCCAGCGCCGAGGAAATGCTGCTGGCGGCGGCGCTGGGCGCGCTGCGCGACTGGCTGGACGCCGACGCGCTGTCCGTCACCATGGAAGGCCACGGCCGCGACGACGAGACGCTGGACCTCTCCCGCACCGTGGGCTGGTTCACCGCCCTGTACCCGCTGACCGTGAGCGGCCTGGCCGAAGCCACGCCGCAGCGCCTGCTGCGCCGGGTCAAGCAGACGCTGCGCGCGGTGCCGGCCGGCGGCGCCGGCTACGGCGCGCTGCGGCAGGCGGACGACGCCGACGCCCGCGCGCTGGCCACCGCTCCGGAGCCGCAGATCGCCTTCAACTACCTGGGCCAGTTCGACGCCAGCCTGCCGGCCGACGGCGCGCTGGCGCCGGCGCCGGAATCAGTGGGCGCGATGGAAGACCCGGACGGCCTGCGCCCGCGGCTGATCGACATCGTGGCCCTGGTCAGCGACGGCAAGCTGTCGCTGCGCTGGAACTACGGCCGCGCCGCCCTGCCGCGCGCGACGGTGGAAGCCCTCGCCCGCCAGACGCGGCAGCGGCTGCTGGCGCTGCTGAGCCTGGACGCCGACGCCGCGGCGTCGGCCCTGACCCCGGACGATTTCCCGCTGGCCGCGCTGGACGAGGCCGGCCTGCCCGCGGCGCTGGGCGCGCATGGCGACATCGTCGACCTGTGGTCGCTGACCCCGGTGCAGGAAGGCATGCTGTTCCACTCGCGGATGGAAGCCGCCGCCGGCCCGGCCGGCGTCTATATCGAGCAAGTGGTCGCCGAACTGGACGGCGCGGTGGACCCGGCCTTGCTGCGCCAAGCCTGGGAACAGGTGCTGGCGCGGCATGACGCGCTGCGCGTCAGCTTCGCCTGGGAAGGGCTGGCCGCGCCGCTGCAGCGGGTCCATCGCGCGCCCGCGCTGCCGTTCTCCGTCCGCGAAACGCCGGACGAGGCCGCGCTGGAACGCTATCTGGCCGCCGACCGCGCCGCCGGCTTCGCGCTGGACGCCCCGCCCTTGATGCGCCTCGCGCTGCTGACGCGTAACGGCGCGCCGTGGCGGCTGGTCTGGACCCATCACCACGCGCTGCTGGACGGCTGGTCCATGGCCGTCGTCTTCGACGAGGCGCTGGCCCTGTACCGCGGACTGAGCCAGGGCCAGAGCGCGGCGCTGCCGCCAGCGCCCTCCTTCGGGCGCTTCATCAAATGGCTGCGCGCGCATAGCGACCGCCAGGCCCAGCAAGCCTTCTGGCGCGACTACTTCAGCGGCTACGCCGCCGCGGCCGATCTGGCCCTGCTGCCGGCCGGCGGCCCGGCCCGGCCGCGCTCCCAGTCGCTGCGGCTGAGCCCGGAACTGGGCGCCGCGCTGCGCAAGACCGCGCGCGAACGCAAAGTCACGCTCAACACCCTGTTCCAGGGCGCGCTGGCGGTGGCCCTGTCCCGCATCGGCCGCTGCGACGATCTGGTGTTCGGCGTCACCATGTCCGGCCGGCCCGAATCGCTGCCCGGCCGCGACGCCGCCGTCGGCCTGTTCATCGCCACCCTGCCGCTGCGCGCCGACTGCTCGGCCGCGCAGCCTATCGGCGATTTCCTCGGCCGGCTGCAAGACGCCCAAAGCCGGCTGGTGCCGCACGAAGCCAGCGCCCTGGTGGACATTCAGCGCTGGAGCGGCCTGTCCGCGCGCCAGCCGCTGTTCGACGCGGTGCTGGTCTATGAGAACTACCCGATCCGCGCCGAGGTCGGCGACGCCGCCCAGGCGCTGCGCGTGGGCGCGGCCTCCGCGCGCGAGCAATCCAACTACCCGCTGACCCTCTACGTCAAACCCGGCGCCGACGCCATCGAGCTGGACGGCGTCTTCGACGCCGGCCGCATCGAGGCGGAACGCGTGGAAGCGCTGCTGCACGCGCTGCCGCGGCTGCTGCGCCAGATCGCCGACGGCGCGGACCGCGTCGGCGATCTGCGCCTGGCCGAGCCGACGCCGCCGGCCGCCTTCCCGCCGCCGGACGGCGACACCGTGCTCGCCATGCTGAGCGCCGCCGCGCGCCTCAAGCCGGGCAAGACCGCGGTCGCCGCCGAGGACGGCAGCCTGAGCTACGGCCAACTGGTGAGCGGCGCGCGCGCGCTGGCGCGCTGGCTGATCGCCGACGGGGTCTCCCCGGGCGACACCGTGGCGCTGGCGCTGCCGCCTGACGCGCGCGCGCTGACCGCGCTGCTGGCCACGCTGTGGGCCGGCGCGCAATACCTGCCGCTGGACCCGGCGCTGCCGCCGCTGCGCCGCGACGCCATCCTGGAAGACGCCCGCCCCGGCCTGATCCTCGTCGACGGCGACGCCTCCGGCTGGCCCGCCTCCGCCAAGCTGCTGACGCTGCCCGCGCCCCTGCCGCCCGCAGCCGCGGACATCGACGAGGGCCCGCTGCCCGGCGACGCGCTCCACCCGGAAGCGCCGGCCTACACCCTGTTCACCTCCGGCAGCACCGGCCGGCCCAAGGGCGTGCAGATCGCCCATCGCTCGCTGGCCAACATCCTGAGGCATTTCCGCGCCGAGCCCGGCTTCAGCGCCGACGACGTCTTGCTGTCGGTCACCACCTGGTCCTTCGACATCGCCGCGCTGGAACTGCTGCTGCCCCTGGTCTGCGGCGGCACCGTCGCCATCGCGCCGGCCTCGGCCGCCGGGGACGGCCCGGCGCTGGCCGCCGAGGCCGCGCGCCGTGACGCCAGCGTGATCCAGGCCACGCCGGCCAGCTGGCGCATGCTGCTGGAAGCCGGCTGGAAGCCCGCGCCCGGCCGGCGCGCCTGGTGCGGCGGCGAGGCGCTGCCCGCCGATCTGGCCCGCGCGCTGCTGGACGCCGGCGCCGCGCTGTGGAACGTCTACGGGCCCACCGAAACCACCATCTGGTCCGCGCTGCACCGGGTGGACGGCGGCCAGCTGCCGCCGCCGGCCGGACACGCCATCCGCCGCACCACGCTGTGGACGGCCGACCATCACGACCAGCCGCTGCCGCCGCATCTGGCCGGCGAACTGCGCATAGGCGGCGACGGCCTGGCGCTGGGCTATCTGGGCGCGCCGGCGCAAACCGCCGCCCGCTTCCTCCCCGATCCGCTGGCCGGCCGGCCCGGCGCCCGCGTCTACCGCAGCGGCGATCTGGCCTGCCTGCTGCCGAACGGCGAGGTCCGCGTGCTGGGCCGGCTGGACGGCCAGGCCAAGCTCAACGGCTTCCGGCTGGAGCTGGAGGAAGTGGAAACCAGGCTGCGCGAGCTGCCCGGCGTGCGCCAGGCCGCGGCGGCCGTCCGCCGCGACCCGCAAGGCCACGCCCGGCTGATCGCCTATTTGGTGCCGGACGACAGCGGCGCCTGGCGCGCCGGCGACGAGGCCGATCCGGCCGCCTTGCAGCGGGTCCGCGCCCGGCTGTCCGCCGCGCTGCCCGGCTATATGCTGCCCAGCCGCTTTGTCACCCTGGAGCGGCTGCCGCTGACGGCCAACCTCAAGCTGGACCGTAAGGCCCTGCCCGAACCGGCGGCGAACGCGCCGACCCGCGCCGGCAGCGCGCCCCAGGGCGCGCTGGAGCAAGCCGTGTGCGCGCTGTGGGAAGAAGTGTTCGAGCGCGCCGGCATCGCCGCCGACGACGACTTTTTCGAACTGGGCGGCCATTCGCTGCTGGCCACCCGCATCCAGGTGCGCGTCAACAAGATCTTCCGGCAGACCCTGCCGCTGCGCGCCACCTTCCACGCCCAGACCCCGCGCGCCTTGGCCGCGCTGCTGGCCGAACGCGAGTCCGCGCCCGGCCTGGCCGCCAAGATCGCCGCCGTCTACCTGAAGCTGCGCGGCATGTCCGACGCCGAGCGCGACGCGCTGCGCCAGGCCGCCGCCCAAACCACCACCATGGAAACCGCAGAATGAAACTGGAACACATCAACGCCATCGTCAGCGGCGCCGCCAGCGGCATCGGCCGCGCTTTCGCGCTGGAACTGGCCCGCGCCGGCGCGCGGGTCCACGCCGCCGACCTGGACGCCGCCGGCCTGCGCCGGCTGGAGGAAGACGCCGCCGGCCTGCCCGGCGCGGTGCGCGGCTCGGTGCTGGACGTGAGCCAGGAAGCCGCGGTCCGCGCCTTTCTGAAAACGGCGTCGGAGGACACGGAGCCAGCCAATCTGCTGGTCAACAACGCCGGCATCCTGCGCGACGGCTGGCTGGTGAGGCTGGACGTGGAAGGCTTCGTCCGCAAGCTGCCCACCGCGCAATGGCGGGCGGTGCTGGACGCCAATCTGACCGCTCCCTATCTGCTGAGCCGAGAATTCGCCGCCGCCCGCGTGGAGTCCGGCCTCAACACGCCGGGCCTGATCGTCAACGTCTCCTCCGTCACCAGCGCCGGCAATCCCGGCCAGTCCAACTACGCGGCGTCCAAGGCCGGCCTGGACGCGCTGACCCGGACCTGGGCGCTGGAACTGGCGCCCTTCGGCATTCGCGTGGCCGGCCTCGCGCCCGGCCTGACCGACACCCCGATGGCGGCGGGCCTGGCGCCGGCCACCCGCGAGGACTTGATCGCCCAGGTGCCGCTGCGGCGCATGGCCGAGCCGGCGGAAATCTGGCAGGGGCTGAAATTCATCATCGAATGCGATTACTTCAACGGCCGCATCATCGCCATCGACGGCGGAGCGACCTTCTCGTGAAGCCGACACTTTCCGCTCCGGAGGCGGGCATTCCGCGCCGCATCCATCAGATCTGGTATCAAGGCGCCGCCGCGCTGCCGGACAAATACCGCCGCTACCGCGACAGCTGGATGCGACGCCATCCGGACTGGGAGTTCGTGTTCTGGGACGCGCCCAAGATGCAGGCGCTGGTCGACGAGCACTATCCCTGGTTCGCGGCTCGCTACGCCGGCTTCGAGCGCGACATCCAACGCATAGACGCCGCGCGCTATCTGTTCCTGGCGCTGCACGGCGGCTTCTACATCGACATGGACATCGAAAACCTGCGGCCCATAGACCCGCTGCTGCCGGAGAGGCGGCTGATCCTGTCGCGCACCCACGGCTTCAACAACGCGCTGATAGGCAGCGCGCCCGGCCACCCCTTGTGGGACACCGTGCTGGACCGGCTGGCCGCCGGCCAGTGCGCGCCGCTGGACCCGGCGATGCCGGCCCGGCTGCGCGAATCGCCGGCGATGCGCACCGCCGTCACCGTGGGGCCGCGCTTCTTCACCTGGTGCGTGCAGCAAAGCGGCTGCCTGGACGACGCGGCCACGCTGTGCTGCCCCGGCTATTACTTCGAACCCGGCTCGCCCACGCCGGACGGCAGCTCCTGGCCGCCGGCCGACGATCCCGACGGCGGCTACGCCCGCCACCACATGGACCTCAACTGGCTGGACCTGCGCCACCGGCTATTGTCCCGGCTGAACCGGCTGCTGCTGCCCTGGCTGACGCGACGGCTGCCTTTGCAATGAAAAAGTCGCCGCGATGCGGCGACTTCAAAAACAAGACATAGACACCATTAATTCGCGGAAGGGGAAGCCGTTTGATTTTCCTGCATGAACTGCCTCAGGCTCAAGGGACGCATATCCGTCCAATTCTTTTCAATATAGTCCAGACACTCCTGTTCCGCGCCGCTGACGCCAAGCGAGCGCCAGCCGGCTGGAATGTCGCGATATTCCGGCCATATCGAATATTGCTCCTCGTGATTCACCACCACGATGTATTTGGTTTCGTTCATCGCGTCCTGCGTCATATCAACCTCCGTGCCGTCGCTAGAAAATTAAAACAGTTTCTAAATAAATCTATTTATCCAACCAAAACATTGCTAATTGGAATTGTTTAAATCGGAGAATACCGACTCACAAAACCCGCCAAAGAATATACCGCATAAATTGAATATTTTTACAGACCTCGAAAAATAATC
Source organism: Chromobacterium sp. S0633 (assembly GCF_024158805.1). Classification (NCBI taxonomy): domain Bacteria; kingdom Pseudomonadati; phylum Pseudomonadota; class Betaproteobacteria; order Neisseriales; family Chromobacteriaceae; genus Chromobacterium; species Chromobacterium sp. S0633. The sequence continues at coordinate 3,786 of NZ_JAMZGH010000071.1, read as the reverse complement.
GAAATCAAATCGGGCGCGATGGACGCGCAGCCCGATGGGCGCCGACAACACATCACCTGGAAAGCCATTGAAATGAGCGTTAGCGATTGGAACGATAACGACCTGGACCTTCTCGACCATTTGCTGGAACAAGAACTGGACGTCTTGCTCCCGGCCCCCGCGCCCGTCGACGGCGGGCGGATCGCCCGCGGCGACGCCGCCTCCGGCCCGCTGTCCTTCCAACAACAGCGGCTCTGGTTCCTGCACCAGCTGAGCGCCGGCGCCGCCGCCTACAATATCTGCTCCGCCTTCCGCCTGAGCGGCGCCTTGCAGGCGGACGCGCTGTGCCGGGCCTTTGATTGCGTGGTGGCGCGCCACGCCTCGCTACGCACCGCCATCCGCGAAGTGGACGGCGCGGCGGCGCAGATCCCGCAGCCGGCCGGCCGCGCGGCCATCGAGCGCCTGGACTGGTCCGGCCTGCCGGCCGAAGAAGCCGCCTCCCGGCTGGAGGCGCTGGCGCGCCGCGAAAGCGCCCACGCCTTCGACCTGTCCGTCGGCCAGCCGCTGCGCATCGCGCTGCTGAAGCTGGCGGCGGACGAACACGCGGTGGTGCTGACCCTGCATCACATCGTCGGCGACGCCTGGTCGCTGACGGTGCTGATGGACGAGGCGGCCCGCGCCTACGCCGCGCTCAGCCGCGGCCGCGCGCCGGAACTGCCCGAGCTGCCCATCCAGTACCTGGACTACGCGCGCTGGCAGCACGCCAACGGCCGGCAAGACCGCTGGGACGCCGACCTCGCCTACTGGAAAACCCAACTGGCCGGCCTGCCCACGCTGGAGCTGCCCACCGACAAGCCGCGGCCGCCGGTGCAGGGCTTCGACGGCGCCACCGTGGGCTTCGACATCGGCGCCGATACCGCCGAGCGCCTGCGCCGGCTGGCGGCGGCCGAACGCACCACCCTGTTCTGCCTGCTGCTGTCCGCCTTCCAGGCGCTGCTGGCCCGCCACGCGCGTCAGGACGATCTGGCCATCGGCACCTCGCTGGCCGGCCGCGAACGGGTGGAAACCGAGGGGCTGATCGGCTTCTTCGCCAATATGCTGGTGATCCGCGGCCGCATCGGCCCCGCGGACAGCTTCCGCCAGTTCGCCCGCCGGCAATCCGACACCATGCGCGACGCGGTGGAGCACGCCGCCGTGCCCTACGACCAACTGGTCGGCGCGCTGGGACAGGCCAGCCGCGACCCCAGCCGCAACCCGCTGTTCCAGGTCGCCTTCACCCTGCTCAACATCCCGGCGGCGATGCCGACGCTGGACGGGCTGCGGCTGACTCCGGTGCTGAGCCAGGAGGCCGCCCGCTTCGATCTGGAGCTGTTCATGCGCGAGACCGAGGACGGCCTGTCCGGCGCGTTCTCCTACAACACCGCGCTGTTCGAGCGGCTCTCGGTGGAGCGCCTCGCCGAACAACTGAGCCTGCTGCTGGACGCCGCCAGCCGTCAGCCGGACGCGCCGCTGGCCGCGCTGCCGCTGACCACCCCGCAACAGGCCGCCGCCCTGCTGACCCTGCCGCGGCAGGCCGCCGCCGTCGATTGCGAGCCGGTGCACCGCGCCTTCAGCCGCTTCGCCGCGCGGCAAGCCGACGCCGCGGCGCTGCGCTGCGACGGCCAAGAGCTCAGTTACGGCGAGCTGGAACGGCTGTCGGACGCCGCCGCGCGGCGGCTGGCGGCCGCCGGCGTGCGGCCGGGCGAACCGGTGGGCCTGTGGCTGACGCCCTCCTTCGAAATGCTGATCGGCGTGCTGGCCGCGCTCAAGGCCGGCGCCGGCTATGTGCCGATGGACCCGGCCTATCCGGCCGACCGCATCCGCTACATTCTGGAAGACAGCGGCGCGCGCGCCGTGCTCAGCACCGAGGCGCTGGCGCCCTCGCTGCCGCCCTTCGCCGGCCCGCTGCTGACCCTGGACGCGGCGGAACCCGCGCCGGCGGCGGCGCTGCCGGCCGGCGACGACCCGGACGGCCTGGCCTACATCATCTACACCTCCGGCTCCACCGGCCGGCCCAAGGGCGTGGCGGTCAGCCACCGCAACTGCGCCCGGCTGTTCTCCAGCAGCGCCGAGCTGTTCCGCTTCGGCCCGCGCGAAGTGTGGACGCTGTTCCACTCCTACGCCTTCGACTTCTCGGTATGGGAAATCTGGGGCGCGCTGGCCCACGGCGGCGTCCTGCTAATCGTGCCGCCGCTGCTGGCCCGCTCCTCGGACGCCTTCTACCAGCTGTTGTGCGAGGAAAAAGTCACCGTGCTGAGCCAGACCCCGTCGGCCTTCCGCCAATTGATGGCCGCCGAGGAAGCCAACCCGCGCGAAGGCGATCTGGCGCTGCGCTACGTCGTCTTCGGCGGCGAGGCGCTGGACCTGAGCAGCCTGGAACCCTGGCTGGACCGCCACGGCGACGACTACCCGCGGCTGATCAATATGTACGGCATCACCGAAACCACCGTGCACGTGACCTTCCGCCGCATCGGCCTGCCCGAGATCAAGCGCAAGCTGGGCAGCGTGATCGGCGCGGCGCTGCCCGATCTGTGCATCCGTCTGCTGGACGACGCCCTGCAGCCGGTGCCGCCGGGCATGGTGGGCGAAATCCACGTGGGCGGCGCCGGCGTGGCGCTGGGCTACGTCAACCAGCCGGAGCTGAGCGCCCAGCGCTTCATGCCGGACCCGCACCTGGGCAGCGGCCTGCGCTTCTACCGCAGCGGCGATCTGGCGCGCGTCACTCCGCGCGGCGAGCTGGAATACCGCGGCCGCGCCGACCAACAGGTCAAGCTGCGCGGCTTCCGCATTGAAACCGCCGAAATCCAGGCCCTGCTCAGCCAGCACCCGGCGGTGGCGGAAGCCGCCGTGGTGGTGCGCGGCGACGGCGATCAGGCGCGGCTGGTCGCCTACGTCGCCAAGCGCAACGGCGTGGACGCCGCCGCCAAGGACAAGGACAAGGGCTGGCTACCCGCCTTCGACATGATCTACGAAGACGCGCCGGCCGAGGACGCCGACCTCGATCTGGTCGGCTGGACCGACTCCTACGACAACGCGCTGATTCCCGCCGAGCACATGCGGCGCTGGCGCGATGAAATCCTCGGCCGCATCCGCGCGCTGAACCCGCGCCGGGTGCTGGAAATCGGCGTCGGCAGCGGCATGCTGCTGCTCGCCGTCGCCCCGGACTGCGAGCATTACCACGGCCTGGACTTCTCCGCCCGCGCGCTGGAGCGCCTGGGCCGCACCGTGGCCGCGCGCGGCCTGGAACAGGTGACGCTGGAGCGGCGCGAAGCCCGCGAGCTGGCCGGCCTGCCGGACGACTTCGACACTGTGATCCTCAACTCGGTGGCGCAATACTTCCCCGACGCCGCCTACTTCCTGGACGTGGTGGACCAGGCGCTGGCGCGGCTGCGCCCCGGCGGCAAACTGCTGCTGGGCGACCTGCGCCACCTGGGCCTGCTGCGCCACTTCCAGGCCAGCCGCCTGCTGCGCCGGCTGCCCGCCGTCGCCGCACCGACGCGGGCGGAACTGCGCCGTCAACTGGACGCGCTGATCGCCGAGGAAAAGGAACTGCTGGTGGACCCGGCGCTGTTCCGCCGCCTGGCGCGCCGCCGCGGCGACATCGCCGCGATCGAAATCCGCCTGAAGGAAGACGGCGGCGATTGCGAGCTGACCACCTACCGCTACGACGTGGTGCTGAGCAAGGGCGCGCCGCGCGCCAGCCGCGACACTTCCAGCAGCAGGTCTTCGCGCAGGGTGCAGCAGATGCAGCCATTGCTCATCTCCACC
>NZ_JAMZGH010000070.1:0-17195 GCF_024158805.1 Chromobacterium sp. S0633 | reverse complement strand
GGTGGATGTAGCTCAGTTGGTAGAGTCCAGGATTGTGATTCCTGTTGTCGTGGGTTCGAGCCCCATCATCCACCCCACCCTATTTCAAGTTGCCGCCTCAGGGCGTCGGCTCACCGCTTTCGGCGGTGGATGTAGCTCAGTTGGTAGAGTCCAGGATTGTGATTCCTGTTGTCGTGGGTTCGAGCCCCATCATCCACCCCAAATCTTAAAAAAACCCGGCCAAACGCCGGGTTTTTTCATTTTAGCGACTCATAAGGTCAGTTTTGGGCCTTGTCTGACAGTTCAAGCTCCGTATAATCGAATACATTTGCATGACACCGCTTGACTGACGACGACACCCACCACCATGACCACCATGCAGCCGATCAAGCGCCAGACGCTCACCAGTGCCGTAACCGAATCCCTGCGCCAGCGCATTCTCTCCGGGGAGTTCGCCGATGGCCAACAACTGCGCCAAGAGGCGCTGTCCAATGAATACGGCGTCAGCCGGGTACCGGTGCGCGAGGCGCTGCGCCAGCTGGAAGCCGAAGGCCTGATCCAGATCATCGACCACAAGGGCGCACTGGTGTCCAAGCTGTCGCTGGAAGACGTGCTGGAACTGCTGGAAATCCGCGCGATGCTGGAAGGTTCGGTGCTCAAAGCCGCCATCCCCTGTCACACCAAGGCCGATCACGATCTGGCCCAGCAAACCCTGCGCGAATTCGAACAAGCGCTGCGCAACAACGACGTGCGCCACTGGGGGGAATTGAACTCCCGCTTTCACCTGGCCTTGTACCGCGCCGCCAAGCGGCCCAACACGCTGGCGCTGATCGAGCAGCTGCACAACAAGACCGACCGCTACACCCGGATGCAGATCCTGTTCACCCGCACCATGGAGCGGGCGCACGAGGAGCACAGCAAGCTGCTGGAGCTGTCCCGCCAGGGCAAGGCCGACGAGGCGGCGGAATTCATCCGCTTCCACATCCTGTCCGCCGGCCACGCGCTGGAAGACTATCTGCGCGGACAGAGCCAGCAAGCCGCCCTGAGTTGAGGCCGCTGCGCGTTCAGATTTTTTGAATCTGACGCGCAATTCTTTGCGCTATCAAGCGCGTCGGCGGCGCGCAATAATCCGGCCATGTAAACCGCCGGACGCCAGTCCGGCCCCACAGGGAGACATGGCCATGCAACACCCATTCATCAGCCGGGAAGCGGAAGGCCTGGTCAACGGCCAGGCGGTGTCGGACGGCGCAGGCGTGCGCCTGCTGCGCGTGCTCGGCTCCGATCTGCAAAGGCGGCTGGACCCTTTCCTGATGCTGGACGAATTCCGTTCCGACAATCCCGACGACTATATCGCCGGCTTTCCCAGCCATCCGCACCGCGGCTTCGAAACCGTCACCTATATGCTGGCCGGCCGCATGCGCCACCGCGACAATAGCGGCAACGAAGGCCTGCTCGGCCCCGGCGGCGTGCAATGGATGACCGCCGGCCGCGGCATCGTGCATTCCGAACTGCCGGAACAAGAGGATGGCCTGATGCACGGCTTCCAGCTGTGGCTGAACCTGCCGGCGGAGCGCAAGCTGTGCGCGCCGTGGTATCGCGACATCCCCGCCGCCGAGATTCCGTCTGCGCCGGCCCAAGGCGAGGCCCGCCTGATCGCCGGCCACTGGCGCGGCCAGGCCGGCGCGGTGGAACGCGAAGCCACCGAACCGCTGTATCTGGACCTGCGTCTGGACGCCGGCGGCGAAGAGACGCTGGAAATCCCGGCCGGCCACAACGCCTTCCTCTATGTTTATCAGGGCGAGATCGCCATCGGCGCGCAACAGCGCGGCGTCAAGGCAAGGCAGATGGCGGTGCTGGACAACCGCGCCGACAGCGACGGCGTCAGCGTTCGCGCCGCGGCCGACAGCCGCTTGCTGCTGATTGCCGGCAAGCCCCTGGGCGAACCCATCGCGCAATGGGGCCCCTTCGTGATGAATACGCGCGAACAAGTGGAAGAAGCCATAGCCGATTTTCGGGACGGCCGCTTCTGACCCTCAAACCCTAAGCTGGAGCCGCCATGCCGCTGCTTACCCAAACCATCGCCAGCCTGGACCGCGACATCGGCTTTCCGGTGCGCCGGCTGCTACCCACTCGCCAGGCGCGCCGCGTCGGTCCCTTTGTGTTTCTCGATCACATGGGCCCGGCCCGTTTCGCCGCCGAAGGCAGCGCCGGCGATGTGCGGCCGCATCCGCACATCGGCCTGGCCACCGTCACCTATCTGTTCTCCGGCGCGATGATGCATCGCGACAGCCTGGGCACGGTGCAGCGCATCGCGCCCGGCGCGGTCAACCTGATGACCGCCGGCAGCGGCATCACCCACTCCGAGCGGGTGCCGGCCGACATTCGCCAGCAAGGCGTGGCGGTGGAAGGCATGCAGCTGTGGCTGGCGCTGCCGGATGAACTGGAGGAATGCGAGCCGGCCTTCGCCCATTACCCGGCCGAGGACTTGCCCCACTGGAACCAGGACGGGGTGGAACTGAACCTGCTGATGGGTGAAGGCTGGAGCCGTCGCTCGCCGGTCGCCTATCCGCTGCCGGTGTTCTACGCCAGCGCCGCCATGCCGGCCGGCGCGCGCTTGGCGCTGCCGGAAGGCGTGGACGAACTGGCCGCCTATGTCGCCGCCGGCGAACTGGACGTGGACGGCGCCGCGCTGAACGCCAACGAATTGGGCCTGCTGCGAACCGGCCAGGGCGGCGAACTGATCGCGCGGCACGACAGCCGGGTGATGCTGCTGGGCGGCACGCCGCCGGCCAGCCCGCGCTATCTGGACTGGAACTTCGTGTCCAGCCGCCGCGAGCGGCTGGCCCAGGCGCGCGCGGACTGGATCGCCCAGCGTTTCCCGATGGTGCCGGGCGAGACCGAGTTCATTCCCCTGTAATAACAGCCACTCCAAAACAAAACCCCCGCCAGTTGCCCGGCGGGGGTTTTCGCTTGGATCAAGCGTCTTACTTGCTCTGGATGCCGCCTTTCACCACGGTCGGCGTATTCTCATGCTCGGCGCGGATCAGCGGCGCCTTGCCGGAAGTCACGTCGCTGACCGCCTGCTTCAGGATGCCGGACGGGGTGCTGTTCAGCTTGACCCCGCCGCCGCCCTTGTAGCGCTCGGTGGCGATGTCGGCGGTTTCCACCTTGGAATCGCCCAGGTCCACCTTGCCGTTGGCGGACGACACGGTCGCGCCGGTCAGCTGGGTCTTGCCGCCCACTTGCAGGGTCACGCCGTCGGCGCCGGCGATGCCGGTAACGACGCCCACCGAGTTGTCGCGCTTAACGCTGACGTCCACGTCGGCCTTCAGCTCGGTGCCCTTGTCCTGGGCGTTCAGCAGCTTGTCCTTCAACGTGTTGCCGCCTTTGCGCGCCAGCGTGTCCAGCGTGCCGGACTTGGCCGGGCCGGAAGTCGGCTGCTCGGGCAGGGTGACGGTTTCGCTGTTGGCGTTGAAGCTCACCGCATTGGTGGTGTCTTCCTTCAGGCCCTTGTTGAAGGCCAGGCTGTCGTACTTATCCTTCACCTTGTCGGACGCGGCGTTGACCAGCTCGGCGCCCTTCTCTTTCACCTTGTCCTTCAGCGGACCGGCCTTGTCGGCGGCCTGATCGACCAGGCTGGCCTCCTTGCCGTTGGAGCTGTTGACGCCCAGCGCCACGTCCACCTTCACGCTGTTGTCGCGATCCTGACGGCTCTCCAGCGCCAGCTTGCCGCCCACCTGGCCAGTGACGGTCTTGCCGCTGACATTGGCGCCGGCCAGAGTGGCGTTGCCTTCGGCGTTCAGTTCCACTTGCTGCTTGGCGGTCACGGCGGCGTTGGCGTTGCTCAGCTTGTCCTGCTGATCCACCTTCACCTCCAGGCCGGCCTTGATGTCATGCACGTTCTTGGTGCTGTCAGGCTTGATCTGGCCGTTTTCCTTGTCGCTGCTGGCCTTGTTGCCGCCGCCGATATTGCCGGCCACGCTCCAGTTGTTGCGTTGGCTGCTGGACTGCGCCGACTCCAGGCGGATATCGCCCTGGCTGTCCAGCTTGGCGGTGTCGCCCTGCACCTGGGTGCCGCTCAGGCGGATGCCGCCGCTGCCGGACTCGATGCTGGCTTTGCCGCCGCTGACCACGCTGCCGCCGGCCTGGCTGCGGCTGGACTCGTCGGTGCTGGCGTAATTGCCGCCGGCGCCCACATTGAAGCCCTTGCTCGCCTTCTCCTGGCCATTGCTCTGGCTGCCGCCGGCCTTGAGATCGAAGCCCCACTGGCTGCCGGACTTGTCGGCGCTGGATTCGGCGGCCTTGAACTCCACCTTGTCGCCCTGCAGCGTCACGTCGCCGCGGCTGGCGATCTTATCGCCCTGCAGACCCAGCTTGCCGCCGGCAGTCAAGCTCACGCCGGCGTCGGCGTCCACGCCGCCGGTCACGGCGGTGCTGGACTTGGCTTGCTGCTTGTCCACGTTCACCGCCACCCCGCCGCTGCCGCCGACATTCTTGCCGCCGCCCTCGATCGGGCTGGTGGTAATGGCCAGATTGGCCTTGCCGCCCACGGTGCGCTGCTCGCTGCTGCTGCTGCTGTTGGCCTGGCTGAAGCTCAGATCGCCGCCGGCGTTGACGCTGGCCGCGCCCTTGCCGCCGGCGATGGTCACGCCCTGGTAAGCGGCGTTGTTGTCCACGTCCACCTTGACGCCGTTGCCGGCGCGGATGCCGCCGGTGACCGCGGTGGAGCTGGACGAGGCGCTCGTCACCGTGCTGCCGCTGCCGGCCGCCTTGACGTTCACGTCCTCGCCGGTGGTGGTGTAGACGCGCACGCCGACATCGGCCTCGGTCTTGCTGCCGCTCTGGCTCTGGGTATTGGCCGCGGCGCTGAACTGATGGCTGTCAGCCTTGATCTCCACCGTGTTGCCGGCCTGATACTGGGTGCCTTGATCGCTGAGTCCGGCCTTGGCGTCCACCTTGATATTGCCGCCGTTCAGGCTGCTGGCCTGCGCGGTGCTGGACTGGCGGGTTTCCGAGCCGACGCCGGCCTTGACGCCGACATCCACGCCCAGATTGGCCGCGCCCAGATCGCCGGCGGCGCCGGCCGCGCCGATCACATCGCCCTTGACCACTTTTTCGCCGGCCGCCACCAGCGGACGGGTCACGCCGCTGTAATCGGCGTTGACGCCCACTTCCACGCCCCAATGACTGCTGTCGGTGGTGGTTTTCTGGCTGCTGTTGGCCGCCTGGTTGTCGATGCGGCCGCCGGCCAGCTTGATGTCGCCATCAGCCTTGACCTGGGCGCCCTGGTTGCGGATGTCGCCGTCGCCGTTGCCGGCGACGATGCTGACCCCGCCCTTGGAATTGATCGCGCTGACCTGGGCCGTGCTGCTGTCGGACTGGCTGCGGCTGTTCTTCTGGTCCACGCCCAGCGCCACCCCGGTCTTGTCCAGGCCGGCGTCGATATAGAGGCCGCCGCCGGTGACGCTGCTGCTCTTGCTTTCCTTCACCGTGTCCTGCGCCGCGTTCAGGCTGACGTTCTGGCCGCTGAGGGCCGCGCCGCCGGCGCCGGCGTTCAGCTTGGAGCCGGTCACCGTCAGATCGCCCTGAGCATTGAGCGCCAGCTTGTCGCCGGACAGCGTCGCCGCCTGGTTCTGGGTCGCGTCGCGGTCCACGCTGCTGCTGCTGTGCTCGATGCGCACGCCGCCGCGGTACTGCTTGTCGCCGGTGATGTCGCCGACGCCGCGCAGCGCCAGCTCGGTGTCCTTGCTCTCTACCTTGTCGCGGGTCTGCGACGCCGCCACCTTGATGTCGCCGTTGGCGGCCACGTTCAATTCGCCGCCGGCGCGCACCTGGCTGCCGCTGATCGCCACGTCCTTGGCTGACTGGATGCTCAGATTGGTGTCGGACTTCAGCTCGGCGTTGACCGCCTGCTGCTGGCTGGCGTTGCCCTTGCTGCTGCTCTTGGTGATGTTGAAGGCGGTGCCGCTGCGCTGATCGGTGCGGGTTTGCGATTGGTTGACCACGCTGTCGATGCTGATGTCGCCGTTGCGGCTGATCGCCACCGCGTCCCGCTCGCCGCGGGCGCGGCTGCCGGCGATGGCCACGCTGTCGCCGCGCAGCGTCAGCTTGCCGCCTGCGGTCAGATCGCTGCCGGTGTTGACGGTGTCGGTCTTGCCGTTGTCGCGGTTGCCGCCGCCGCCGATGCCGCCCCAGTACACCTGGTCGTTGCGCTGGCTGTTCTGGTTCGTCGTCTGCTGCACGCCCAGGCCGAGCGCGCCGCCCGCGTCCAGGGAGGCGTCGCGGCCGGCGGCCAGCTTGGCCGCCTTGGCGTCGATATCGCCGCTGGCGCGGATATCCAGATCGCGGCCGGCGCGCAGCTGGCTTTGCGCCAGGCGTTGCTCGCTGGAAGCATGGTCCCAAGAGCCGGTTTCCAGGCTGGCGCCGTCGTTCTTGCGATTGCCCCGGTCGCTGCGGGTATCGGTTTCCGTCACGCCGCTCAGCTTCACGCCGCCGTCGGCCTGCAGGCGGATGTCCTGGCCGGCGCTGACGCTGCCGCCGCGGATGGCGATCTGGCCGCGCGGCTGCGCGCCGTCCACCGCCTGGTTGTCCGCTGCGGTCGCCGCCGCGGTCAGCGTGGCGTCCTGCTCGGCGCGGATGCGCACGCCTTCCTGACGCTGGCTGGTTTCGCTTTGGTCGCGGTTATAGGCCCAGGAGTTTTTCCAGGCGTGATTGCTGTTGCTGGACGCGCTGTCCGCCACTTGGCTGTCCAGCGTCAAATCCTTGCCGCTGAGCGCCACATTGCGGCCATTGATGTCGGTGGCGGCCAAGGTCGCCGCGTCGCCGGCGCTGAGGCTCACATCGTCGCGCGCGCTGATGACGCTGCGCTTGATGCGGGTATCGCTGCCATTGCTGGCGGTATTGGTTTCACCGGTTTTCCAGATAAACCAGCTCTCGTCGTGGCCGCTATCTTGGGTGGTGGAGGTTTCCGCCCGGCCGCGGCTGTCGATCTGGCGCGCGGCCAGGGCCACCTTGCCTTCGCTGGCGCGGATCTGCGCGCCTTCCAGCGCCAGTTTGCCCTGGCGCGCGTCCACCGACACTTCCTGCGCGCCGTTCAGGCTGCCGCCCACATTGACGCCGGCGCCGTCGGCGGTGCTGATGATATTGATGCGGCCGGCCTGCATCGCGCCCAGGAACACGCTGTCCAGCGAGCCCACGCCTTCCGGCGCCTTATCGCTGCGCAATACCTTGGCGTCCTGACCCTGGTAATCCACCAGGTTGAAACCGGCGCGGACATTGAGTTGCTCGCGCGCGGCGACATTGCCGCGCACATCGATGCGCGGCGCGATCAGGTCCAGCACGTTGACGCCGCTCAGACCGGCGCCGTTGACGCTGAGCGCGTTGCCGTTCATCGCCGCCTGCAAGGAGGCGATGGCGCCGTTTTCGATATTGGCGTTGCCCACCAGCAGCGAAGCGCGCGGCGTGTTGATGAAGCCGCAGCCGCTGCAGGTGATGCCGTTGGGGTTGGCCAGCACATAGTCGGCGGCCTTGCCGAACACTTCCTGCTTGCCCAACAGCAAGGACGGGTTGCGGCTGATCACTTCGTTCAAGATCACGCTGGCTTCGCGCCCGCCCAGCAAGGCGTTGGCGCCCAACTGACCGGCCAGCTGCGATTGGCCGCCGGCGGCGGAGTTGTTGAACACCGCGCCGGGCTTGCCGACGTTGAAATCCTGGTATTGGTTATGCGACAGGCCCGCGGCGCTGGGCGCCACGATATTGACCACCGCCGCGCCGTTGGCGGCGTTGCTCACCTGCGGCTGCGCGCCGTTGCCGCCGGCGACGATGCCGGCCGCCATCGCGGCTTCCACCGCCCAAAACGCCAGAGTCAGCGCCGCGGCCACTTTCCCCGTTACCGATAAGCCGAAATTTATTTTTTTCTTCATGATTTGAGTCCCGTTCATTCAGAGAACAAGCAGATCCGGTCCAAAACCGTCTATCCAAACGCCCCATGTTCCGTGGGCCTCTCCAGCCTGCCAGCCGGATCCGCCCACAATGAAACATACGTTTGATTTCGAATCTACGTCTCTTTTTAAATCAATTCAAATGAAATACTGCCAATATCGCTTAGTCGCTTTCGCAGCTAATTTCTTTCAAAAAATATTCACGATAAAAAATAAATGCCAAAAGCATCACCAGGACAGCGCCAGCTTGGCGAACAGCTGATGGCCTTCCTGCTGCCAGCCGGCGGGCTTGTACAAGGGCCGGCTGTATTCCAGGTCCAGGCTGGCCTTGCGGTAGCTGAAAGCCAGGCCCAGGCTGGCGCCGGCAATGCTCTGCCATTGCTGGACCGAGCGATGCGGCAACACCCGGCCGCCGTCCAAACCAATACGCGGCGTCACGCCGACGCCGGCCAGCTCAAAGCGGCGCGACAAGGTATTGCGCCAGGACCAGGCGGTTTCCCCAGCCAGGGTGTTGCGGCGGAAACCGCGCACCGCGCTGGCGTCGGACACGTCCATCTGCTCGACGCCGGGCAGATAATCGCGGCTGGTCTGGCCGGTCAGCGCGCTATTGAGCTGATACGGTCCGCCGGGCAGACCCAGGCTTTGAAACCAGTTCAGCGAAGCCTTCCACTTGGTGAACTGCGGGTTGGGTCCGTCCGGCGCGCGCGGGTCCGGCGCGCTGGCGCCCAGCCAGCGCGTGCCGCGCTGCACGCCGGCGTCCGCGATCAACACGCCGCCGCTGAGCAATTGCAGCCGGGACAGGCCCAGCTCGGCCACGCTCAGCGTGGGGCTGGTGATCTCGATCTCGCTGTCGAGAAAGTAATTGCGCACCCGTTTATGCGTCAGTTGCGCCGTCAGCGAGGTGGTCTGGTTCTGGCCGCGGCTCACCACCCGGTCCACGCGCAGGCCGCTCTGGGCGGTGCGGCCGGACAAATTCACCGCGTTGTGCTGCAATTGCAGCGGGTTCAGATAATCGGCGCGGCTGGCGAAGGCGCTGAAAGTCCAATAGCCGTAAGGCAGGGAGTAAAACAGCGATTCGCTGCGGCTGTGCCGCACCGCGTTGTCGTTGCTGGTGCGTTGCGCCGACACGCTGACGAAATCGGACAGACCCAGCGGGCTGTCCCAGGACAGGCCCACGCCGGCCTGCACCCGGCCGGTGCTGTCGCGGCCGGTGTTGTCGGCGTTGAAGTTCAAGCGCCAGGGCGCGTCCTTATTGTTGCGCAGGCTCAGAATGGAGCCGCCCACGGTTTCGCCGGGCAGGATGTCCAGCGTCGCCTTGCTGGACGGCAGGCGGTTGGCCTGGTCCAGGCCCTGGTCGGCGTCGTGGATGTTCAGCGGCCGGCCGACCACGCCGGGAAACAAGGTGGCCGGATTGCTGCGCCGGTCGTCGCTGACGATCTTCTCCACCCGCCCTTCGTGCACGCGCAAGGTCAGCACGCCCTGCTCGTCCGGCCCTTCGGCCGCCACGCGCGCGGCGATATAGCCCTTCTTCAGATAGAGCTGGGTCAAGCCGCGGCTGAAGCGGTTCAACTCTTCATTGTTCAGGCAGTCGCTGGCCAGTTCGCCCAGCGAGGCCACTTCCTTGCGGCTCAACAGCTTGATGCCGGCCAGACGCACGCCCTTGACGCGCAGGCAGTCCAGCTCGCTCATATCGGCCGCTTGCGGCCTCCGCATCATATTGCTGTCCGGCTGCATCTGCCGCAGCCGCTGCTGCTGAATGATGGCGTCGAAACGGCGGCTGTTGTCCTGCAACAGGCGCCGCGAATCGTTTTCCATTTGCTGATGCATGCTGCCAGACATGCCGGGCACTTCCGCGGCCTGCGCCGCCACGCCCCAACAAACGATCCCCGCCATCCGCCAGAGCCGAGCTGGAGATGGTTTTTTATATTTAATCATCATCGGATTCGTAACTATTTTTAAATAAAGGAAAACAGAAATTCCATGACGCGTCCAGACTAATGAGAATAATTATCAAATAATGACACTATTACCCAGACTTGATGCCAGCCTTGCGGCCTTAGCGCAACATAAAATTCAATACGAATAAAAAAACCCGGCCAATGGCCGGGCTTTCCGCTTAGTCGTTTGATTCTGAAATATCTTTCAGAAGATCAGAAAAAACTTATTCGAACACAAAGTGGGCGCGCTTGATATTGCACAGCAATTCATAGGCGATGCTGCCGGCGGCGGCGGCCACCTCGTTGACCGACACCGCGTCGCCCCACAGCTCCACCTCGCTGCCGATGCCGGCGGCAGGCAAGTCGCTCAGGTCCACGGTGATCATGTCCATGGACACCCGGCCGATGATGCGCGAACGGCGGCCGTCCACCGCCACCGGGCTGCCGCTGGAGGCCAGCCGCGGATAGCCGTCGGCGTAGCCGCCGGCGATCAGGCCCACCCGGGTCGGCCGTTCGGTAACGAAGTTGTTGCCGTAGCCGATAGGCTCGCCGGCGGCCAGCTCGCGCACGCCGAAGATGCGGCTGCTCAGCCGCATCACCGGTTTCAGCTCATCGCCCTGCGGGAAGCCCGCCGGCAGCGGGCTGGCGCCGTAAAGCAGGATGCCGGCGCGGCCCCAGTCGCGGCGCGAACGCGGATGACACAGGATGCCGGCGGAATTGGCCACGCTCTCCTCCCCCGGCAGGCCGGCGGTGGCGGCGTCGAAGCTTTCGATCTGCGCCAAGGTCATCGGCACCGTCGGCTCGTCGGCGCGGGCGAAGTGGGTCATCTTGACGATGCTCTCCGCCTTGCCGCTGGCCTGCAAACGCTCCCAGGCCGCGCGGTAATGCCGCGGCAAAAAGCCCTCGCGGTGCATGCCGCTGTCCAGCATCAGCCAGACGCGGAACGGCGCGGCCGGCTGGGCCTCTTCCAGCATGCGCAGCTGTTCTTCGCTCTGCACCACCAGCCACAGCCGGTGGCGCTCGACTTCGGCCAGCTCGGCCGCCTCGAACACGCCTTCCAGCAGCAGGATGGGCGCGCTCACGCCGGCGGCGCGCAGGTGCAGCGCCTCCTCAAGACAGGCGACGGCGAAACCGTCGGCGACATCGGCCAGCGCCTGGGCGCAACGCGCCGCGTCGTGGCCGTAGCCGTTGGCCTTCAGCACCGCCAATACCCGCCCGCCGTGCTGGCGCTTGGCCAGCAGATAGTTGTCGCGCAGGTATTGGGTGCGGATGGTGGCGATCAGCGGCCGCATGCTCAGGCGCCCGCCACGGCCGGCCGGGCGGCCGGCACCACCAGGGTTTCGCCCTGTTTGGCGTAGCGCTGCATGGACAGGCCGTCCAGGCTGATCTCCGGCTTGGCGCCGGTGATGATGTCGGCCAGCACCTTGCCGGAGCCGGCGCCCATGGTCCAGCCCAGGGTGCCGTGGCCGGTGTTCAGCGACAGATTGGCGAAGCGGGTGCCGCCGACGATGGGCGTGCCGTCCGGCGTCATCGGCCGCAGACCGGTCCAGAAGCTGGCGGCCGGGATGTCGCCGCCGTTCGGGTACAGATCGCCCACCACCATTTCCAGCGTTTCGCGGCGGCGCGGGTTCAGCGACAGATCGTAGCCGGACAACTCGGCCATGCCGCCGACGCGGATGCGGTCGTCGAAGCGGGTGATCGCCACCTTGTAAGTTTCGTCCAGCACCGTGGACACCGGCGCACCGGCCGGATTGGTGATCGGCACGGTCAGCGAATAGCCCTTGACCGGGTAAACCGGAATATCAATGCCCAGCGTCTTGACCATGTCGCGGGAGAAGCTGCCCATCGCCACCACATAATGGTCGGCGGTCAGCAAATCGTCGCCGACGCGGACGCCGGTGATGCGCTTGCCGTCGCTCTCGATGCCGTCCACGCTTACGCCGAAGCGGAACTCAACGCCCTTGGCGCGCGCCATCTCGGCCAGACGGGCGGTGAACAGATTGCAATCGCCGGTTTCGTCGTTGGGCAGTTGCAGGCCGCCGGTCAGCTTGTGCTTGACGCTGGCCAGCGCCGGCTCCACCTCGGCGCAGCCGTCCCGGTCCAGCACTTTGAAATCCACGCCGCACTCCTTGAGCACGGCGATATCCTTGCTGACGCCGTCCACCTGGGCCTGGCTGCGGAACAGCTGCAGCGTGCCGCCCTGGCGCGCCTCGTAGCCGATGCCGGTTTCGGCGCGCAGCTCTTTCATCTTGTCGCGGCTGTACTCGGCCAGACGCATCATCCGGCCCTTGTTCACCGCGTAAGCGTCTTCATTGCAGTTGGCCAGCATCTTGGCGATCCACTGCAGTTGGTACAGGCTGCCGTCCGGCTTCACCGCCAGCGGCGCGTGGCGCTGGAACAGCCATTTGGCCGCCTTCAGCGGAATGCCCGGCGCGGCCCAGGGCGTGGAGTATCCGGGGGAAATCTGGCCGGCGTTGCCGAAACTGGTTTCCAAGGCCACGCCTTCCTGGCGCTCCAGCACCGTCACATCGCAGCCCGCCTTGGCCAGATACCAAGCCGTGGACACGCCCAGAACACCGCCGCCCAGCACGATCACCTTCATTTTCTCTCTCCGTTTGCAGCACTACATGGCTATAGTGATTTTGCGTAGTATATTAATGAAACACTGGGTTTTTTCACCAAAGTAGCGTCAGACTACAGATTTTTAAACTGCAAACTTTCATAGACATAGTGAAAACATGAAGAAAAGTTCAAGCGGCGACAAAGCGCTGGATAAAACCGATCTGAAAATCCTGCGCCTGCTGCAGAAAAACGGCCGCATCTCGATGACGGAACTCTCTGAAAAGGTGGGACTTTCCACCACGCCGTGCACCGAGCGGGTGCGGCGGATGGAGCGCGACGGCATCATCGAAGGCTATTACGCCCGGCTCAATCCGCACGCGATGGGCGCGGCGCTGCTGGTGTTCGTGGAAATCAAGCTGGAAGCCAAATCCGGCAATATCTTCGACGCCTTCCGCCGCGAAATCATGCGCATCCCGGAAATACTGGAATGCCACCTGGTCTCCGGCGAATTCGACTACCTGATCAAGGCCCGCATCCCGGACATGTCGATGTACCGCAAGCTGTTGGGCGACATCCTGCTGCAACTGCCCTCGGCCAAGGAGTCCAAAAGCTATGTGGTGATGGAAGAGGTCAAGGAGACCTTGCTTCTGCCGCTGGGAGAATAAATTAGCCGTTTAAAATCACACTCTTGCCTTTGATTTAAATCAAAAAAGGCTTGCATTCCCCTCCCGCCTCAGCCAAACCACAAGCAGCTGTTGCTAGCGTAAAACTACCTAGGCGGGAGATGAGGATGTTCGGCTTCATGAAGGCGGTCGACAAGACCGCGGACGCGGCGCGGCAGGTGCGCCAACTGGAAAGCGTGCTGGACCACGCGGACAATCTGATCATGCTGTGCGACACCAGCCGCGACAACGCGATCTTCTATATGAACAAGACCGCGCGCGACATCCTGAGCCGGCATCGAGAAATGATGAACCAGAAATTCCGCGCCGGCGTCGACGTCAACCACGCCCACGGCCACAGCATCCACCAATTCCACCGCGATCCGGAGTACAACCGCCGCATCCTGGCCGACCTGGCCAGCCGCAAGATAGACCAACATATCGCGATGATTCCGGTGGGCGAAGTCATGTTCAAGACCAAGGTGTTTCCGATCTGGGACTCCGCCCACCCCGATCAACTGCTGTGCTTCATGGCCAGCTTCCAGGACGTCTCCGCCGAAATACTCGCCCAGCAATTGCAGGACCAGGGCAATCAGCGCCGCGACTTCCTGGAGGTCCGCATCAACGAGTTGTCCGAAAACATGCAGGCGATGAGCGCCACCATCCAGAATGTGGCGGTGCAAACCGCCGCCGCCTCCGAATCCTCAGAGCTGATGCTGGGCGAGGCCAAGAAAAGCATGGCCATCGTCAGCGACACCAATCAGGGCATGCAGCAGGTGGGCGCCATGGTGCGCCAGACCGCGGACAGCCTGGTCTCGCTGGGCCAGCGCTCGGAAGCCATCGGCCACATCGTCAACGTGATCAAGGACATCGCCGATCAGACCAATCTCCTGGCCTTGAACGCGGCGATCGAGGCGGCGCGCGCCGGCGAGATGGGCCGCGGCTTCGCCGTGGTGGCGGACGAAGTGCGCAAGCTGGCCGAACGCACCACCAAGGCCACCCAGGAAATCGGCGACATGATCCGCGCGATCCAGGGCGAGGTGCAGCAAAACGTGCGCGCCATCGAACAGGGCCGCGAACAGGTTCAAACCACGGAAAACGACTTCCAGCGCGCCGAGGGCGCCCTGCAAACCATAGTCGGCGAGATCAACACCATGCGCAATTTCGTGGTGGAAATCGCCAACGCCTCGGAAGAACAGGCCGCCACCTCGCAGGATATCGCCGATAAGCTCAGCGACATCACCCGGCAGGACTGAAGTAAAAACGCTTCACAAGCAAAGGATGGGGCGGAATAATGAAACGCTCCACCCTTCGCTTCGAGGCCAGACATGAGCTTAGCGTCCGTCCAGGCGTTTTTCGCCGCCCGTCAGCTGGACATCCCCATCATAGAACTGGAAGTCAGCACCGCCACCGTGGCGGAAGCCGCCGCCGCCCACGACGTGGAGCCCGGCCGCATCGCCAAGACCCTGGCCTTCCGCCTGAACGACGGCCGCGACGTGATCCTGGTGGCGCGCGGCGACGCCCGCATCGACAACCGCAAGTTCAAGGACGCCTTCGGCAAGGGCAAGATGCTGCCGCCGGACGAGGTGGAGGCCATCACCGGCCACCCGGTGGGCGGCGTCTGCCCATTCGGCCTTGCCACCGAGCTGCCCGTCTATCTGGATGTGTCGCTGCAAGCCTACGACGAAGTGCTGCCTGCCGCCGGCGCCGTCCACAGCGCGGTGCGGCTATCACCGCAGCAGCTGCACCACATCACCCAGGCCGACTGGGTGGATGTGTGCCAGGATTTTGCCTGAGCCCTCCCTCTCCTCTTCCGCCCGGGCGGCCCAGGCCGCCCACTCTTCCAAGCCCTCCGCATCGACCAAGCAAACGCCTGGATTTTTAAGGCTTTTCCTATTTGTGACTTCCCGCCTCTTCGCCACAATAGCGCTTATGTCATTCGCGTTATCTATTTTTAATATGTAAAATATTTAAGCAAAACATGCATTTGATCTCACGTCCGAACCCAAATCGAGGCAGAGCGACGCCATGGCCGGACTTGGCTTTCTACCGCGAAAGGAGTGGATCATGCCTGACTTCGCCGCCGTCTGGCGGTCCATCCAACACGGCCTGGCCGCGCTGGCCCTCGCCGCGCTGTTGCCGGCCCAGGCCATGGGCAGCAAGCCGGCCAATGAGATGCTGCCCGCACCGGTCGAGGGCTATAACCACACCTCCGCCAATATCAACCGCTTTAGCGTCAACCGCGCCGGCGGCCCCAATGTCAGCCCGTTTAGCGGCGGCGGCAAACAATCCTGCTGCGCCGCGTTGCCGCGCCAATGGCGGCCTGGACTGATGGCCACCGTCGAGTGGGAAAAAGATCCCAATCCCTTTGCACCGTCCAAACGGGATAAAAATGGACAGATTCTCCCCTCAGAAGCAATACGCATCCGTTCGGAATTCACCCAACACCGCGCCGTTGTCGAAATCCCACGCTATGAGAAATCCTGTGGCCTCAACGTCCACTTCCTGCCATGCGATCAGATCAGAGTGGTGAGCTATTGCGGTGGCTATTACGGCGATCCTGGCTACCCCGTACAAGAACCCCTCAGAATGCAGGAGCCCAAGACATGTCCCAAATAGACAGCCGTCCCAAGCCCGAAGCGGTACAGCTTCGCTCCGGCCCCTTCCCCGAAAGCGGCCTGCTACCCACCACGCTGGCCGAACGCCGGCAGAACCTGAACGTACAGGCCGGTGACGAGAACGCCGAGAAAGCCCGCCGCCGCCGCCGAGCCGCCGAGGGCGGCCCAGCCTATTCCTCGACCAGTTGCACCAAGAGCATCACCATTTCCTTGTTCTTTGACGGCACCAATAACCATGAGCCATCGGACCGTGAGGCCAAACCGCGTTCCACCTCGAATATCGCCCGGCTGTTCCATGCCACCATGGGCTTACGGCCCGGCGATGCTACGGACATCCCCAGTGCCCCTGGTAGCAAGCTGAAGGATCAGGGCTTATACGCCTACTACATCCCCGGCGTCGGCACCCGCTTCCCGGAGATCGGCGAATTGAAGCCGATGAGCAGCGGCCTGATCTTCGCCAACGGCGGCGAGGACCGCATCAACTGGGGGCTGACCCGGGTGATTCACGCTTTGCGCCAGAATTACGGCCTGCCGCCCTTGCCTGACGAAGAAGCCAAAGAGCTGATCACCACGCAGATGCGCACCGCCGGCTCGCAGCCGAATGGCTACCGTTACCGCCAGGATGCCTTGCGGCCGCAGCTGGAAGCGCTGGCCGAGGCCCGCTATGCCAGGTCCCGGCCCACGGTGCTGGGCATCCGCCTCTACGTTTATGGTTTCTCCCGCGGTGCCGCCGAGGCCAGGGTGTTCGCCCGCTGGCTGGAGGCGCTGACCCGGCCCGAGGACGCGCCGCCTGACGCGGTGGAGGTCCAGCACAGCCTGATCGGCATCCCGATCTCGATTCGCTTTATGGGCCTGTTCGATACCGTCGCCACCGTCGGCCTGGCCAATAGCCTGCCGATGGCCGACGGCCACATGGCCTGGGCCGGCGACAGCCAGTTGCGCCTGTCCGACAACCCCCTGTTCCTGGAGCAGTGCCAGCACTTCGTCGCCGCCCACGAGCAGCGCGCCAGCTTTCCATTGGACAGCATCCGCCGCCGCGACGACCCCAAGCAGGCCAACACCCAGTCGCGCTACCGCGCCGGCTGCGTCGAGACGCTGTATCCCGGTGTGCATAGCGATGTCGGCGGCGGCTACCCGCCCGGAGAGCAGGGCAAGAGCGTGGATAGTATCGATCCAGAAAACAGCCGGCAGCTGCTGTCGCAGATTCCACTGCACGATATGTACCGCGCCGCCTTTGAGGCCGGCGCGCCCTTCACCATGCCGGAACTGGCGCTCCCGCTCAGCGTGCGCGAGACCGAACCGTGGCGGGTTATGGATCGTGACACTCAGTTGGAATTCATGGTGGCCCCGGAAGTCATCACCCGCTTCAACGCCTGGCTGGGGCAAGCCCAGGCCGGCGGACTGGAAGACGTGTTGCGCGGCCAGATCGCCTGGATCACCGGCTGGCGCATCCACCGCTGGATTGCCGGGTCGCGCTGTATTTACGAGTACGAACAT
>NZ_JAMZGH010000006.1:0-195349 GCF_024158805.1 Chromobacterium sp. S0633 | reverse complement strand
TTAGCGCCGATGATAGTGTGGCATTCGCCATGTGAAAGTAGGACACCGCCAGACGCCCCATTGCAAAGCCCAGCTCACACGAGCTGGGCTTTATGCATTGTGCTGACCGCCAGACGGCGCGATCGAACTCTCCTTCCTGTCTTCCCCATTCTTTAGCTTTCTCCTTGATTATTAAGCCATTGTTCTTTTTGTGGCTGTATTTTCACTTATTTTTACTGAAATTTCGGCTAATTACTCAGCAGAACCTATTGGTTATGAATAGAATTCCAGCATCAAGATCGGGAATCGAGGCGGGAATTTTGAGAAATTTCAGGCGGGATGGTGTGCATTTATTTGTATTGGCCTGGGCTCTCTGCGCCTTGTTGGTGACGGTGCTGTGGGGGATGGGGGAGCTGCAGCGTTTGAGGGACGAGTTCGAATCAGTGGCGCAGCGGGCGCATGCAATGGTGGCGCGCAAGCTGGACCAGAATGAGTCGGTGCTGTCTTCCGTGGATGCGCTGATGGCGGCAAGCCGGCCATTTGAGGCATCTGAGCTGTCCACCTTTGCGCGCGAGCTATTGCCCCATTATCCGCAGCTTCATTCCTTTATCTTTTTTCAAAGCGTGCCCTTGGCGGAGAGGCCGCTCTTCTTGCGCCAGATGAGCGGCAAGTTTGGCGCGACCTTTTACATTCGCGATTTCGACGTGGCGGGCAATCGGGCATGGCGGCCGGCCGCCGTGCGTCCGCAGTCATTGGTGATTTCCATGCTGGAGCCGGATCGGCCGGAAGCCGGTCCGATGTTTGGCTACGATATTTTGGGCGATGCTTATTTCCGGCCGGCCTTGAGCAGGGCCTTGGAGACTGGGCAGCGA
The DNA here is from genome assembly GCF_024158805.1 of Chromobacterium sp. S0633. Classification (NCBI taxonomy): domain Bacteria; kingdom Pseudomonadati; phylum Pseudomonadota; class Betaproteobacteria; order Neisseriales; family Chromobacteriaceae; genus Chromobacterium; species Chromobacterium sp. S0633. Next base: position 194,498 of record NZ_JAMZGH010000006.1, on the reverse strand, counting down.
GTGGCCAGCGGCGCGTTCGAGTTGCACGAGGGCGGTGGACGCGCTTATTTCTTGTTCCAGCCCTTGTTCGAAGATAGGGAGAAGGCGCCGGGCAAATTGGTTGGCGTGGTGGGCCTGGTGGTGTTTTGCGATCGCCTATTGCAGGCGCCGGCTCTGGAGCGCTTGTTGCCTGGATTGGACTTGACCCTGTACCTGGACGGCGTCCTTGCGCCGGGCGCGCCCTTGTTTCAGCGCCTGCATACTTCGTCCGAGCGTGATTGGTGGCCGGTGTTGCGTAGGCTGGAGGCTCGGCTTCCGCTGTCCAGCGTGGCCCAGCCTTTTGTGCTGGGCGTGGCTAGGGATGTCAGAGTGACGGACTTGGCGTTGTTGCCTTGGCTGTGGCAGCAGTCTTTGTTGCTGGCTTTCTTCGTGTTCGCCGGCCTGGTTCACTTGCAAAGAATGGCTTTGCGGCATGAACGTCAGCAATCGGACGAGGCGATCTTTCTGCAGAGCGAACGGGCGTCCGTCACGCTGAGCGCGATTCATGACGGGGTGATCATTCTGCGCCAGGACCATGCGATCGAGCTGGCAAACCCGATGGCCTTGGAGTTGATGGGCATGGCGGCGGAGGAGGTGGTTGGCCGCGTCTGCCACGAGGTGTTCCACTTGCAGGCCGAGTTGGCCGCGGAGCTGGCGGAGGATCCGATCCGAGAGTGTTTCCGGACCGCGCAGCCGGTGGTGTTGGCGGAGAGGATGCAGCTGACGTCGGCGCGAGGTCAGATTCGTTCGGTGGAGGGCGGGGTATCGCCGTTGTTCTCGCGGGAAGGGGGGCTGATCGGCGTGGTGTGCGCCTTGCGCGACCTGGGGCCTTTGCGGCAACGCACGGTGGCGGCGTTGGAGGCCAGCGAGAGCAAAGTCAAAGAGCACTTGGAGAAACTGTCCCATGTGGCCCGGCTGCATACGATGGGTGAAATGGCGTCCGGCATCGCGCATGAGCTGAATCAGCCTCTGACGGCGATCGCTAATTATTGCCAGGCCAGCATTCAGTTGCTGGAGGGGGTTGAGGAGGCGCCGGCTCAGGTGAACGCAGCGCTGCGTCTGGCGGTGGCGCAGGCAGAGAGAGCGGGGGAGATCATCAAGCGCTTGCGCGCCTTGGTCAGCAAGCGCGCGATCGAGACGCGGCTGATCGATTTGAACCAGGTGGTGGGCAATTGCATGTTCCTGGCCGAGTACGATCTGAAGGAGCGCGGCATCGAGGTGGTTCAGCTGTTGTCGGGTTATCCGGTGGCGGTGTTGGCCGACAGCATTCAGCTGGAGCAGGTGGTGCTGAATCTGCTGTCAAACGCGATGGACGCCTTGCGCGACGAGCCGATGATGAAGCGCCATGTGATCGTGCATACCCGGCGAGAAGGCAAGAAAGCGATTCTGGAGGTGCGGGACACCGGTCGCGGTATTACGCCGAGTTCATTGGAGGTGCTGTTCCATCCATTCTTTTCAACCAAGCCAAACGGAATGGGGCTGGGTTTGTCCATCTGCCAGACGATTGTGGAGCAGTACGGTGGCCTGATCTCGGCGGAAAACATCCCGGCCAGCGGCGCTTGCTTCCGGATCGAGTTGCCTTTGTCGCGCCAAGGCGAGCCGGAGCGTGCTCCGGTGCCCTCGCCTGACGGCTGCGGCGCCGGTGTTTGACGGTGCTAGCTCTTGGGGGCCGGAGCCGGCGTTGCGGTCTGCGTGCGATGCGAGCGTTCTTCGCGCGGGGTGATGCCGAAATGGTTGCGATAGGTGCTGGAGAAATGGGGGCCGCTGGAGAAGCCGCAGGCCAGACCGATCTGGACGATGGATTTGCTGGTTTGCTGCAATAGCTGGCGCGCTCGGCTCAGGCGCAACTCCAGATAGTATTTGGACGGCACCGTGCTCAGGTATTGTTTGAACAGCCGTTCCAGCTGGCGTCGGGAGACGCCGACATAGTAGGCGATGTCGTCGGTGCTCAGCGGCTCTTCGATATTGGCCTCCATCAGGCTGACCGCTTCCGTCAACTTGGGCTGGCTGCCGCCGATGCGGGTAGCCAGGGGGATGCGTTGGCGTTCATTGCCGGGACGGATGCGTTCCATGCTGAACAGTTCCGACAGCTGAGCGACAAATTCGTGGCCGTGCTGATTGCCAACCTGGGTCAGCATGAAATCGAAAGTGGCCGCTCCGCCTGCGCAGCTGAGGCGTTTGCCGTCGATTTCAAATAGATTGGACGAGGTGATGATGTCCGGAAACTCTTCGGTGAAACGGCTGATCTCGCGCCAGTGTATTGTTGCGCGCAGGCCGTTGAAGTGTCCGGTGCGGGCCAGCCAATAGCTGCCGCAGCCGATGCCGCCCAGTTGGATTTTATCCGGGCCGCAGGCGGTGAGCCCCTTGCTCAGGACGTCCAGGCTGAAGTCGGGATTGATGTCGTCGGCCAGGATCAGCAGGCAATCCAGCTTGGGGGCGCCGTCCAGCGGCAGATCCACCGCCAGCCGCGTGCCGTTGGAAAGCGGCACCGCTTGTCCGTCCAGGGAAAGCAGCAGGGTTTCGTAGAGTTTTTTCTCCGCCAGCCAATTGGCGTGCAGCAGAACCTCGGAGGCGATGGCGTAATCCGCCATCGAGGCATGGGGCAAGAGCAGGAAGCCGTAGCGCAGAGGCTTGGCGGGGTGGGACGGATGCTGACCCATTGGTTTTCGCGGCGAAGGGTGGAGATTACAAAAACACACCATGCCGGGCATGAGGCCGGCATGGTGTGCGACATTTTCCTATTGTACGATTTATTTCAGGCTGCCGGAGAGGAATTGTACCAATCGCTCGCTTTGCGGGCGGATCAGCACTTCCTTGGGGTGGCCTTGCTCCTCTATCCGGCCCTGGTGCAGGAAGATGACGTGGTTGGACACTTCGCGGGCGAAGCCCATTTCGTGGGTGACCACCACCATGGTGCGGCCTTCGCCGGCCAGGTCTTTCATCACGCGCAGCACTTCGCCGACCAGTTCCGGGTCCAGCGCCGAGGTGGGTTCGTCGAACAGCATCACTTCCGGTTCCATCGCCAGCGCGCGGGCGATGGCGACGCGCTGCTGCTGGCCGCCGGACATATGGGCCGGATACTTGTCTTCGACGCCGCGCAGGCCGACCTTGTCCAGGTATTTGCGGGCCCGGGCGCAGGCTTCGTCCCGGCTGAGCCCCAGCACGTGAATGGGCGCTTCGACGATGTTTTCCAGCACCGTCATGTGCGCCCATAGATTGAAGTGCTGGAACACCATGGCCAGTTTGGTGCGGATGCGCGCCAGCTGATTGGCGTCGGCGGCCTTGAGCGCGCCGGTCTTGCGATCGGATACCAGCTTGAGTTCTTCGCCGGCGGCGAGAATGCGGCCGCTATTGGGCTGCTCCAGCATGTTGATGCAGCGCAGAAAGGTGCTTTTGCCTGAGCCGGAGGAGCCGATAATGCTGATGACGTCGCCGGCGTGAGCGGTCAGCGACACGCCCTTCAGCACTTCGTGCGAGCCGTAGCTCTTATGCAGATCGCTGACTTGCAGCTTCAGATTCTTATCGGTGGGGGTGTGCATGATGGTGTTCCTGTATCGCTATCCGCATTAGTGCTTGCGTGGCGCCAAATAGGCCAGCCAGCGTTTTTCCGCCTGCTTCATCAACCAGACCAGCAGGAAGGTGAGCGCAAGGTAAATGGCGCCTGCGGTGAGGAAGGGCTCGAAAGCCATGTAACTGTCCGCGTAGATGCGGCGAGCCACGCCGGTAATGTCCGCCAGAGTGACCAGGCCGGCGATGGCGGTGCTTTGCAGCATCATGATGACTTCATTGCTGTAGGCGGGCAAAGCGCGGCGCAGCGCCGAGGGCAGCACAATGCGGCGCATCATCAGCCATTTGCTCATGCCCATGGCCTGGGCGGCTTCGATCTCGCCCCAGTGGGTGTTGCGGATCTGGCCGGCGATGATTTCGGTGGTGTAGGCCGCCGTGTTCAGGGTGAAGGCGAGGATGGCGCAGAAATAGGCTTCCTGCAGGTAGTGCCAGGCCCAGCTGTCGCGGATCCAGCCAAACTGGGCCAGACCGTAATAAATGATGAACAGCTGGACCAAGAGCGGCGTGCCGCGGAAGACATAGCCGTAAACGCGGACCGCGCCGGAGGCCAGCCGGTTTTTGGAGACTTGCATCAGCGCCATCGGAACGGCCATCGCCATGCCCAGAATAAGGGAGATGAACAGCAGTTCCAGCGTCATCACCAAGCCGTCGCGGCTGCTCATGACGGCGTTGCCGTCTCCGCCGCCGAAGAAGGCGGGCAGTTTGTCCAGAATCAGTTGGAAGTCGATCACAGTCCGCTCTCCTTGACGCCCAGCGAATAGCGTTTTTCCAGTTTGCCCAACAGCAGATTGGACACCCCGGTGATCGCCAGGAACAGCAGGCCCACGATCAGATAGACGGTGAAGGGTTCCTGGGTGGTGGATTTGGCCGCGTCGGCGCGATACATCACGTCGTTCAGGCCGATGACCGAAACCAGGGCGGTGGATTTGACCAGCACCAGCCAGTTATTGGAGAAACTGGGCAGGGCGAAGCGAATCATCTGCGGAACGGTGATGCGGAAGAACACGCGCAGCGGCGTCATGCCGTAGGCCATGCCGGCCTCCATCTGTCCTTTGGGCACAGCCATCATCGCGCCGCGGAAGGTTTCCGTCATATAAGCGCCGAAGATGAAGCCCAGGGTCAGCACGCCGGCGACGAAGGGATCGATATTGGGACTTTCCCAGCCCATGCGGCCGCAGAGGTCGTTGATCATCATCTGGACGCCGAAGAACAGCAGAAACATCCAGACCAAATCGGGCACGCCTCGGACCACGGTGGAATAGAGTTCCGCCAGCCAGACCAGCGGTTTGGAGTGAGCGGATTTGAACAGCGCGCCAATCAGGCCCAGCACGATGGATACGAGCAGTGCTGAGCCGGCCAGCTGCAATGTGAGCACTGCTCCTTGCAATATGCTGGGAAGGTAACCTTGCAAAAACATGGTGTTACTGCCTCATTCGTCAGCCTTGCGCGCAAGGCCGGTCCTTGCTCGGCCGCATGGGGGAACGGCCGAACAAAAAAGTCCCGGCGAGGCGCGCGGTGCGGGCGGCAGCAAGCCGCCCAGCGCCTAGGGCGCTTGGCCGGGACGGATGCGGTTACGAGGGGTTTAGCCGCCGTAGACGTCGAAGCTGAAGTACTTGTCTTGGACTTTCTTGTAGCTGCCGTCCTTGCGCACCTGATCAATCGCCTTGTTCAGGCGTTCGGCCAGCGCCTTATTGCCTTTCTTGACGGCGATGCCCGCGCCCAGGCCGAAGTATTTGACGTCGGCGTAGTTCGGGCCGACAAAGGCGTAGCCCTTGCCGTTGGCGGTTTTCAGGAACTCTTGATCGCCGACGGCGCCATCGACGAAGACGGCGTCAACACGGCCGGACTTCAGGTCCAGGAAGGACTCGGGCGACTTGGCGTACGGCACGATGGTGGCGCCGGATTTGCCCCAGTAGTCCTTGGCAAACTTTTCCTGAGTGGAGGCGCGCAGCACGCCGATCTTCTTGCCCTTGAAGCTGTTCTGGTCAACGGCGGTGCCGGATTTGGCGACGATGCGGCTGGCGATGTTGTAGTACTTGCGGCTGAAGTCGACGGCTTTCTTGCGTTCCTCGGTGATTTGCATCGAGGACAGAATGGCGTCGAATTTGTTGGCGTTGAGGGCGGGAATCAGGCCGTCCCAGTCTTGCGGAACGATTTGACAGCTGACTTTCATGGCGGCGCAAAGGGCATTGGCCATGTCGATGTCGAAGCCTTGCGGCTTGCCATCGGCGCCTTGTTTGGAGAACGGCGGGTAATTGAGGTCAACCCCAAAACGCAGAGTCTCTGCTTGGACGGAAAAACCGGACAGCAGAGCTGCCGCTGCGGAGGCGATCAGGACTTTTTTCATGGCGTGGATTTCTACTTCTCTATCGGGTGTTCGCGTCGTTGCGACGAACGCAAACCCAAGCTTGTAAACCCGGCGCTTGGAACGAGGCTGCTCACGGTGTCTCGCCCAAGCCGGAACCATTGTAGTTTTTTCTACTTTTGCCAGTAGTTGGCCGCAGCTTGCAACGGTTATCCGCCGTGCGCAAGATGGGGCCATTGTCTGGCAATCGGTGTGAGCAAGTGTTCGTATTTTAACCGATATTCTTGCTTCATGTGAAATGTATGAAAAATCAATGACTTATATTTCTTTTTTGGACTTGTGTACAATGTGGGGCTGGGAGAGAAACTTGTAAGCCGCCGTCGCATTGCTATAAGGCTAAAAGTGGCGTTCGCCACGATTTATCCCTGCGGCATTCGATGGGGGCGAACAGGCTTTTCCATGAAAATGTACGTCCACGTCGCATTAAGGAAATCCCGGCATGAAGGGGGTATCTACAATGCCTCGACACACTCCGTGCACACAACAAGAGAAGCAACATGTCGCTTACCAATAAGACCGAACTCGCGAGCCTGATCGCCGATATTCAGGCTGTAGCAGAGACCAAGCTTTCCGAAAAGGAGAAACACCAGCTCGAACCCTTCTTCCCGATCTACTTCGAGGAAGCCGAGCATGCCGACCTTAGACAGTTTTCGTCGCTGGATTTGTTCGGCGCCGCGTCGGCGCATTACGCGTTCGGCGCCAAGCGCGCGGCCGGTCAGCACAAGGCGCGCATTTACAACCCGGATTTCGAGCGCGACGGTTGGCAAAGCACCCATACCGTGATTGAAGTGGTCAACGACGATATGCCGTTCCTGATCGACTCCATCACCATGCTGCTGTCGCGCCATAGCCTGAACCTGCACCTGCTGGTGCACCCGGTGCTGTCGGTGGGCCGCGACAAGAACGGCGCGATCCAGGCGGTCAAGCGCACCGAGGACCGCAGCCTGCCGCTGGAGTCCTTCATCCACGTGCAGATTGACCGAGTCACCGATCCGGCGGTGCTGAAGCAGCTGGAAGCGGATTTGAACCGCGTGATTGTAGACATCCGCTTGGTGGTGAGCGACGAGCCCAAGATGCGCGAAGTGTTGGCCGACATCAGCAAGGACCTGTCCCTGGTCAAGGGCAAACGCGCGGCGGAAGCCAAGGAGGCGGTGGACTTCCTGGCCTGGATGTCCAAGCGCAACTTCCTGTTCATGGGGTATTGCGATTACGACCTGGTGCGCCGCAACGGCAAGGACAGCCTGAAGATCGTCAAAACCTCCGGTCTGGGCATCTTGAAGGACCAGGGCGACAAGGAATACTCCGCCAGCTTCGAACAGCTGCCGCAGGAGCTGCGTGAACTGGCTCACCTGCCGCAACTGATCATTCTGAACAAATCGCAGACCCGCTCCATCATTCACCGCCCGGCCTACATCGATTTTGTCGGCATCAAGCGTTTCAACGACAAGGGCGAAGTGATAGGCGAGCGCCGCTTCCTGGGCCTGTACACCGCCAGCGCCTACCAGGACTCCCCCAAGGACGTGCCCATCCTGCGCCAGAAAGTGGCGACCGTGGTCAGCAACTGCGACTACGTGGACGACAGCTATAAATCCAAGACCTTGAGCTTTGTGCTGGAGGCCTATCCGCGCGACGAACTGTTCGAAATCCCGGCCGAGGTGTTGGGACCGATCTCCGAGGGCATCGTCAGCCTGCAGGAACGCCCGCGCGTGCGCCTGTTCGTGCGCAAAGACCGCTACCACCGCTACGTCAGCTGCCTGGTCTACGTGCCGCGCGACAGCTTCAACACCGAAGTGCGCCTGAAGATAGAGAAGGTGTTGATGAACGCCTTCAACGGTACCAGCGCCGAGTTCAGCGTGCAGATCAGCGACGGCTCGCTGGCACGCGTGCATTACATCATCCGCACCAACGCCGCCAAATTGCCGGAATTCCACGAGGCCGACATCGAGGCCGAAATCGCCCGCCTGGTGCGCGGCTGGGTGGAAGAGCTGCATCAACTGCTGGTGGAAACCCACGGCGAAGAACTGGGCAACGCGCTGTTCAACCGTTACAAGGGCGCTTTCCCGGTGGCTTACCGCGAAGAGTTCGCGGTGCGCAACGCGGTGCTGGACATCCAGCATATCGAATCGGTCAACGCCGACTCCCCGCTGGCGATGAAGTTGTACCGGCCCTTCCATCGCGGCGCCTCGGCTTTCAATCTGAAGCTGTTCCGCGAAGGCGAGGCGTTGGGCCTGTCCGCCAGCCTGCCGATTTTGGAAAACATGGGCGTCAAGGTCCGCGACGAGCATCCGTACTGCGTGCAGCGCGCGGACGGCCGTCAGGTGTGGATCAGCGACTTCGGCCTGGATGTGGGCTCCGCGGAAGAGCAGATCGCCAGCGAAGAAGTGCAGCAGGACTTCCAGGAGCTGCTGACCCAGGTGTTCGCCAAACGTTGCGAGAACGACGGCTTCAACCGCCTGGCGCTGGTGGCCGGGTTGGACTGGCGTGAAATTTCGCTGGTGCGCGCCTTGGCCAAGTACCTGCGCCAGGGCGGCCTGACCTTCAGCCAGGCTTACATCGAGCAGTGCGTGGCCAATTACCCGGCCATCACCCGCTTGCTGGTTGAACTGTTCGCCGTGCGTCTGGACCCGGCGCATGCCGACGACGCGCGCGCCGACGCCTTGCTGGCCAAGCTGCGCGAGCAGCTGGACGGCGTGGCCAATCTGGACGAAGACCGCATTCTGAACGGTTTCCTGTCGGTGATCCTGGCCACCCGCCGCACCAACTTCTGGCAGAAGGGCGCCGACGGCGAGTTCAAGTCCTATATCTCGTTCAAGCTGGAATCCAATCTGCTTCCCTTCCTGCCGCAGCCGCGCCCGATGTTCGAAATCTGGGTGTACAGCCCGCGCGTGGAGGGCGTGCATCTGCGCGGCTCCAAAGTGGCGCGCGGCGGCTTGCGCTGGTCCGATCGCATGGAGGATTTCCGCACCGAAGTGCTGGGCCTGGTGAAGGCGCAGATGGTGAAGAACTCGGTGATCGTGCCCATGGGCTCCAAAGGCGGCTTCGTCGGCAAGCAACTGCCGGCGCCTAGCGACCGCGAGGCGTTCCTGGCGGAAGGCGTCGCCTGCTACAAGATCTTCATCTCCGCGCTGCTGGACGTCACCGACAATCTGGTGAACGGCCAGATCGTGCCGCCGGCGGATGTCCGCCGCCTGGATCCGGACGATCCGTACCTGGTGGTGGCGGCCGACAAGGGCACGGCCACTTTCTCCGACATCGCCAACGGCATTTCCGCCGATTACGGCTTCTGGCTGGGCGACGCCTTCGCCTCCGGCGGTTCCGCGGGTTACGACCACAAGGGCATGGGCATTACCGCCCGCGGCGCTTGGGAATCGGTCAAGCGCCATTTCCGCCACCTGGGCGTCAACACCCAGGAGCAGGATTTCAGCGTGATCGGCATCGGCGATATGGCCGGCGACGTGTTCGGCAACGGCATGCTGCTGTCCGAGCACATCTGCCTGAAAGCGGCGTTCAATCACCTGCACATCTTCCTGGATCCGACGCCGGACGCGGCCAAGAGCTACGCCGAGCGCGCGCGTCTGTTCAAACTGCCGCGTTCCAGCTGGACCGATTACAAGCGCGAGCTGATCTCCAAGGGCGGCGGCATCTTCGAACGCTCGGCCAAGTCCATCCCGCTGTCGCCGGAAGTGAAGGCCTGGTTGGAGACCGACAAGGACAGCATGGCGCCGAACGAGCTGATCCACGAGATCCTCAAGGCCAAGATCGACCTGCTGTACAACGGCGGCATCGGCACCTACGTCAAGGCGTCCAGCCAAAGCCACGCCGACGCGCGCGACCGCGCCAACGATCCGGTGCGCGTCGACGGCCGCGATTTGCAAGCCCGGGTGGTGGCCGAAGGCGGCAACCTGACGTGCACTCAACTGGGTCGCGTCGAGTTCGCGCTGAACGGCGGCCGCATCGCCACCGACGCCATCGACAACTCCGCCGGCGTGGACTGCTCCGACCACGAAGTCAACATCAAGATTCTGCTGGGCGGCGTAATGCAGGCTGGCGACATGACCTTGAAGCAGCGCAATCAACTGCTGGCGGAAATGACCGACGAGGTGGCGCAGCTGGTGTTGCGCAACAATATCCAGCAGACCCAGATCCTGGCGATCAAACGCCAGGAGGCCGCCGCGATGCTGACCACCCATGCGCGCATGATCGCGCACATGGAGAAAACCGGCGAACTGAACCGCGAAATCGAGTACCTGCCGTCCGAAACCCAGATCAATGAGCGCCGCCTGGCGCGTCAGGGTCTGACCGTGCCGGAAATCGCGGTGCTGCTGTCCTACAGCAAGATTTCGCTGGATCAGGCGATTCTGGCGACTGATGTGCCGGACGACGCGGACTTCCTGTCCATCCTGACCCATTACTTCCCGAAACCGCTGCAGCAGCGCTTCGGCGCGCAGATGCAGCAGCATCAGCTGAAGCGGGAGATCATCGCCAACCAGTTGGCCAACCAGATCATCAACCGCATGGGCACCACCTTCGTGTTCCGCATGCAGGAAGAGTCTCCGTTCTCCGCCGGCGACATCGCCCGCGCCTGGTGGATTGCCAGCCGCGTGTTCGACGCCGAGCGCCTGTGGAGCGAGATCGAAGCGTTGGACAACAAGGTGTCGGCGGATCATCAGGTGGAAATGATGGTGCTGGTGCGCACGCTGGTGGAGCGTGTGACGCGTTGGGTGCTGCGCAACAAGCGTCCGTTCGCCTCGGTGAACGCCGTGATCGAGCAGTACGCCACCAAGGTGAAAGCGCTGTTGACGCAACTGCCTCAGCTGATCGCTTCCGGCAGCTACCCGGCAGTGGAGGCGCTGGAAGCGCGCCTGAGCCAGCCGGGCATGCCGCAGCCGCTGGCGCAGGTGCTGGCGCGTCTGGAGTTCGCCGTGCCGTTGATGGACATCATCGAAATCAGCGAAGGCAGCGCATTGCCGCTGGAGCAGCTGGCTAAGAACTACTACCAGTTGGGCCACGCGATGCAGCTGGATTGGCTGCGCGACGCGATCACCAGCCTGCCGCGCGACAACCGCTGGCAGTCGCTGGCGCGCTCCGCGCTGCGCGACGACTTGTACCGCGTGCATCGCAATCTGGCGGGGCAGGCCTTGCAGGACGCCGCCGGCGCGGAAGCGTTTGCGCAGCAGTGGATGGAGAAGCGCCATCACGAAGTGGAGGTGTGCGCGCAGATGTTCGCCGAGCTGCAGTCGTTCAGCGTGTTGGATCTGGCCATGCTGTCGGCCGGCATGCGCGAACTGAGCAACCACCTGCTGGCCTGATCGCCCGCTAGGGATCGCGTCAATTGAAAACCGGCTCTTAGGAGCCGGTTTTTTTTGCGTCCGGAGGGCCTGCTTGGGACGCGGGGCAGGGAAAATTTGGAATCTGTTTACGATGGGCCGCGTGTCGGCAGGATGGAGGACGAAGGGCGCTGAAACCGTCTTCGAAAGGCTTGGATGGTTTGAGTGGGTTCCGCTTGCCTGTTTTAACGGGCGCTTAGAACAGATCGATCTCGCCAAAGCGTTGCGCATTGTCCAGTTGGCCGCCGGCGACCAGCTCTTCGTAACCGCATACCAGGTTGCGGCCATGCGTTTTGGCGTAATACAGCGCTCGGTCCGCCTGTTCCACCAGCTGGCCCGGCAAGAGCTGCGGCAGGATGCGGGTGAAGCCCAGGCTGACGGTCAGGCGGCCCACCTGGGGAAACGAGTATTGCTCGACGCGCTGGCGGAAGCGCTCCAGCGCCACCGCGGCTTCGTTTGGAGGCAAGCCCTGGAAGATGATGGCGAACTCCTCGCCGCCGTAGCGGAACAAGCTGTCGTCTTCGCGAAACGACTGTTGCATCAGTTGCGCCAGCAAGAGCAGCACCTCGTCGCCCACCATGTGGCCGAACTGGTCGTTGACCTGCTTGAAATGGTCGACGTCCAGCAGCGCCAAGGTGCAGGCGTGGTTTTCGCCGGGGGATTGCAATTGCGCCGCCATCAGGTTGAACAGGCGCAAATCGAATTTACGGCGATTGTTCAGCGCGGTGAGCATGTCCCGGTCCGCCTCGAACAGCAGGCGCAGGAAGTTTTCGTGAATCCTGGCCATGGCTTTCAGCATGGCCTTGTTGACCTTTTGCTCCGCCGTCACGTGGATGACCAGCAGGGACACGATGCTGCCCATGCAGCGCAAGGGCAGGCATAGGCCGTGGGGAATGCGGAAAATGCCCTCGTCTCTGTCCAGCGAGTTGAGCAGGTCGTAAAGGAAGATGGGCGGCGGCAGCCAACTGTCGTTGGCGGTTTCCGTAATCTGGGTCTTGCCGTCCACGGAGGAGGCGCTCAGGCGCCGGCGGGTGTAGGGCACGCCGTTGACCCAGCGACAGGCGAACAACTCCACCTTGTCCACCCGCATCACCTCGACCAAGGTGGAGGCCAGGCTGCTTTCCAGCATGTCCTGTTCGCGCTGGGAGGTGAGTTCGACCAGATTGTCGAGAATCCGCTTGCTGTCGTCCTCTTGAGGGGCTTGCGTCATGCCTGGACATCCTTTGCCGGCGATTGAGGGCGGTGGTCGCGTGCGCGGCGCAAGCCGGCCGTGCGAGGCCGGCTGCGCTACGGTGTGAGTATAGGCAATCGCGCGGCGGCCGGCCTCAGTTGCGTCCGGTGCTGCCGAAGCCGCCGTCGCCGCGTTCCGAGCTGTCGAAGTCGTCGACGATATTGAAGCCCACCTGGACGATGGGCACGATGATCATCTGCGCGATGCGTTCCAGCGGCGTCAGCCGGAACGGCTCGTGTCCGCGGTTCCAGACCGATACGAACAACTGCCCCTGGTAGTCGGAGTCGATCAGGCCCACCAGATTGCCCAGCACGATGCCGTGCTTGTGACCCAGGCCGGAGCGCGGCAGCAGCATGGCGGCCAGGTTGGGGTTGGCGATATGGATGGCCATGCCGGTGGGGATCAACTGGGTTTCGCCCGGAGCGATGGTGATGTCCTGCTCGATGGCGGCGCGCAGGTCGAGTCCGGCGGAGCCCGGCGTCGCGTAGTTGGGCAGATTCTGCTTCAGACGCGGATCCAAGATCTTGACGTCGATGACGGGTTTTTTCATGAGAGTCCTTTCTGTCGGCTGCGCGGGGCAGCCGCGGTGTTGATGGCTTATTGCTTGTGCGGCAACAGCTGGGCCAGATGTTCGACAATGGCCTTGGCCACGTCCGGCTTGGGCATGCCGGGCAAGGGGTGGGGGCCGTTCTGGTCCAGCAGCACCACCTGATTGTCGTCGGCGCCCATGGCTTGCTGCGCCAGGTTGGCCACCAGCAGCGGCAGCTTTTTGCGCAGGCGTTTGGCTTCGGCGAACTCCAGCAGGTTCTGACTTTCCGCCGCGAAGCCGACGCAGAACGGAGCGGCGGGCAAGGAGGCGACGGCGGCGAGAATGTCCGGGTTTTCCTCCAGTTCCAGGCTGGGCGGCGCCGCGCCTTTCTTGATCTTGTGGACGGACGGGTTCTTGACCCGGTAATCGGCCACCGCCGCGACGGAAATGAAAATATCGCTGCGTCCCACCTCGGTCATCACCGCGTCGTGCATTTGCCGGGCGCTGGCCGCGTCGATGCGGCGCATGCCCAGCGGGGCCTCCATGCCGGTGGGGCCGGAGATCAGCGTGACTTCGGCGCCGGCGTCGCGGCAGGCGCGCGCCAGCGCGTAGCCCATCTTGCCCGAGCTGATATTGGTGATGCCGCGCACGGCGTCTATGGCCTCGTAACTGGGGCCGGCGGTGAGCAGCACCTTCTTGCCGGCCAGCACCTTGGCCCGGAAAAACCCTTCCAGCAGCTCTGCGATCTCCTCCGGCTCCAGCATGCGGCCCTCGCCGGTTTCGCCGCAGGCCTGGGCGCCGTTGGCCGGTCCGAAGACGGCGACGCCGTCGGCGCGCAGCTGCGCGACATTGCGCTGGTTGGGCGGATTGTCCCACATCTGCCGGTTCATCGCCGGCGCCACGATCAGCGGACAGGCGCGGGCGGCGGCCAGCGTGGACAGCAGATCGTCGCAGGCGCCGTGGGCCAGCTTGAACAGCGTGTTGGCGGTGGCCGGCGCGATCAGGAAAACATCGGCGCGGCGCGACAGGTCGATATGGGCCATTGCGTTGCTGGGGCGCTCGTCCCACAGATCGGTGTACACCGCATGGCCGGACAAGGCCTGGAAGGTGGCGGGAGTCACGAAGCGCGTGGCCGCTTCCGTCATCACCACTTCCACGCTGTGGCCGGCTTTGACGAGAAGGCGGGTCAACTCCGCCGCCTTGTAGGCGGCGACGCCGCCGGTAATGCCTAGCAGAATTTTCTTGCTTGTCATGGACTTGTCGCAACAGGCGGTAAATGTCCAATTTTAGCGGATTTCCACGGACTGGGCGCGCTGGCGGGCATATTGCTTCGATGATATGGTGAGCCATGCCTCATCGCGTTTGGTCTGACCTTGAAAACAGTGCTATAGCCAGAGGAGGAGCGTGCAGATGTCTATCGCCCATTGGCCGGAGGCCGAGCGTCCCCGTGAAAAGCTGTTGGCCCAGGGAGCGGCGGCGTTGTCGGACTCCGAATTGCTCGCCATCTTTCTGCGCACCGGCATGCAAGGCTTGAGCGCGGTGGAGATGGCCAGGCAGTTGATGCTGGACTTCGGTTCGCTGTCCGGCTTGCTCAACGCCAGTTTTGAAGAGTTCCGGGCGCGCAGGGGCCTGGGCGCCGCCAAATACGCGCAGCTGATGGCCTGCAAGGAGTTGGCGCAGCGGGCCTTGGCGGAGAATATGAGTCTGACGGACGCCTTGCGCGATCCGGGGCAGGTGCGCGATTTTCTGAGACTGGCGATTGCGGGCAAGGATGTGGAAGTGTTCGTCGCCGTGTTTTTGACCGTGCAGAATCGAGTGATAGCGGTAGAAGAGTTGTTTCGAGGCACCCTGACCGAAACCCGGGTCTATCCGCGCGAACTGGTGCGGCGGGCCCTGGCCAACAACGCGGCGGGGGTGATCATTGCCCATAACCATCCATCCGGCGTGTGCGAACCATCCGCCGCCGATCATTCTCTAACCAATACATTAAAAGCTGCGCTGCAGTTGGTCGATATAAGGTTGCTGGATCACTTCGTCGTGACCGGCGCGCGGGCGGAATCCTTTGCCGAGCGAGGCTGGTTGTAGGCGTTGAGCCGTTGCGGGGAGCGCTCGCGACGCTTGGAACCGGCGCCGCCTTTGCTGTCTTGTTGGACCTTGTCTCTCACCGCATCATTAGGAGGTCGCCATGAACATCCTGCGTCTGCTGAATGAGTCCGACTATATTCAGGTTAACAATCAGTTCGTGAAGCCGGATTTCCATACGGCTTCCGAAGAGTTTTCCGATGACGACGATGTGGTGCTGGAGGCCAATCTGGATGGTCAGGAGTTGGTGTTGACCGTGGCGGATCTGGAGGAGGCGACGCCGTTGGCCGATGGCGGTTTCTGGTTGGAGGGCGTTGGCTATCTACGCTTTTTGTCGCAGCAAAATCTGCATTGAACCCCTTCTAGGCTTTACGCTCGCAGGCCCGGCGATGTCCGGGCCTGCTGCATTGTGGGGCCTTCCCGCAGCTCCGCTTGATTTGGCTCAAATAGCGACCCGGGCTAAAGCTGTTACAGTGCGGTGTTTATTTGATAGTCATATTCAGGTGGCCGCATGGAACAGATCAAAGTAGGCATGATAGGCGCGGGTGAAACCGGAACGCCGCTGTTGCGGCAGCTGTTGGACGCGCCCTTCGTCGGGATGGTGGGGGTGGCGGACTTGAATCTGGATTCGCCGGGCATTTTGCTGGCCCAGCAGCGCGGCATTTCCGTCACCGATAATTTCATCGAGCTGGCCGAGCAGGGCAGCAGCATCGACATCATCATCGATGTGACCGGCTCGCGCAAAGTGCGCGAGGACTTGCGGCGTTACATGCAGTTTTCCGGCAATACCCATACCGTGATCGTCCATGAACGCGTCGCCCTGCTGATGCTGTCCTTGGGCGCGGGCAAGCTGGTGACGACCCGGCATGACGATTCGCTGGCGTATTGATGGAGAAATCCAGGATTTGACTGGCGGGCAGCTGGTCGAATTTTGAGGACGCTGGGGGGCTTTCGCCCCCCTTTTTTATGGTCTACGTTTCTTCCCTTCCGTTCGATCGGGCAGCCGTTTCATGCTGAGGTGCTATATTTTGATGGCGGCGTCGACGCCGCGCATATTCAGAAGTCCCGGGCAAAGCATCCGGGGCGGCGGTCGTTTCCATTCGATAGGGGTATTCATGCAGACGTCTTTTCAGACGAGGCGCGCCTTGCTGCTCTGCCTCAGCTTCAGCCTGTTCTCCAGTCCTGCCTTGGCCACCTTGGGGCAGCCCTTGCCGGCGGGCCGCGCGGCCGCTGCTCCGCAAGCGCTGGCTTTGAAGGCCGCGCCGCCCGCGGTCTATTCCGTGGCGCAGAGCCGGGATGAGGCCGGCCGCCTCATCCGCGAGTTCGTCCGGCAGACGGACGGCGTTGTGTTCGCGGTGGCGTGGCAGGGCGCGTCGCTGCCGGATATGAGGCAGCTGCTTGGTGATTACTTTCCCAGTTATGTTTCCTCGCAGCAGTCCAATCGGGCCGGTCTGAATCGCTTGGAAGGCCGAGGGCCTGGGCTGACGGTGATCTCCGCCGGGCGCGCGCGCGCTTTCTTCGGCCTGGCCTATGTGCCCGCGCTGGTGCCGGCGGGCCTCGACATCGATCAACTCAAATAATCAGGGCGGGGACGAGATGAAACAGGCTATCTTTGGGCTGGTGTTGAGCTGTGCCTTGTTGTTGACGGCGTGCGGAGGAGGGGGCGGCGGGGTCGGCAGCGTCGCGCCGCCGGACAATGGAGGATCGACGGCCAATTCGGTGACGCTGACGGTAGACAGCGGGCCGGTGGCCAATGTTTATCAGATCAATATGCCCTATGTGTCGGTGACGGTGTGCGCGCCGGGCGGCAGCCAATGCCAGACGATCAGCCGGGTGCTGGTGGATACCGGCTCCAGCGGTTTGCGCCTGTTGGCCAGCGCAGTGAGCGGATCGACGCTGGGCAGCCTGCCCGGCGTGACGTCGAATAGCCGGCAACTGGCGGAGTGCATGCAGTTCGCCAGCGGCTTCACCTGGGGCAGCGTCCGCTACGCCGATGTCAAAATGGCGGGCAAGACGGCGTCCTCCCTGCCCATCCAGATCATCAGCGATCCGGCCTACGGCTTCATCCCGGGCGCGTGCAGCGGGACGGGGAGTAATTTGGGCAGCGTGTCGGTCCTGGGGGCAAACGGCATTCTGGGCGTCGGCCTGCGGCAGCAGGATTGCGGCAGCAACTGCGTCAACTTTAGCAATAACGGCTTTTACTACACCTGCCCCACCGCCTTGACCTGCCAGCAGGCGCCGGCGGCCGCGGCCTTGCAAGTGTCCAATCCCGTGGCGGGTTTCGCCGGCGACAATAACGGGGTGATGCTGCAATTGCCGGCGGTGGCGATCGGCGGCGCGCCCAGCGCCGCCGGAACGCTGTACTTCGGTGTGGGCACGCAGAGCAACAACGCTTTGGGTTCGGCCAAGGCTTTTCCCACTACGCTGGACGGCAATGGCGTGGACGCGATCACGACCAGCTATAAATCGCTCAACTACAGCAGCTTTCTGGATAGCGGTTCCAATGGGCTTTTTTTCGCCGATGCCACGATCGCCACCTGCGTGGTGGGCAGCAGCACCTGGTTCTGCCCCGGCGGCACCGTGAATCTCAACGCCACCTTGAGCGGCGGCGGCAACAGCAGCGCGGTGGGCTTCAATCTGGGCAATGCTGGAACACTGTTGTCGCAAGGTTACTCCGCTCTGCCTGCGGTGGGCGGGCCGGCCAGCGGC
The DNA here is from genome assembly GCF_024158805.1 of Chromobacterium sp. S0633. Classification (NCBI taxonomy): domain Bacteria; kingdom Pseudomonadati; phylum Pseudomonadota; class Betaproteobacteria; order Neisseriales; family Chromobacteriaceae; genus Chromobacterium; species Chromobacterium sp. S0633. The sequence continues at coordinate 176,670 of NZ_JAMZGH010000006.1, read as the reverse complement.
TTTCTTAGCAGCTACTTTGACTGGGGCTTGCCCTTTTTTTACGGCCGCAAGGTGTATATCGGCCTGGAAGGGAAGGGCAATCCGTTAGGCAGCGGGCCGATGTTCCTGTTTTGAGAAGGCTTTGCGGGTTTCTTGCAACGCAATATAAAGCGTCCTATATCTGGATAGTCATCTCGATGACTTCTCCTTTGTTGAAATTAGCAATCTGTATGCCCGGCGAGCGCCGGGCTTTTTTTTATTCGCGCCGGCGGGGCCTCCGAGTCTCCGGCTAGAATAGCCGCTTCATGCTTTCTCGAGTTTGCTTATGTCCCGTTTGCTCGCAGTCGATCTGGCGAAATCCTATCGTTTATTGAATCATGGCCCCACGGTGCTGGTGTCCAGCGCGGCCGGGGAGCGCAGCAATGTGATGGCGGCGGCCTGGGCGATGCCGCTGGATTTCGATCCGCCCAAGGTGGCGGTGGTCATCGACAAGGCGACCCATACCCGGGAGTTGATCGAGGCTTCGGGCGAGTTTGTGCTCAATCTGCCTTGCCGCGCCCAGGCCGCCGCGGTGTTGCGGGCCGGCGGCGCCGACGGCAGGCAGGTGGACAAGTTCGCGCATAGCGGCCTGAGCCGGATCCAGGCACAAGAGGTGGCCGCGCCGCGCGTGGACGGCTGCATCGCCTATCTGGAGTGCAAGGTGATCAGCGAGCCGCTGAACCAGCAGCGCTATGATCTTTTCATCGGGGAAGTGGTGGCGGCGGAGGCCGACGCGGAGGTGTTTGCCGACGGTCATTGGCGTTTCGACGACGAGGCCAAGCGCAGCTTGCACTATATCGCCGGCGGCGCTTTTTTCGCGATCGGGGAGGCTTTTGAAGTGGGAAAGTGAGGCGAGGGCGATAAAAAAGCGGCCGTGACGGCCGCTTGGTCTTATGCGCGCGTTGCGCTCAGCGCCATTCCACCAGCGCGTAATTCTTCTTGCCGCGCTTGAGCAGGGTGTAGCGGCCAAACAGGCGTTCGGCGTCGCCGAAGCGCTGCTCCAGGCTGTCGGCCTTGTCGCCGTTGACGCTGACCGCGCCGCTCTGGATGAAGGTGCGCGCCTCGCTCTTGGATTTGGCCAGGCCGCCGGCGGCCAGCGCGTCGATCAGGCTGTCGGCGTCGCGTTCCAGCTGGATGCTGGGCAGGCCGTCTTGCGCCAGTTGGGCGAAGTCGTCGGCGGTGAGGCTGCTCAGATCGTTGTTGAACAGGCTTTGGGTGATGCGCTGCGCCGCCTCCAGGGCGGCCGCGCCGTGCACCATGGTTGTCATCTGCTCGCCCAGGATGCGCTGGGCTTCCGGCTTGCCGTCGCGCGCCTGGTCGGCGGCCTCGAGCGCGGCGATTTCTTCCAGCGACAGGAAGGTGAAGTAGCGCAGGAATTTGTACACGTCGGCGTCGGCGGTGCCCAGCCAGAACTGATAGAAGGCGTAAGGCGAGGTCTTCTTGGCGTCCAGCCAGATGGCGCCGGATTCGGTCTTGCCGAACTTGGTGCCGTCGGACTTGGTCACCAGGGGAACGGTCAGGCCGAAGACCTGTTGCTGTTGCAGGCGGCGGGTGAGGTCGATGCCGGCGGTGATGTTGCCCCACTGGTCGGAGCCGCCGATCTGCAGCTTGCAGCCGAAGCGACGGTTCAGTTCGGAGAAGTCATAGCCTTGCAACAGGCTGTAGGAGAACTCGGTGAAGGAAATGCCCTGGTCTTCGCGGTTGAGGCGCTGCTGCACCGATTCCTTCTTGATCATCGCGTTGACCGAGAAATGCTTGCCGATGTCGCGCAGGAAATCCAGCGTGTTCATTTGGCCGAACCAGTCGTAGTTATTGGCCATCAGCGCGGCGTTGTCGCCTTCGAAGCTGAGGAAGGGTTCGACTTGGCCGCGGATCTTCTCCACCCAGCTCTGGATCACGTCCGGGGTGTTCAGCTTGCGCTCGGCGGCCTTGAAGCTGGGATCGCCTATCATGCCGGTGGCGCCGCCCACCAGCGCCACCGGGCGATGGCCGGCCTGCTGGAAGCGACGCAGCATCAGCACCGGCACCAGGTGGCCCAGGTGCAGGCTGTCGGCGGTGGGATCGAAGCCGCAATAAAGGGTTACCTGCTCCTTGCTCAGAAGTTCTTCCAGCGCAACGGCGTCCGTGGTTTGCGCAATCAGGCCGCGGGCCTGCAGATCCTGAATCAGGGGGGCATGGTTCATTTATCGGGTCTCCAACAACAGGGTGATGCGCGGCAATGGCGGAATGAACGCGCCGCCGCAAAAAGTTAGGCCGCCCGTTGGCGGGCGGCGTAGCCGGACTCGCCAGGCGAGCCCAATCAAGGATATTAACCGAAAACCGGTGGTTTTTGCCCCCTTTTTGTCGGTAGAATCCGGACAAAACCCCATTTGGCTTAGGGTTTGTCCCGCCGGCACGGTATCATCATGTTGCAATGCATTAATTCGGGTGCGCCTGAGCGGGCGAGTTTTGGATTCAAGGAGTGAAAACGCAATGACGCAAATGGTAAAAGTGTGGGATGTTCCCACTCGCTTGTTTCACTGGACGCTGGTGATTCTGTTCGGCTGCATGTGGTACAGCGGCGAGCAGGGCGGCGATTGGCTGCAATACCATATCTGGTTCGGCTCCTGTCTTGCCAGCCTGTTGCTGTTTCGTTTGATCTGGGGCGTGATCGGCAGCCAGACCGCGCGTTTCAGCAACTTCATCAAGGGGCCGCGCAACATTGTCCGCTATCTGCGCGGCGAGCTGAGCGAGAACGAGCAGCCGGGTCACAATCCGCTGGGCGGCTTGATGGTGCTGGCGATGCTGCTGGCCTTGCTGGCCCAGGTGAGCACCGGCCTGTTCGCCGCCGACGTCGACAGCTATCTGTACGACGGCCCGCTGGCCAAGCTGCTGAGCGGCGACATGGCCGAAGCCGCGACCTCGTTTCACAAGAGCTTTTTCAATGTGATTCTGGGCCTGGTCGGTCTGCACTTGCTGGCCATCATCGCTTACCGGGTGTTCAAGAAGAACAATCTGGTCAAGGCGATGATCACCGGCAACAAGGCCATCGCCGGCGATGTGCCGCGTTTGGCGTTCGCGCCTGCCATCATCGCGCTGGTGGCCCTGCTGGTGTCCAGCGGCGGCGTCTATGTGCTGTTGACGCGTTTGTAAGCGGCGGACCGTGGCGTCAGCGGGGCGAAAAGGGCGGGCATCCGCCCTTTTTTCATGGGTGTCGCTTATTTCTCCGGACCGCGGAAAGCGTCGTGACAGGCTTTGCAGCTTTGCGCCACCGCGCCGTAGCTTTTCTTGATGGCGGCGAGCTCGCCGCCGCGGGCGCTCTGTCCCAGATCGGCGACCGATTTCAGGAAAACGTCCTTGTCGGCCTGAAACTTGGCGGGCTGGCTCCAGATTTCCGGTTTGGCGCGGCTCTTGCCGCTGATGCTGTTGGCGGGGAAGTGATTGAAGGGCTCGGCGGCGATCTGTTGCAAGGCGTCGGCCTGACGGATGAAGGCGTCCTTCCGGTACGGATCCCGGCCGCGCACCACCGCGCCCATGGGCTCGAAGGCCAGCAATATTTTCTTGAAGGACTTGGTGCGGGTTTCGGCCGGCGTGTCGGCCAGCGCCAGCGGCGCCGCGACGGCGCCCAACAGCAATACGGTCAGCAGTTTTTTCATTCCGGGGTCTTCGGGGGTGGGGTCTGGCTGGGGGTGGGCAAGCAAACAGCCCGCTGGCGGGCGGGCTGCTGGGGTCGCGACGCGACGGGGCTCAGTCCTTGCGGAAGGCGTCGTGACAGGCCTTACAGGTTTTCTGGGTGGCGCCAAACTGCACCTTGATCGCGCCCAGATCGCCGGCGGCGGCCACTTGCTTCAGTTTGGCGGTGGCGGCCTTGTGGTTGTCGATGGCTTTTTGCCATTCGGCGGGCTTGCTCCAGATTTCCGGCTTGGCGTCGGTCTTGCCGGCGGTGCTGCCGGCCGGGAAGTGCTGCCACGGTTTTTGGGACAGGGCTTCCAGTTCGCCGGCGAGTTTGGCGAACTCGTCTTTGTTGTAAGGGGTTTCACCCTTCACCATCTTGCCCATGCCGCCTACAACCGGCTTGTATTGCTTGAAAACATCCTGGCGCTGCGCGATGGGATCGGCGGCGAAAGCCTGCCCGGCGAATACGGCGGCCACCACGGCCATCATCAGTGTTTTCATGTTATTTCCTTATATGAGCGATGAGGGATAAGCCATAAGCCTATCATGGACATTCTGGAGCACAAAGCTACCACGACCGACGGCCATGATAAACCGATGAATGATTAATCCTTGTGAATTCGATATGTTATACAGTAACATTGCGTCCTGATTAAACAAGCGGGTGTCCTGCATGGACCATCAAGCCTATCTGGCCGCGGCGGAGCGGCATTGCGAACGGCGCGGCAGCAAACTGACCGCATTGCGCCGTCAGGTGCTGGAGCTGGTGCTGCGTTACAGCGGGGTGGTCAAGGCTTACCAGGTTCTGGCGGATTTGCAGCAAGAGCGCGGCGCCGCCGCGCCGCCCACCGTCTACCGCGCGCTGGATTTCCTGGTGGAGCACGGTCTGCTGCACAAGGTGGACGCCTTGAACGGCTTCATCGTCTGCGATCATTTCGAATGCCAGCACGAAGGGCTGATCCTGGTCTGCGGCGATTGCGGCCAGGTGCAGGAGATCGACGCCGCGCCGGCCTTGAGCGCGCTGCGCCAGGCCGCGCAAGCGGTGGCTTTTTCCCTGTGTCCGCAAAACCTGGTGCTGACCGGCCGTTGCCAGTCTTGCCGCGCCTGAATCCAAGAATTCCCTGATCCATGAAAAAAACCATAGTCAATTTGTTCACCGGCTTTCTCGGGGTGGGCAAGACCACGGCGTTGCGCCATTTGATCGATCGTCGTCCCGCGCATGAAAAGTGGGCGATCATCGTCAACGAGTTCGGCGAGGTCGGCATCGACGGCGCGGCGCTGAGCCAGGACGAGCTGGCGGTGGCGGAAATCGCCGGCGGCTGCCTGTGCTGCGTGGCCGGACCGCAGATGACCGCCACGGTGGCGACCTTGCTGCGCCGCGAACGCCCGGACCGTCTGCTGATCGAGGCCAGCGGCCTGGCGCACGCGGCCGGCGTCATCGACGAGCTGCGCGCCAAGCCCTTGGGCGAGGCGCTGGAGGTGGGCGCGGTGCTCACCCTGGTGGACCCGCGCCAGTTCATTCAGCCGGACTATCATCGCCAGCCGCTGTACCGCGACCAGATTTCCATCGCCGACGTGCTGGTGGCCAACAAGATAGACACCGCCGACGTGCCGACGATGGAGGCTTTCCGTCGGCAGGCGGCGGCCTTGTTCCCGCCCAAGTCCTTGGTGGGCGAGGTGCGCAACGGCGAGCTGGATCCGGCCTGGCTGGACGCCGCCGCCGCGCCCAAGCCGCGTTACCGGCCGGCGGTGCCGGACGACGCCGCCGCGCAATGGCGTTCCATGGGCTGGACTTTCGAGCCGGAGCAGGCTTTCGACGGCGAGCGGCTGACCCGTTTCTTCGATGAGCTGCCCGCCTTGGTGCCGGGCCTGGTGCGCGCCAAGGGCGTGTTCAAAGTGCTGGACAGCTGGGTGTGGCTGAACTGGGCGGCCGGACAGTGGGGCGCGGCTCAGGTGTCCTGGAGACGCGATAGCCGCTTCGAACTGATCGCGGAGGATTTCGACGCCGCCGCGATCGAGAACACCTTGCGGAGGTGCTTCGAATGACGCCCAAACATCAACACACACACGCGCACCGGCACCTGACGCCGGACAATTTCAAGGCGCCGTTCAGCCTGCTGGCGCTGTCGGCCTGGCAGCGGCTGGGCCTGGCCGGCGCCGCGCTGGCGGTGCTCTGGTTCTTGGTGATCTGGGCTTTGCGGGAGGCGGCATGAGCGTCAGCCTGCAGAACCTGACGGTTTCCTATCAGCGCCATCCGGCGGTGCACCATGTCAGCGGTTGTTTCGCCGCCGGCGACGCCACCGCCATCTTCGGCCCCAACGGCGCCGGCAAGAGCACCTTGCTCAAGGCCATGATAGGCGCGTTGAAGCCGGACTCCGGCTCGGTGCAATTGGGCGGCTTCCGGCGGCGGGATATCGCCTATCTGCCGCAGCAATCGGAGATCGACCGCTCCTTGCCGGTCAGCGTGCTGGACCTGGTGTGCACCGGGCTGTGGCACGACACCGGCGTGTTCGGCGGCGTCAGCCGCCGCGGCCGCGACCAGGCCTTGCTGGCCTTGGAGCAGGTGGGGCTGGCCGACTTCGCGCTGAGGCCGATCTCGGCGCTGTCCAGCGGCCAGTTCCAGCGCGTGCTGTTCGCCCGCATCCTGGTGCAGGACGCGCGGCTGATCCTGTTGGACGAACCGTTCAACGCGGTGGACGCCAAGACCACTTACGATCTGTTGGAGCTGGTGCGCCATTGGCGCGAGGAAGGCCGCACCGTGGTGGCGGTATTGCATGATTATGAGCAGGTGCGCGCGTATTTCCCGCATACCTTGTTATTGGCGCGCGAAGTGGTGGCCTGGGGCGATACCGCCGAGGTGCTGTGCGACGCCAATCTGAAACGCGCGGTGGACACCGCCGCGCATTGGCAATCCCAGGCCGCGGTCTGCGAAGTGGATGGAGCGCAAGCCTGATGCTGCACTTATACGATTTACTGGTGGCGCCGTTCGCCGAATTCGCCTTCATGCGCCGGGCGCTGGTGGGCTGCCTGGCCCTGGCCTTGGGCAGCGGCCCCATCGGCCTGTTCCTGGTGATGCGGCGCATGAGCCTGATGGGCGACGCAATGAGCCACGCGGTGCTGCCCGGCGCCGCGGTGGGTTTCATGATGGCCGGTCTCAGTCTGCCGGCGATGAGCTTGGGCGGTTTCTTCGCCGGCGTGCTGGTGGCCTTGCTCGCCGGCCTGGCCACGCGTTTCACCAGTATCAAGGAGGACGCCAGCTTCGCCGCCTTCTACCTGCTGTCTTTGTCCATCGGCGTCTTGCTGGTGTCGCGCGGCGGCAGCAATGTGGACTTGATGCACATCCTGTTCGGCTCGGTGCTGGCGGTGGACGACGCGGCGCTGTACCTGGTGGCCGGCGTCGCTTCCTTCACCCTGTTGGCGCTGGCTTTGATCTACCGCCCCTTGCTGCTGGAAAGCCTGGACCCGGTCTATCTGCGCGCCGTGGGCGCGCGCGGCGGCCTGTGGCACATGCTGTTCCTGATGCTGGTGGTGCTGAACCTGGTGGCCGGTTTCCAGGCGCTGGGCACCCTGATGGCGGTGGGCCTGATGATGTTGCCGGCGATCACCGCCCGCTTGTGGACCGAGCGCATCGAGGCCCTGCTCGGGCTGTCGGTGGCCATTGCCTTCCTGGCCGGCCTGGGCGGCCTCTTGCTGTCCTATCACTTCGAACTGCCTTCCGGGCCGGCCATCATTCTGCTGGCGGGCCTGGTCTATCTGCTGTCGCTGCTGTTGGCGCCGGTGGGCGGGGCTTTGCCGCGCTACATCCGCGCCCGGCATCTGGAATCCTGAACCCTTGATAAGGAAGTCGCCGATGAAGAAATCAATCATGGCCCTGTTGTTGCTGGGCCTGCCCTTGTCCGCCTGGGCCAAGCTGCCGGTGGTCGCCAGCTTCAGCATCGTCGCCGATATGACGCGCGAGATCGGAGGCGATCGCGTCGAAGTCTCCTCGCTGGTGGGACCGGATCAGGACGCCCACGTGTTCCAGCCGTCGCCGGCCGACGTCAAGAAAGTGGCCGCCGCCAAGCTGCTGGTCACCAATGGCCTGGGCATGGAAGGCTGGATGGTGCGGCTGAGCAAGGCCGCTCATTTCAAGGGCGTGCAAGTGGAGGCGGGCAAGGGCATCAAGACCCGCGAAGCGGAAGACGAGGATCACCACGGGCACGACCACGGCCATGCCGGGCATGACCACGGGGCCGTCGATCCGCACGCCTGGCACGACCCCAAGCGCGTGCTGACCTATATCCGCAACATCGAGGCCGGCCTGAGCCAGGCGGACCCGGCCGGCAAGCCGGAGTACGCCCGCCGCGCCGCCGACTACGCGGCCAAGGTGAAGGAGATGGACGCCTGGGCGGCCAAGGCCTTCGCCGCCGTGCCCGCGGCCAAGCGCAAGATGCTGACCTCGCACGACGCCTTCGCTTATCTGGGCGAGCGTTACCAGCTGCAAGTGCTGGCTATCCAGGGCGTCAGCACCGAGTCCGAGGCGTCGGCCAAGGCGGTGGCGCGGCTGGTGCGCCAAGTGCGGCAGGAAAAAGTGGCGGCGGTATTCATGGAGAACATGACCGACAAGCGTCTGTTGGAGCAGCTGGCGCGCGAGGCCAAGGTGGCGATAGGCGGCAAGTTGTACGCCGACGCGCTGTCCGGCCCGTCCGGTCCGGCGCCCAGCTATTTGGCGATGTTCCGTTACAATGTGGACACCATTTTGAAATCGTTCAAATAAGCGTCCGCAGCAACTGCCAGGCGCCGATGCCCGCAACGACCAGTCCCGCCGTCAGGCGGACTGGTCGTTGTTGCATCCAGCGGCGCAGGCTGTCGGCGAAAGCGCCCATCAGCAGGAGATTGGGCAAGGTGCCGAGCCCGAAGGCGAGCATGGCCAGCGCGCCGCCGGACGCGCTGCCGGTGGCCAGCGCCGACAGCGAGGCGCTGTAAACCAGGCCACAGGGCAGCCAGCCCCAGACCATGCCGGCCAGCAGCGCGGCTTGCGGCGAGCGGACCGGCAGCAGGGGGCCCAGCAGCGGTTGCAAGCGCCGCCAGATCGGCGCGCCCAGCCGTTCGATCAGATTGACCGCGCCGGACAGGCCGGCCAGGTACAGGCCCATGGCCACCAGCATCAGGTTGGCCAACAGCGCCAGCGCCAGTTGCAGGCCGCGGATGTCCAGCAGAGCGAGGCCGGTGGCGGCCAGGCCGCCCAGCAGCGCGCCTATCAGCGCGTAGCTGCCGACGCGTCCCAGATTGTAGGCCAGCATGATGCGCCAGCGGCTGGTCTCGGGGGGCAGATTCAGCGTCAGCGCGGCGACGATGCCGCCGCACATGCCCATGCAGTGGCCGCCGCCCAGCAAGCCCGCCAGAAACAATATCCACCCGCTCGTTTCAATCATGCCGCAACCTGTCTCAGAAAGCTCTATGGTAACAGAGTGGCGGCTCGCGCTTGCGCGCGCGGCGGTCATATTTGCTTTTGGCATTTATTGCCTTTATCAAAATTTTACTTGGCATCTCCTTAAAGAAAGTTATAAAAAAAATGATGGTCTAGCTGGCCGACTACTGGTCAAAAGGTCAGTTTGCAATGAGAATGCTGCTTTGGCTTCGGACCTATGCGCAATGGGTCCCCCGCTGAGGATCCAGGCGCTCGACCTGGTCAAAACATATGCATTAGCGATGTAATCCATGGGGATAGAGTGAGGAAAATATGGCCAAGTATCTGACACTTGAGCGGCTGGGCCAGTCAGCGATCGTGACTCTCAAAAACGCGCCGGCGAATTTGCTGACCACGGAGAGCCTGAATGAGCTGGCTACGACGATGCGGTCGCTGGATGCGGATCCGGCTGTGCGTTCGGTGGTGTTGACCGGGGCGGGCGACGCGTTTTTTTCCGCCGGCGCCGATTTGAAGCAATTCGCGTCCGGCGACGCGGCCGAGGCGGACAAGGTGTTCGACGCCTTCGCCGGCGCTTTGCGCAGTTTGCAGCAGTACCGCGGCGTCACGGTGGCCGCGATCAACGGCTACGCCCTGGGCGGCGGTCTGGAATTGGCGTTGGGCTGTGATTACATGGTGGCCGAGCGCGGCGCCAAGCTCGGGCTGCCGGAAGCCAAGGTGGGCATCATCCCGGCGGCGGGCGGCACCAAGACGCTGGCGGACAAGGTGGGCGTTTCCTGGGCCAAGCGCATTATTCTGGGCGGCGAAGTGGTGACGGCGGAGAAGGCCCTGACCATCGGGCTGATCGAGGAAGTGGTGGACCAGGGCTTCGCCAAGATCGTGGCGATCAGCCTGGCCAACAAAGTGGCGAACCAGGCGCCGGGCGCGGTGGCCGCCGCGCGTCGGCTGATCGAGGAGAGCGGCAATCTGACGCTGGCTCAGCATCTGGAGCGCGAGCGCGCCGCGGTGCGCCAGCTGATGGGCAGCGCGGAGCAGATCGAGGGCGTCAGCGCCTTCATCGCCAAGCGCAGCCCCAGCTGGGTCGAGTCCGGCGATGATTGAACGGTCCGCGCCCCATGCAAAACCGCCTGCCGCCGTTTCGGCCGCAGGCGGTTTGTTTTGATGCCCGCATCTGTTCCGCCGGCCGGTCAGCGCAGTTGGCGCAACAGGAAGGCGTATTCCATGGCCGCGATATCGGCTTCCTGCTGATGGTTGGCGGCGGCGCCGTGCCCGCCCTCGGTGCGCTCGAAATACTGCACCGGGGCGCCCATCGCCTGCATGGCCGCGAACATTTTGCGGGCGTGGCCGGGATGAACCCTGTCGTCCAGCGTCGAGGTCATGAACAGGGTGGCCGGGTAACGCGCGTCCGCTTTCAGGTTCTGATAGGGCGAGTACCGGCGGATATAAGCCCAGTCTTCCGGTAAATCGGGGTTGCCGTACTCGTCCATCCAGCTGGCGCCGGCCAATAAGCGGTTGAAGCGGCGCATATCCAGCAGCGGCACCTGGCAGACCACGGCGTTGAACAGCTCCGGACGCTGGGTCAGCATCACCCCCATCAACAGGCCGCCGTTGCTGCCGCCCTTGATGCCCAGATGACGGGCGTCGGCCACGCCGCGTTTGGCCAGATCTTCCGCGATGGCGGCGAAGTCGTCGTAGGCGTTCTGGCGCAGCTGTTTGCGCGCCGCCTCATGCCAGGCCGGACCGTACTCGCCGCCGCCGCGGATATTGGCCAGCGCGTAGACGCCGCCGCGTTCCAGCCAGGCCTTGCCCAGCGCGCCGTTGTAGCGCGGGGTCAGCGACACTTCGAAGCCGCCGTAACCGTACAAGAGCGTGGGGTTGGAGCCGTCCAGCTTGATGTCTTTGCGGCTGACCAGGAAATAGGGCACGCGGGTGCCGTCGCGAGAGGCGGCGAACCACTGTTGGATGCGGTAGGGGCCGGCGTCGAAAAAGCCGGGCTGCTGTTTCAGCGTCCGGCGCTCATCGCTGCCGGTCTCGGCCAGGGCCAGCGTCGGCGGCGTCAGAAAATCGGTGAAGCTGTAGAAGTAGCGGTTGTCGCGGTCGGGATCGACCGCGCGCACGCTGATGCTGCCGAAGCTGGGCGTGGCCACCGGGCGCGACCGCCATTGGCCGTCCACGACCTTCCATTCCATTAAGCGACTGCCGACATTGTCCAGCATGGTCAGCAGCAAGCTGTCGCGAGTGGACGTCTGCTCCGCCAGCGAGACGGCGGCGCTGGGCTCGAACAGAGGGCTGAAGCCGCGTTCGCCGGCCAGGTAGGCGTCGGCCTTGATGGCTAGCAAGGAGCCGCCGCGCCAGGTCTTGCCGCCAGCGGTCCAGTCTTGCTTGGGCGTCAACAGCAGCCAGTCGCCGAAGAAATCGACGCCGACATGGTCGGGCTTGTCCAGCTTGCGCCATTTTCCATCCACCAGCAGCCGCGCCTCGGTGCTGAAGAAAGTGGGCGCGCGCGTGATCAGGTCGTAGCGGCGGCCTTGGGCGTCTATCCTGGCCGCGTGCACGGCGACGTCGGCCTGCTGGCCTTCGAACACGGTTTGCGCTTCGGCCAGCGGCTGGCCGCGGCGCCAGGTCTTGACGATGCGGGGATAGCCGGAGTCGGTCAGCGACCCGGGGCCGAAGTCGCTCATCACATAAAGGGTGTCGCGGTCCTGCCAGCTGACTTCGCTCTTGGCTTCGGGCAGTTGGAAGCCGTCCTTGACGAAGGCCTTGGCGGCCGGGTCGAATTCACGCACCACCGCGGCGTCGCCGCCGCCGCGGCTTAAGCGCAGCAGACAGCGTTCCTGATCGGGGCGCAGGCAGTCGGCCCCTTGCCACACCCAGTTTTCCCCCTCGTCCTTGGCCAAGCGGTCCAGGTCCAGCACGGTTTCCCATTGCGGCGCGGCCTTGCGGTATTCGTCCAGCGTGGCGCGTCGCCACAGCCCGCGCGGGTGGTCTTTGTCGCGCCAGAAGTTGTAGTAGAGCCCGCCTATCTTCTCCACGGAGGGGATGCGGTCGTTGGAGTCCAGGATGGTCAGCAGTTCGCGGCGCAGCGCCGGGTAGTCGGTTTGCCGGCCGAGGTCCTGGCGCGTGTTTTCGTTTTGCCGGCCGACCCAGGCCAGCGCTTCCTTGCCTTGAATCTCCTCCAGCCATAGATACGGGTCTTGCGCGGCGTTCGCCGCGGCGCAGAGCGCGAGCAGGGCGAAGGACAGTGGGGTGCCTAAGGTTTTCATCCGGACGGGTTTCCCTTAATTCAGCCAATGGCTGTAGACAGTGGATTTGTTTTAATGTGTCCGAATACTGTAACGTCCGAGAATTTGTTTGTCATCAAGCGCCGCGCGAGCGGAGAAGACGAACGGCGGCCATGTCCAGACGTGGCCGCCGTTGGCGGGGAGGGCGAGGGGCGGGGCCTTGGCAGCCGTTCACGGTAGGCTGCGCGGCCTAGGGCGCGACTCGGTGCGTGCCGCATTCGGAATGCTCATGCGTCCCATGAGCAAGGCCGCTTTTTCAGCGCTTGCTTTCAGCAGGTCGCGCCCCTGCGCGCGGCTTTGAACAGGCGCTTAGCAGCCGTCCAGCCCGCACATCGGCGGCAGCTCGGCCGAGCCTGAGAGGGTGGCGGCGCCGAGTTGCGCCAGGTGCTGGCTGAACATGTCCGGCTTGCCCAGATAGGAGCCCAGATCCAGGGCTTGGAAGCGGCCGTCCACTTCCAGCGCCGCGGACGGGAAGCCGCGCAAGCCCAGGCGGGTCATCAGCCGGCGGCTGTGGTCTATATGCTCGACGCTGCGCGCCAGACCGCCGGCGTAGGCGTCGGCGAAGCGGTCGGCGGGCACGCCCAATTCGGCCGCTAGCCGGGCGAGCACCGCGACGTCGGCGATCTCAAGCCCGTGCAGGTAATGAGCGGCTTGCACGCGGGCCAGCATGGTCTGCGGCGCAATGCCCAGTTCCGGCGCGGCCAGGACGGCGGCGATGGGCGGCGTCGAGTCCAAACGCGCCTCGCTGCGCAGCAAGCCGTCGAAGTAGGCGTCGCCGAAGGGCTGGCCGCTGAGGGCGGCGATGCGGTGATCGTGCGGCATCACGTAGCCGCGCCACTCCAGGTTCACGCGGCGGTTGTGCGGCGCGCTGAGCATGCCGCCGCCGTGCAGCGCCAGTTCGACTTCCGGCCGCGCCGCGGCCGCCAGCAGCAGCGGCGAAGCGCCGTAGCACCAGCCGCACAGCGGATCGTAAAAGTAGTGCAGCCGGATCGTGGAGGCGCTTACCATTTCATCTCGCCCTTATTGACCTTGGCGCCGATCTCCAGCGACATGTCTTCGCCCGCTTGCGGGAAGGCTTGCTTCATCGCCTGGATCAACTGGGCGCTATTGGCCGATTTGGCCAGATTCAGTTCGAACTGCTGCAAGTACCGGCGGGTGAAGCGCACGGCGCTCAGATCGGTTTTGTCGCCTGCCTGCATGTGGCCGGGGACTACGATTTCCGGTTGCAGCGCTTCCATTTCGTCCAGCTGCTTGATCCAGGCCAGGCGTTCGGCCGGGCTCTGGGTGTCCGCGGTCCAGACGTGCATGCTGGGCGCGGTGACGCCGACATTGCCGACAATCGCGCGCAGGGACGGAATCCACACATAGCCGCGATGCGCCAGCACGCCGCGCGCGCCCTTGATTTCCAGCGCCTTGCCTTCCAGTTCCAGACGTTCGCCTTTCAGCGCTTCGGGCAGCAGCGGCGCGCTGGGCGCGTTGACGCCCATTTGCGGGCCCCAGTAAGCGAGCTTGCCCTGGATATTGGCCTTGATCTTGGCCAGGGTCGGGCCGTTGCTGAGCACTTGGGCCTGCGGGAAGATCTTCTTCAGTTCGGCGGCGCCGAAGTAGTAGTCGGGATCGGCCTGGCTGATATAGATGGTTTTCAGTTGCTTGCCGCTGTCCAGCACCTTGGCGGCGATGCGGTGGGCGTCGGCGCGGGTGAAGCCGGTGTCGATCAGGATGGCGTCTTTCTCGCCGCTGACCAGGACCGAGCTGACATTGAAGCTATTGCCGTCGGCGTTGTAGATGGACAGTTTCAGCGGTGCGGCGACGGCGGCCGTTGCCGCCAGGGTCAGGGCGCCGGCGATCAGGGTTTGGCGGAACATCGATTCATTCTCCATATGGCCCGGCTTCTATCGCCGGCGGTGAGTAGGCTGGATTTCGACGCTCACTATAAAACGCGCGCTTAATGGGAATAAACCATCTAAATCGCAATAAATTGTTGCTTGTTTCGATCTAATTGGTCGGAGCCTCAGGGGCTTTCCATCGTCTACTCAGGCGCTGGGCCACGACGGGGGAGGGGACGGACGCTTGCTCAGACCGGCTCCAGGGGTCGCGAGCAAGGGCGAGAGCTTGGGCGGCGTCTTAGACAGTTGCAGCCAAGACGGACTGAATGGGCTATGTTTCAGCCATAAAAGCGCGGAGGCTGGAATGTCGGATGGGCGCTGTAGGCGATGGCCCTGTTCTTGCTTGATGTTTGATGCGCCGCGGCATGCAATTTTTGTCGACTTGGGGCCTTATTTTGGGAGATTGTATCCATTCGAATCGCGAAAGCGAGCGAATGTTGTAATGCGAATTCTTTGATGGGCGTCTTTTCGAAAGCGAACATATTTTGCGCCAAAGCATGATCAAAATCTGAAAAACGACCTGCTGGCCCAGGGTTTTCCTTTATCCGGAGAAATTCAAAATTTCTTTGGCCGGTTTCGTCTTGTTTTTTGAAAAAATTCATGAAAAACAATGTGTTATATTGTTTTTAAATGGGCTTGATTTGGTGCCGTTTTAACCAATCTTTAAGATTGACAGTCGCTGGAATCCGCCTACATAATCCGTTCGCCTGTCTGACAGAATCCAAATAATCAAGGCTCGTCCGGGCACTCAAGAACAGGCAGCAGCCAATAAGAGGGGAAACCCCGCAAGCTGCCGGTCGTCAATACAAAGGAGATCTCCCAACGTGGACATTTTTCTGCAACAAATCCTGAACGGTCTCGTTCTGGGTAGCATTTATGCGTTGATCGCATTGGGCTACACCATGGTGTACGGGATCATGGGGCTCATCAACTTCGCCCACGGCGAAGTGGTGATGTTCGGCGCCATGGTCACCATCTCCGTCGTCAACGCCTTGTCCGGTTCCGGCCTGCCCGGTCCCGCCCTGGTGCTGATCGGATTGCTGGTGGCGATTGCGGCCTGCATGCTGCTGGGCTTCACCGTAGAGCGCATCGCTTACCGTCCGCTGCGCGGCAAGCAAAGACTGGCGCCGCTGATCACCGCGATCGGCCTGTCCATCGTGCTGCAGCAGGTGGCCATCCTGATCTGGGGCCGCAACTACATTCCCTTCCCGCAAATCCTGGACCACGACGTGGTGTCCTTCTTCGGCGCCAGCATCACCAAGCTGCAGATCACCATCATCGTGCTGTGTCTGGTGATCATGGCAGGCCTGCTGCTGATGGTGGAGCGCACCAAGCTGGGCCGCGCGATGCGCGCCACCAGTCAGAACCCGGCGGTGGCCGGCCTGATGGGCGTCAACGTCAACACCATTATTTCCGCCACCTTCGTCATCGGCTCCAGCCTGGGCGCGGTGGCCGGGGTGATGGTGGCCACCAACTACGAGCAAGCTCATTACTATATGGGCTTCATGATTGGTCTGAAGGCCTTCACCGCCGCGGTGCTGGGCGGCATCGGCAATCTGGGCGGCGCGGTGGCCGGCGGCTTGCTGCTGGGCATCATCGAAAGCCTGGGCGCCGGCTATATCGGCACGCTGACCGGCGGCTTCCTCGGCTCCAACTATCAGGACATCATCGCCTTCATGGTGTTGATCATGGTGCTGATTTTCCGTCCGTCCGGCCTGCTGGGCGAAAAGATGGCCGACCGTGCCTGATCCTGGAGACGACATATCATGACCATGGCACTCAATATCAACAAGATGGACACCGGCAAGAAAGTCGGCCTGTTCGTGCTGTCCGCGGTGGCGATGGCGGTACTGCCTTTCCTGGTGGGCGGCCTGCTGGGCAACTCCTGGGTCCGCATCGTCGACTTCGCCTTGCTCTACGTGATGCTGGCGTTGGGCCTCAACATCGTGGTGGGCTTCGCCGGCTTGCTGGACCTGGGCTTCATCGCCTTCTACGCAGTGGGCGCCTACACCTTCGCCTTGCTGGGCTCGCCGCATTTCGGCCTGCATCTGCCGTTTTACATCACCATCCCCTTGGGCGCGGTGCTGGCGGCTTTCTGCGGCATCTTGCTGGGCACGCCGGTATTGCGGCTCAAGGGCGACTATCTGGCCATCGTGACGCTGGGCTTCGGGGAGATCGTGCGCATCTTCATGAACAACCTGAACACCCCGGTCAACATCACCAACGGCCCGCAGGGCATCAACCTGATCGACCCGATCAAGGTGGGCGGCGTATCGCTGGGCGAGACGATGGAGCTGTTCGGCCTGAGCTTCCACAGCGTTTATCTCTACTACTATCTGTTCCTGGCGCTGACCGTGGGCGTGGTGATCATGGCCTGGCGCCTGCAGCATTCGCGCATCGGCCGCGCCTGGGTGGCCCTGCGCGAAGACGACATCGCCGCCGCGGCGATGGGCATCAACATCCGCAACATCAAGTTGCTGGCCTTCGCCTTGGGCGCCTTGTCCGGCGGCGTGGCCGGCGGCCTGTTCGCGTCCTTCCAGGGCTTCGTGTCGCCGGAATCGTTCAGCTTGCTGGAATCCATCATGATTCTGGCGATGATCGTGCTGGGCGGCATGGGTCACATCCCGGGCGTGATTCTCGGCGCCGTGGTGCTGACCATCGCGCCGGAGATCCTGCGCGAAGTGATAGGCCCGCTGCAGATGAAAACCTTCGGCAAAATGCTGATCGATCCGGAAAACGCCCGCATGCTGTTGTTCGGCTTGGCGATGGTGGTGATGATGCTGGTGAGGCCGGAGGGCATGTGGCCGTCCAAGCGCCGTAAAGCCGAGTTCCGTGACGATAGAGAAGCCGCAGGGCAGAAAGGTTGAGCCATGGCTGAAGTTTTGCTGAAGATAGAAGGCATCCATAAACGCTTTGGCGGCCTGCATGCGCTCAACAACGTGGCGCTGACCATCAACAAGGGCGAGATTTACGGCCTGATCGGCCCCAACGGCGCGGGCAAGACCACGCTGTTCAACGTGTTGACCGGTTTGTACGTGCCGGACGAAGGCGCGTTCGAGTTCGACGGCCACAATCTGTTCCAACAGAAGCCGCACGTGGTGGTGGCCGCCGGCATCGCCCGCACCTTTCAGAACATCCGTCTGTTCGCCGAAATGACGGCCTTGGAAAACGTGATGGTGGGGCGTCACATTCGCTCCAAGGCCGGCGCCTTGGGCGCTGTGCTGCGCGACAGACGCACCATGGCAGAAGAAAGGGCGATCACCGACAAGGCCTGGGAACTGCTGGAATACGTGGGCATCGCCGATGTGGCGCATGAGCGCGCCCGCAACCTGTCCTACGGCCATCAGCGCCGGCTGGAAATTGCGCGCGCGCTGGCCACCGAGCCCAAGCTGCTGGCGCTGGACGAGCCGGCCGCCGGCATGAACCCGCGCGAGACCGAGGAACTGAAGACCCTGATGTCCAAAATCCGCGCCGGAGGCGTGACGGTGCTGCTGATCGAGCACGACGTCAAACTGATGATGGGCTTGTGCGACCGTATTGCGGTGCTGGACTACGGCAAGAAGATTGCCGAAGGCGTTCCCGAAGAGGTGCGCAAGAACCCGAAAGTGATTGAGGCCTACCTGGGAGCGGCACACGCATGAGCATTTTGGAAGTCAAAGACCTGCAAGTGGCCTATGGCGGCATTCAGGCGGTCAAGGGCGTCGATTTTCACATCGAGCAGGGCGAGTTGGTGACCCTGATCGGCGCCAACGGCGCCGGCAAGACCACCACGCTGAAAACCCTGGTGGGCATGGTGAAAAAATCCGGCGGCAGCATTCGTTACGACGGCAAGGACATCTCCACCATCGCGCCGCACAACTTCGTGCGCCACGGCCTGGCCATGGTGCCGGAGGGCCGCGGGGTGTTCGCCAAGCTGACGGTGGAAGAGAACCTGCTGATGGGCGCTTATTATCGCGACGATAAGGCCGCGATCCTGAGCGAAGCCGAGCGGGTGTACGAGTTGTTCCCGCGCCTGAAGGAGCGGCAGAAGCAACTGGCCGGCACCTTGTCCGGCGGCGAACAGCAGATGGTGGCCATGGGCCGCGCCATGCTGTCCAAGCCCAAGCTGCTGTTGCTGGACGAACCGTCCATGGGCCTGGCGCCCATCATCGTGGAGAAGATCTTCGAGATCATCCAGATGGTGGCCAAGGAAGGCGTGACCATGCTGCTGGTGGAGCAGAACGCCAAGCTGGCGCTGGAAGTGTCGCAGCGCGGCTATGTGATGGAAAGCGGCCGCATCACCATGAGCGGCCAGGCCAAGGATCTGCTCAACGACGAGCGCGTGCGCAACGCCTATCTGGGCGAGTGAGTTCGCCGCGCGTCGCCAAACCCCGGACTTGTCCGGGGTTTTTTGTTTTCAGAGCGCGGCGTCGATGGCGGCTTGCAACATGGCCTGCACGCCCGGATGCTGCAGCCGGCGGCGGTTGGCGATGGCGTAATAATGCTCCCAGACCCCGTCGACCTCGCCCAGCGCCTGCGGCGCGTTCGCGTCGCCGGCGCTGGGCGCCGTGCTGGGAAACAGGCCGAAGCCTTGGCGGCCGAAGGCGTCCAGCAAAGCGCCGTCGTCGAACTCCGCGACGATGTCCGGCTTGATCCGGCGCTCCTCGAACCACTGGTCCAACTGGCTGCGCAGCACATGGTGGCGGCTGGGCAAGAGCATGGGCGCCTGGTTCAGGCTGGCGGGGAAGCCTTCGGCGTAGCGCCGCCACAGTTCGGCCGCGCCGGCTATCATCACCGGGCAGCGCATCAGCAGCCAGGATTGAAAAGGCTGCGATCCGCCGGCCGCCATCGGCCGGTCCGCCAGCACCACGTCCAGCCGGTGGCGGGTCAGGTCGGCCAGCAACTCGTCGAAATCGCCTTCGCCGCATTGCAGCCTGACCTTGGCGTCCAGCCGCAGCGCCGGTTCCAGCAGCTTGAGCGCGATGGCCTTGGGCAGCACGTCCGAGATGCCCGCCGCCAGACGGATGGTCTTGTCCAGCTGCGCGTCTTCCAGCGTTTCCTGCAATTCCTCGCCCAGCATGAAGATCTGATCGGCGTAGCGCAGCGTCACATGGCCGGCCTCGGTCAGAACCAGCTGGCGTCCCTGTTGTCGGAACAAGGTTCGCTCCAGGCTCTGTTCCAGCCGCGAAATCTGGCCGCTGACGGTTTGAGCGCTGACGCCCAATTGTTCCGCCGCGCGGGTGACGCCGCCGGCGTGGGCGACCGCCCAGAAGTAATGCAGATGCTTGAAGTTGATCCGTTCGGACATAATGGTTCGAAAAAACTTGATGTATTTTCTGATTATATTTGATTTTTTCCGAGGGACGCAGCGTCTAGAATGCACTGTGTCGGGCGTTCCTCGGAATGCCGTCGAATTCAACGCAAGGGCCAACACCATGAAACGAGTCATCCTATTAATCGCCACCAACATCGCCGTGATGGTGGTGCTGAGCATTGTGGCCAGCTTGTTGGGGCTGAACCGCTTCATGACGGGCAACAGCCTGAACCTGGGCACGCTGCTGGGCTTCGCCGCGGTGATGGGTTTCGGCGGCGCCTTCATCTCGCTGATGCTGTCCAAGACCATGGCCAAGTGGAGCACCGGCGCGCGCGTGATCGAAACCCCGAGCAACGACACCGAACGCTGGCTGGTGCACACCGTGCAGAAGCTGGCCAGCCGCGCCAACCTGCCGATGCCGGAAGTGGCGGTGTACGAGGGCGAGCCCAACGCCTTCGCCACCGGCCCGAGCAAATCCAACTCGCTGGTGGCGGTGTCCACCGGTCTGCTGGCCTCGATGACGGAAGAAGAAGTGGAAGCGGTGCTGGCGCACGAAGTCGCCCACATCCAGAACGGCGACATGGTGACGCTGACGCTGATCCAGGGCGTGGTCAACACCTTCGTGTTCTTCCTGGCGCGCGTGGTCGGCTATCTGGTGGACAACTTTTTGCGCCGCAACGACGAAGAATCCAGCGGCCCGGGCATTGGCTATATGGTCACTGTGATCGTCTGTGAGATCGTGTTCGGCATCCTGGCCTCCGCCATCGTGATGTATTTCTCGCGTCAGCGCGAATTCCGCGCCGACGCCGGCGCGGCCACCCTGCTGGGCGGCGCGCGTCCCATGGTCAACGCCTTGCGCCGTCTCGGCGGCGTCGCCGCCGGCGACCTGCCGCAGAATATGGCGGCCTCCGGCATCTCCGGTGGGCGCGGCGGCCTGATGGCGCTGTTCTCCAGCCATCCCAGCATCGAGGAGCGCATCGGCGCGCTGGAACACGGTCGTTAAGCTTTGATCCGCCTCCGCGGCAGCGGAGGCGGCTGATGTGAATTCAGGCCCCGGGGCGGCTCGCTCGGCCCGGGGCCTTTCTATTGCCTAAAGGAATGCTTATGGAATGGTTGAGCGCCGGCTTCGCCGGCTACCCCTTGTGGGTGTGGTTGATGTTCATGGCGATTGTGCTGGCTCTGCTGGCTTTCGATCTGGGCGTGCTGCACAAAGAGGAAAAGGAGATCGGGGTCAAGGAAAGCCTGATGCTGTCGGCTTTCTACATCGGCGTCGGCCTGGCCTTCGGCGGCTGGATCTGGTGGTATCAGGGCGCGGACGCCGGCATGCAGTACCTGACCGGCTATGTGGTGGAGAAGTCGCTGTCCATGGACAATGTCTTCGTGATGTCGCTGATCTTCTCCAGCCTGGCGGTGCCGCGCTTGTACCAGCACCGGGTGCTGTTCTGGGGCATTCTCGGCGTGATCGTGATGCGGGCCTTGATGATAGGACTGGGCGCGGCGCTGGTGGCGCAGTTCCAGTGGGTGCTGGTTTTGTTCGGCCTGTTCCTGATCGCCACCGGGATCAAGATGCTGTTTTCCGACGACGAGCACGCGCCCATCCAGGAAAACCGCATGTACCAATGGCTGCGCGGCCACCTGCGGCTGACGCCGGACTTGCACGGCAAACAGTTTCTGGTGCGCGGCGAGGCGCATGGCTTGGCTCGCGGCTGGTGGGCGACGCCGCTGCTGTTGGCGCTGATCATGGTGGAGAGCGCCGACCTGGTGTTCGCGGTGGACAGCATCCCGGCCATCTTCGCCATCACCCAGGACCCGTTCCTGGTCTACACCTCCAATATCTTCGCGATCCTGGGCCTGCGCGCGCTGTACTTCGCGCTGGCGGCGATGGTGCATCGCTTCCATTATCTGAAGTACGCCTTGTCGCTGGTATTGGTGATGATAGGCGTCAAAGTGGGGCTGGTGTTCTTCAACGACGTGGGCTGGGTGACGTTCAAGATCCCCACCGCCTGGTCCTTGGCGGCGACGCTGGGCCTGCTGCTGGCGGGCGTGCTGTATTCGCTGCACAAGACGCGCGATCAGAACCCCAACGATTGAGGCGGACGCATAAGTTCGCGCCGGAGCAGGGCTCCTGCGGGCAAGGGAAACCGGCCATGCGCGATGCGCGTGGCCGGTTTTTTGTAAACCTTCTGTAAACCTCTCTCATTTGGCCACGATTTCTCCCTCAGCCCAGCGGGCGGGCGCGGTATCCTTAGAGCCGCTAACCAAACCTCGCAGAGAAGCTGAGCCTAGGCGCGCCGACGCAGGCAGTACAAGTCGTACGGCCAGGAGGCGCAAGGCAGGATCAGGGCTTGGGTTAGCGGGTCTTATAATAAAGCCGCAATGGAGGTGAGCTGTTATGACTGTCGAAGTGCCAAGATTGCTGGTGGTGGATGACGACCCCGACCTGCGCGACCTGCTGCGCGACTACCTGGGCAAGCAGGGTTTCGCCGTCGACGCCGTCGGCGACGGCCAGGCCATGCATCAGGCGATTGCCGCGCAGAACTACAATATGTTGATTCTGGACCTGATGTTGCCGGGCGAGGATGGCCTGACCCTGTGCCGCAATCTGCGCGAGCGCTCCTGCATGCCCATCCTGATGCTGACCGCGCGCGGCGACGAGCTGGACCGCATCATCGGCCTGGAAATGGGGGCAGACGATTATCTGACCAAGCCGTTCAGCCCGCGCGAGCTGCTGGCGCGGATCAAGAGCATTCTGCGCCGGGTGTCGGATCAGCCGGCGAATGCGGCCAGCGTGCGCCGGCTGCGTTTCGCCGGCTGGACGCTGGACCTGAACGCCCAGCATCTGCTGGACGAGGCCGGGGTGGTCACTCCGCTGTCCGGCGGCGAATTCAAACTGCTGCAGGCCTTGGCGGAAAACGCCAACGCGGTGATGTCGCGCGATCAACTGATGGAGGCGATGAACGGCAAGGAGGCCGGACCGTTCGACCGCACCGTCGACGTGATGATAGGGCGGGTGCGCCGCCGGCTGGGCGAGGACGCGCGCGAACCCGTGCTGCTCAAGACCATACGCAGCGGCGGCTATATGCTGGCCTGCGAGGTGGAAGCCTTGCGATGAGGTGGTTGCCGCGCACATTGTATGGCCAGATTTCGCTGACGCTGGTGGGGGGCTTGCTGCTGGCCAACGCCTTGGGCATTTATTTCATTCTCAGCGACCGCGACCGCTTGAGCAATTCCTTGCGCGTGCAATACACCGCGCAGCACATCGCCGACATCGTCAATCTATTGGACGAGTGTCCAAGCAAATATCGGGAACAGGTGATTTCCGCCCTGAACCAGCCCACGCTGCTGGTGCGCATGGACCGGTTCTGGGAGCAGCCAGAAAATACGCTGAGCCGGCATGGCCGCTCGTTTCAGCAATTGATCAAGCGCGACCTGATCAAGCCTTATCAGCTGCAGGTGTTGTCCAAGCAGCAGGATTCGTCGGCGGGCGGCCGCGCGGCCTTGATCGATAGGGTGGGCGGGTTGGGGATGAAAAATTTCACGCCCACGCGGGACGCCGGCCTTGCCGGCTCCATCGTCGGCGAAGAACTGACCGCTCTGGGGCCGCTGGCCGAATTCAAGACCCATCTGGCCACGGTGCAGGCCAGGCTGAGCGACGGCACGGTATTGACCTTCAACGCCTCGCGGCCCATTTCGCTGGCCGATCAGCCCATCCGCATCCTGGCCTGGCTGCTGCTGGTGGCCTTGACCGCCGCTATTCTGGGCGCCTGGGCGGTGCGGCAGCTGATCCGGCCGCTGGGCCTGTTCGCGCAGGCGGCCCGAGGCCTGGCCAGCAATCTTAATCAGGCGCCCTTGCCGGAAACCGGCTCCGAAGAAGTGGCGGAAGCCGCCCGAACCTTCAACCGGATGCAGACCGAGCTGCAGCGCCTGCTGAAAACCCGCAATCAGATGCTGGCCGGCGTGTCGCACGATCTGCGTTTGCCCATCACCCGCATCCGTCTGCGCCTGGAAGGGCTGGCCGAATCGTCGGAAAAGCAGGCGATAGAGCGCGACCTGCTGGAAATGGACCAATTGATCAACGACTCGCTGACCTATCTGCGCGGCGGCTGCGGCAGCGAGCAGGTGGTGAAGCTGAATCTCAACGCTTTGCTGGAAAGCGTGGTGGAGGATATGGAGGCTTTCGGCGCCGACATCCAACTGCACAGCGAAGCGGTGGCGCCGGTCGCCGGCAAGGTCGGCGCCTTGCGCCGTTGCCTGGGCAATCTGCTGGAGAACGCGCGCCGTTACGGCGGCGCGGGGATCGAGGTCAGCCTGCGGCAGCGGGGAGACTGGGTGGAAGTGCGGATTCAGGACCAGGGGCCGGGCATCGCCGAGGCGGAGCTGGAACGGGTGATGGAGCCTTATGTCCGCTTGGAGGACTCCAGGGCGCGCCATACCGGGGGCAGCGGCCTGGGCCTGGCCATCGCGCGGGCGATTGCGCGCGACCATGGCGGCGATCTCAAACTGAACAACCGGCCTCAGGGCGGTTTGTGCGTGAAACTGAGTTTGCCGGCCGGACATTGAACGCATTGATCTTGTGGCGAGCCGCGCTAGCGCGGCTTTTTTCTTGTCTTATCGCCGGGGTGCGATGAGAGAGGGGGCGGGTGAGCGGTTTTGTATCTGCCGAATTCTCAAAATTTACGATGTGTTCACACTCTATTTACATTAAAGCCGTATTGTAAATGGACATTTACAAAGTGATTGATTACAATCAGTGTCAGAATTCACTGATACAGATTCTTTTTCGCTTCTTTGAATTCGAGTCAAGTCTATCCAATCTTCAGCCCGCCGCGTGCGGGCATTTTTTTGCTCAAATGCTTGTAGTTAATGAATTTTAACAAGTTGAGAGTGAAACTTCGCCTGAGTGTTCCAGTCTGATTTCCTGAAGTCTGATGTTGTTTTTTTGACACTACTGTTGTTTAATGACCACAAGTTTGCATGGCTAGTTGCAAATGTGAAACACAGCAACTAGTATTCGCTCACTTCCTAAGTAAACAAGAAGGATAGCCACATCATGAAAAAAAGTCTGATCGCTCTGATGGTTGCCACTCTGCCGGCAGCCGCTTTCGCCGACGTAACCGTGTTCGGTACCATCAAAGGCGGCGTTGAATACGTCGACAGCAGCAAGGGCACCAAGCAAACCAATATCGACGACCTGGGTTCCCGTATCGGTTTCAAAGGCAATGAAGATCTGGGCAATGGCCTGAAAGCCATCTGGCAAGTTGAAACCGGCTTCGGCATCGACGGCCAGAGCCGCACCGGCGAAAGCAGCGGCACCTTCGCCAGCCGCGAATCCTTCGTAGGTCTGTCCTCCAACTTCGGTACTTTCCGTCTGGGTCACCTGGCCAACTACGGCGAGTCCGACATGGCTCAAGTTAACCCGTGGGAAAGCAGCAGCAACGCGCTGCAACTGAACGCCTTCACCCGCGGCGACGGCTATGTTAAGAACGCCGTGCGTTTCGACACCCCGGAATTCGCCGGCTTCCAAGCCGCCTTCCTGTACGGCACCAAGGAAGACAAGCGTGGTTTCATCGTTGATCCCACCAACCCGAACGTTGCTCAAAACGCCGATCGCGAAACCTACAACCTGGGCCTGTCCTACGAGAACAGCGGCTTCTTCGGCAAGTACCAGTACATCCACGAAAGCCCGATCGTTGCCGGCCTGAACCTGAGCAGCAAGGCCAACAACAAGCACCGCATCGAAGCTGGCTATAACGCCAACAACATCTTCGTGGCGCTGGGCTATCGCAATGACAAGGGCGACGCCACCGTGACCCCGCAGTACTTCCTGGCTGATGCTGCCCTGGGCACTGATGGCCGCAAGTACGAATCGCAAGAATACGCGCTGACCGCCGGCTACCAGATCGGCGCCTTCATGCCCAAGTTCACCTATGCTCAAGCCAAGGACCTGAAGATTGACGGCGTGAAGAAAGATGACAGCGGCTACAAGCAGTTCCTGCTGGGCGTTGACTACAGCCTGTCCAAGCGCACCACCGTGGGCGCTCAGTACGGCGAAATCAAGGCTGACAGCGCTTACCTGAAGAGCAATGGTCAGTCCACCGACAAGATCAAGGCCTTCGGTCTGAACGTCGTACACAAGTTCTAAGCGTTACGGGCTAGACGTAAAGCTGCGAACAGTTTGGAATGCCGCCCCTGGCAACAGGGGCGGCATTTTTCATGTCCGGCGCTCGGCAAGCGGCTCGCCGTGGGCGGCGACGAGGTCGGCGACGAAGGCCTGCAGCGTCGGATTGGGATGGCCGCGTTTGCGGGTGACCAGTTGGAATTCGGCCAGATAGCGCCAGCGCGCCGGGTCCAGCGCTCGCAGCAAGTCCCGCTCCGCCAGCGGCGTGGCATAGTGTTCCGGCAAAAAGCCCAGATGGCGGCCGGACAGAATCAGGGCGGCGATCGCCTCCATATTGTCGGCGCGGGCGCTGATGCGCCAATCCGCCACCGGCAGCCCGGTATCCGGCAGCGGATAGCTGCGCCAGGCCCAGTCGTGGGCGGCCAGCTCGGCGGGGCCAAGCGCGCCGGCCTGCGGGAACAGCGGATGGTCGCGGCCGCAGTAGGCCAGCTGCCGTTCGACGAATAGCGGCCGGTACTCCAGTTGGGGCGCGCGATGCCAGCAATAGCCGATGCCCAGGTGAATCCCGCCCGACAGCAGCGCTTCCTCCAGGCCGCCCGGCGGCAACATGGACAGAATCAACTCCACCGCTTGCGGCCGCGCGCGAAAGCGCCGGATCGCCGCCGACAGCCGCGCATTGGCGCCCAGGGCGGTATGGCCGATCACGCCGATGCGCAATTGCCCGACCAACTGCCGGTCCAGCTGGCGGGCTTCCCGACAGAACAACTCCATCGATTCGGACAACTGCCGGCTGGCGGCCAGCAGGCGCTTGCCCTTGGCGGTCAGCGCGAAGCCGCCGCGGCCGCGCTCGCACAGCCTATAGCCCAGCCGGGTTTCCAGCGCCGCCAGCTGATTGCTGATGGTGGACTGGCTGATGTTCAGCGTGCCCTGCGCGGCGGAGACGCCGCCAGCCTCGACCACTGCCTGAAACACGCGGATCAGCCGCAAATCCATATTGCTTAAGGTATTGAGCATGGGCCTCCGCGCCGGCGGCGCAATGAGTGGGCACCCGCTGATTAATACATTCATTTTCATCCATGTAAACCGTGGCGTTTGGTGATGTTAGCCGGAGAGGCGGCCGCATAGACTGCGTGATCCCATCCATCAAGACGCAGGAGGTCTTATGTCCGCCCCTTTGCTCAACCAGCCGCTGAGCGGCAATGCGATGCCGCGTTTCGGCGGCGTCGCCAGCATGATGCGCCTGCCTCTGCGCGACAGCGCCGCCGGCCTGGACGCCGCCTTCATCGGCCTGCCGCTGGATATCGGCACCTCAAACCGCAGCGGCACCCGCTTTGGCCCGCGTGAAATCCGCAGCCAGTCGGCGCTGCTGCGCCCCTACAACCTGGGCAGCGGCGCCGCGCCGTTCGAACGGCTGCAAGTGGCGGACCTCGGCGATGTCGCCACCAATCCCTATAACCTGGAGGACAGCGTGGCGCGGATCGAGGCCGCCTACGATCTGGCGCTGCGGCACCCGGTACGTTTGCTGGGCATGGGCGGAGACCACACCGTCACCTTGCCGGCGCTGCGCGCGCTGGCGCGCAAGCATGGCCCGCTGGGCTTGGTGCACGTGGACGCTCACGCCGACGTCAACGACGAGATGTTCGGCGAGAAGATCGCGCACGGCACCACCTTCCGCCGCGCCTGGGAGGAGGGGCTGCTGGCCGAGGGGCGGGTGGTCCAGATTGGTCTGCGCGGCAGCGGCTACGGGGCGGCGGATTTCGACTGGTCACGCCAGCGCGGTTTTCGGGTGGAGACGGCGGAGCAATGCTGGCATCGCTCGCTGGCACCGTTGATGGCCGAGGTGCGCGCGCAGCTGGGAGCGGCGCCGGCGTATCTGAGTTTCGACATCGACGGTATCGACCCGGCGTTCGCGCCCGGCACCGGCACGCCGGAAGTGGGCGGCCTGAGTTCGGCGCAGGCCTTGGAAATCGTGCGCGGCTGCCGGGGCCTGGATCTGGTGGGCGGCGATCTGGTCGAGGTGTCGCCGCCGTATGACGCCAGCGGCAACACCGCTTTGCTGGGCGCCAATCTGCTGTTCGAAATGCTATGCGTTTTGCCCGCGCCAGCGCGCTAAGCCGCGCTGATTCCATGCCCGCGAGCGCCGGAGAATGCGCCGCGGTCCTGAGAACAAGAGGAGAACGAGATGAGTCTGGATCTATTGACGGTGGCCGCCTATATCGGCGCCATGCTGTGGCTGGGTTGGCTGGGCATGCGGCGGGCCAGCGACCGGGAGCAGTACCTGGTGGCGGGGCGCAATCTGGGGCCGATGATGTATATGGGCACCATGGCGGCGACAGTGCTGGGCGGCGCCTCCACTGTGGGCACGGTCCGGCTGGGCTATGTTTACGGCATTTCCGGCTTTTGGTTGTGCGCGGCGCTGGGCAGCGGCATCGTGGTGCTCAATCTGTTTCTGGCCAAGCCGTTGCTGCGTTTGGGGGTTTTCACGGTCACCCAGGTGCTGGAGCGCCGCTATCATCCGCTGGCGCGCAAGGCCAGCGCGCTGGTGATGTTGTCGTACGCGCTGATGATCTGCGTGACTTCGGTGTTGGCGATAGGCACGGTGATGCAGGTGCTGTTCGAGCTGCCGTTCTGGCTGGCCGTCGTCATCGGCGGCGGCGTGGTGGTGATTTACTCGGCGATAGGCGGCATGTGGTCGCTGACCTTGACCGACATCGTGCAATTCGTCATCAAGACGGTTGGCCTGATGCTGGTGCTGCTGCCCATCTGTCTGTGGCGGGCGGGCGGTTGGGAGCAGCTGGCCGTCCGGCTGCCGGCGTCCGCGTTCAGCTTCGAGGGCCTGGGTTGGGGCACGGTGCTGACGTATTTCCTGATCTATTTCTTCGGCATCCTCATCGGTCAGGATGTATGGCAGCGGGTGTTCACCGCGCGCGACGACAAGGTGGCGCGCTATGCCGGCAGCGCCGCCGGCCTGTATTGCCTGTTGTACGGTTTGGTCTGCGCGCTGATCGGCATGGCGGCGCGGGTATTGCTGCCGGAGCTGGAGAACCCTAACAACGCTTTCGCCGCCGTCGTCAAAGGGGTGTTGCCGGACGGCGTGCGCGGCTTGGTGATCGCGGCGGCGCTGGCGGCGATGATGTCCACCGCCAGCGCCGCCTTGCTGGCCGCGTCGACCACCTTGACGGAGGACTTGTTGCCGGGAGGGCGCGCCGGTTTACGCCGCAACCGGGCGGCCACCTTGCTGGCCGGGGTCTTGGTCCTGCTGCTGGCGATGCGGGTGAATGACGTGATCCAGGCGCTGACCCTGGCCTACAACCTGCTGGTGGGCAGCATGCTGGTGCCGTTGTTGGCGGCGATCTGCTGGCCGCGGGCGACGACCGCCGGCGCGGTGAGCGCCATGCTGGGCGGTTTGGGCGCGGCGGTGTTCTTCATGCTGCGGGACGGTCTGGACGCCAATACGCCGATTTATTTCAGCTTGCTGACCAGCGCCGGCCTGATGCTGGCGTTCAGCCTGGCGGACGGACGCGCGCGGCCGCGCCCGGCGCGGGAGTAGCCGTCCGTCGTCGGCCGTTCAGGCCAGCAGTTTGGCCACCGCGCCGATGGCTTTGGCGGTCAGCTTGATGGCGTCGCCCACGCGTTGCAGCTGCCGCCCGGCGTGATCGGCCGCCTCGGTCGCCGCTTGCAGCGCGGCGATCGCGTTGCGGAAGTCGTCGGTGTCGGCGTTCAGATCCCGCGCGATCAGCGCCAGGGTCTGGTTGGCCAATTCATCCTGTTGCGCCAGCAAGGCGCGGCTGTCCGCGCCCAGGCTGGCGACGGCCAGATTGTTGATGCGGGATGCCAGGCCGCTGACAAGCTCGGTGACTCGGTGGCTGTCCATATGCTGCCTCCTTTATTTGGCGGGCAGGTCGCGATAAAAATTGCGCAGCCGCCTGGCTTCGGCGGCGAAGTCGCGCAGCGCTTGCAGCTTGGACTGGGGCGCGTCCAGGCTTTGCAGCAACTGGCGGTTGGTGTCGGGAAACCCCTGGATCGCCTTGTCGCTGGCTTGCAGCGCGGCCTCGATCTGCTCGAATTCGCGTAGCCGGTCGGAGATGGCGAGGTCGAACTGGTAGCGCTCCCAGCTGCCGTAGGGCGGTCGGCTGAAATTGGCGTGACGCAGCAGGCTGTCCCTGAGCACGCTCAGATAGCCGGGCAGCGCGCTCAAGACGCGGTGGCTGCTGACGGCCAGCCGGTCCAGTCCGGGCTGGGCGGTGGCCATGGTGTCGCGCAGCGCGTTCTTGCGTTGCGCGGTGGTGAGCTGGCGGCCCAGCGCATCGGCCGCGGTGGCCAGAATCTTGGCGGCGGCCTCGTCGCCGCCGCGCAGTTTGAGATCCTGAACGCTGTCGGCCAAGTCCTGGGCGGCGGCGTCGACCCGGGCCTCGGCCTCCCGGTCTCCAGCCAGGCTGCGCAGAGTTCGGGCGTATTTTTCCAGCGCGTCCAGCGTCGCCTGCAACTGCGCCAGCGCGGGGGCAAGATCGTAGCTGGCGCCGGTGCCGGCTTGCGGGCGGAAGGTGTCCGCGCGCAGCGGCGCGTTGGGCGCGGTGAGCACCGCGTTGAGCCGCGCATTCTGCTGGATGCGCGCAAAGGTGCCGGCGGAGCTTTGCGTGACGCTGCGGGCGGCGTTGTCGAAATCGGCGAATGGCGTGTCCGGGGCGTTGGCGCAGGCGGCCAGCAGCAGCGGCAGCAAAGGCAGCAGGCGGAAGAAAGGGCTGGCGGACATGGCGCGGCTCCATCGGCAGGCGGGCGCTGGCGCGACCGCGCGGTTTGCGGGATGAAACGTGCGCGGACGCTATGGCGGGCGCATGTCCTTGTATAGACGATCCGCTGCCGCCGCATGCCTGTACCAAAGGCATGGGCAATGAAAAAGGGAGCCCTTGGGCTCCCTTCGGTCTGGCATGTGAATGGCTTACACGCCGGCCTCGTGCGCCTGCACGTCGGCGTGGTAGCTGGAGCGCACCATCGCGCCCACGGCGGCGTGAACGAAGCCCATTTCATAGGCTTTGGTCTCGAACATCTTGAACACATCCGGATGCACGTAGCGCAGCACCGGCAGATGGCCGTCGGACGGCTGCAGATACTGGCCTATGGTCAGCATGTCCACATTGTGGGCGCGCAGATCGCGCATCACTTCCAGGATCTCTTCGTCAGTCTCGCCCAGGCCCACCATCAGGCCGGACTTGGTGCGGACATTGGGGTTCTTGGCCTTGTAGTCCTTCAGCAATTGCAGCGAGTGCGCGTAATCCGAACCCGGACGCGCCTGCTTGTACAGCCGCGGCACGGTTTCCAGATTGTGGTTCATCACGTCCGGCGGGGTCTGGCTCAGGATGTCGACGGCCACGTCCAGGCGGCCGCGGAAGTCCGGCACCAGGGTTTCGATCTGGGTGTTGGGCGACATTTCACGCACCGAGTTGATGCAGTCGGCGAAGTGCTGGGCGCCGCCGTCGCGCAGATCGTCGCGGTCCACCGAGGTCACCACCACGTACTTCAGCTTCATCGCGGCCACGCTCTCCGCCAGGTGGCGCGGTTCGTCCGGATCCAGCGGATTGGGGCGGCCGTGGCCCACGTCGCAGAACGGGCAGCGGCGGGTGCAGATATCGCCCATGATCATGAAGGTGGCGGTGCCTTTGCTGAAACATTCGCCGATGTTCGGGCAGGTGGCTTCCTCGCACACCGTGTGCAGCTTTTGTTCGCGCAGAATCTGCTTGATCTCGTGGAAGCGCTGGCCGTTGGGCAGCTTGGCGCGGATCCATTCCGGTTTTTTCAGTTTTTCGTCCAGCGGGACGATCTTGATGGGGATGCGGGCGGTTTTGGCCGCGCCCTTGTGTTTGACCCCAGCCTGGTTTTCCGGCTTCATGTCAGTTCCTTGGTGCTGTTCAGGAGGCGCTCCAGATGCGGCAGCAGCGTATCGGCGGCGGCGGCAAGGCTCAGCTCCACTCCCAGTTGTTTCAGGTCGGTCACCTTGAGGTTGGCGTAACCGCAAGGATTGATGGAATCGAAAGGCGCCAGGTCCATGTCCACATTGAAGCTGAGGCCATGGTAGACCGCGTGGTTCTTGATGCGCAGGCCCAGCGAGGCGATCTTGGCGCCGGCCACGTAAACGCCGGGCGCGTCCACATCGCCGTTGCCGTGTATGCCCAGTTCCGCCAGCGTGTCTATCACCGCCTGTTCTATGCGGCGCACTAGCTCGCGCACGCCTATGCCCATGCGCTTGAAATCCACCAGCAGATAAACCACCAACTGGCCCGGCCCGTGATAGGTGATCTGGCCGCCGCGGTCGGTTTTCACCACCGGAATGGCGGTGGCGTGCAGCAGGTGCTCCGGCTTGCCGGCCAGGCCCTGGGTGTAGACGGGCGGATGTTCGACCACCCACAGTTCATCGGGGGTGTCGGCGTTGCGGGCGTCGGTGAACGCCTGCATGGCGCGCCAGGTTGGTTCGTAATCCACCCGGCCCAGATGTTTGACGATGCGCGACACGGCAATCTCCAGGCGCTTAAAGCACCATTTTCACCATCGGATGGCCGGTCAGCGACAGATAGATGTTGTCCAGCTGTTGACGCGAGGTGGCGGTGACGGTGACGGTCAGCGCGTAAAAGCGGCCGTTGGCGCTTTCGCGCAGCGTCACGTCGTGATCGGCCAGGTCGGGCGCGTTGACGCGGACGACCTCGGTGATGGTGAGGACGAAATCCTCGTGACGCTCGCCCATCACCTTGATGGGGAAGCGACAGGGGAATTCCATGAGTTCCTGTTTTTCAGACATATGCAATCAAATCCGCTAAGAACGTGTTTACGATTGCGCGAGCAAGAGCGAGACAAGGCGAAAACAGTTGAGAAAGCGGAGTGTACACACGGTACATGAGCATTTCGAAGCGGTTTTCAACGCGGTATCGCCGAAGCGCAGCAGATCGTAAACAGGTTCTAAAGACGCCGAACCCGAAACGGGCAAAGGCGCAGCAGCCAGTTGTACTGCAAACCGGGCCGCCCGCGCCAATACATTTTACGGTCGTCTTTATTACTAAAACGTCACATCATAATACAGCCGCGGCGTCCGGGCGATGCCCGGCGCAGCGATTAACGGCAAACGCCGTTTATTTCCAGCCCAGCATCAGCTTGATGCTGTCCCACAGCCGGCTGAAGAAGCCGCCTTCTTCCACCGCCTTCAAGGCCACCACCGGGCGCTCGAACAGCGGCTTGCCGTCCAGCGACACCACCAGCTTGCCCACCACCTGGCCGGCTTTGACCGGGGCGATCAAGGGCTGCATGGTGGTCAGATCGGCCTTGAGCTTGGCGGCCTGGCCCTTGGCCACGGTGGCGTAGACGTCGCTGGCGAAGCCGACGGACACGGTTTTGGCCGCGCCCTTGTAGATGGGCAGCTCGGACACCGGCTTGGCGCCGCTATACAGTTTGGGCGTATCGTAAAACTGCAAGCCGTAGTTGAGCAGCTTGGAGCTTTCCACCGCGCGCGCCTCAGGGCTGGCGGTGCCCACCACCACCGAAATCACGCGACGGCCGTCGCGGTGGCTGGTGGTGATCATATTGTAGCCGGCGCTGTCGGTGTAGCCGGTCTTCATGCCGTCGACGTTGGGGTCGCGGTAGAGCAGCAGGTTGCGGTTGGGCTGCTTGATGTTGTTGTAGGTGAAGGACTTGATCGAGTAGATCGGGTAGAACTCCGGGAAGTCGCGGATCAGCGCGCCGGCCAGGATGCCCAGATCGTGCACGGTGGTGTAATGCTCGGGATTGGGCAGGCCGGTGGCGTTGCGGAACTGGGTGTTCTTCATGCCCAGTTTCTGCGCCTGCTGGGTCATCACCTGGGCGAAGACTTCCTCGCTGCCGGCGATGGCTTCAGCCAGCGTCACGCAGGCGTCGTTGCCGGATTGCACGATCATGCCCTTGATCAGGTCGTCGACCTTGGCCGGCACCTTGGGATCCAGGAACATGCGCGAGCCTTCGGTTTTCCAGCCTTTTTGCGACACCGTCAGCGTCTGTTCCAGAGTCAGCCGTTTTTCCTTCAGCGCCTTGAAGGTGAGGTAGGCGGTCATCAGCTTGGTCAGCGAGGCCGGCTCCACGCGGGAGTCCGGGTCGCGCTCGGCCAGCACTTGCCCGCTGTTGAAGTCGGTCAGGTAATAAGCCTTGCCGGCGATTTCGGGCGCAGGCGGCAGAAAGGCGGCGGAGGCGAAAGAGACGGACGGCAGCGCGATCGCCGCTGCCGTGAGAATGCTGGTGAATGTTTTCATTGTTCCTATGGGCAACGCTGGGGGTTGAGGTCCAAATAGTAGCCGTTGATTATACACGCGGATTGCCGTCCGGTTGCCGCGAAGTGGGGATTTTCTGCGGGCGGGGCGGGCGGAGCCGTTGCGATACCGCAATGCAACAATCCAATATTATCAAGGCTTCCCGTCTGCTTGGAGTTCCTGCTACTCTGGCAGTTCAAGCAAAATAATGATCGGGACAAAGGCTTTGCCATGCAAGAGAAGCAAGACTATCTGGAACGCATCCTGACGTCGCGGGTTTACGACGTCGCCATCGAAACGCCGCTGGAGCTGGCGCCCAATCTGTCGCGCCGCTATCGCAACACGATTCTGCTCAAGCGCGAGGATCTGCAGCCGGTGTTCTCCTTCAAGCTGCGCGGCGCTTACAACAAGATGGCCAAGCTCAGCGCGGAACAGCGCGCGCGCGGCGTGATCACCGCCAGCGCCGGCAACCACGCGCAGGGCGTGGCCTTGTCCGCCAGCCGGCTGGGCTGCGCGGCCACCATCGTGATGCCGGTGACCACGCCACAGATCAAGATAGACGCGGTCAAGCAATACGGCGGCCAGGTGGTGCTGCATGGCGATTCCTTCAACGAAGCCTTCCACCACGCAACTGAATTGGCCGCGCAAAACGGCATGACTTATATTCCGCCGTTCGACGACCCGGACGTGATCGCCGGCCAGGGCACCATAGGCATGGAGATTCTGCGCCAGCACCCGGACGGCTTGAACGCCGTCTTCGTCGCCATCGGCGGCGGCGGCCTGGCCGCCGGCATCTCCAGCTTCATCAAGCGGCTGAAGCCGGAGATCAAGGTGATAGGCGTGCAGCCGGTGGATTCCGACGCCATGCGCCAATCCATCGCCAAGGGCGAGCGCGTGGAGTTGAAGGACGTGGGCCTGTTCGCCGACGGGGTGGCGGTCAAGCTGGTGGGGGAGGAGACTTTCCGCATTTGCCGCGAGCTGCTGGACGAGATCATCCTGGTGGACACCGACGCCATCTGCGCGGCGATCAAGGACATCTTCGAAGACACCCGCTCCATCGTGGAGCCGGCGGGCGCCTTGGCGGTGGCCGGCGCCAAGGCTTACGTGGAGCGCGAAGGCTGCGTGGACCAGACCCTGGTGGCGATTTCCTGCGGCGCCAATATGAATTTCGACCGCCTGCGCCATGTGTCCGAGCGTTCCGAACTGGGCGAGCGGCGCGAGGCCGTCATCGCGGTGACCATTCCGGAAAAGCCGGGCAGCTTCAAGCGCTTCTGTACCGTGATAGGCGGCCGCAACATCACCGAGTTCAATTACCGCTTCGCCGATCCCGGCACCGCCCATGTCTTCGTCGGCGTGCAGATCAGCGGCAAACAGGACCTGGAGAACATACTCTCCAGCCTGAACGCGCATGAGCTGGACAGCATCGATCTGACCGACAACGAATTGGCCAAGCTGCACATCCGTCATCTGGTGGGCGGTCACGCGCCGCAGCTCAAGGACGAGCGAGTGCTGCGCTTCGAGTTTCCGGACCGTCCGGGCGCGCTGATGCGTTTCCTGGAGGCGATGAGCGTGGACTGGAACATCAGCCTGTTCCATTATCGCAATCACGGCGCCGATTACGGCCGCGTGCTGGTGGGCATACAGGTGCCGGCCAGCGACGACGCGGAGTTCCAGCGCTTCCTCGACAATCTGGGCTATCCCTATGTCGAGGAAACCCAGAACCCGGCTTACAAGCTGTTCCTGGGCAAGACCATACGTTGAACCGGGCCGGCGGGCTGCTCGTGGTCGGCAGCCTGACGCCGCGCTCCTTCTTTGAAGCGAATCATGATCAAGGCAGTTCTATTCGATCTGGACGGCACCTTGGCCGACACCGCGCGCGATCTGGGCGCCGCGCTCAACCGTTTGCTGGCCGAGGAGGGGCTGCCGCCGCAGCCGTACGCGGCGGTGCGTCCCATCGCCAGCCACGGCGCGCGCGGGCTGGTCAGCCTGGGCTTCGGCATCGACCGCGAGCACCCGCGTTTCGAGGAATATCGCTTGCGCTTTCTGGATCACTACGAGCACAGCTTCGCCGACGAGACCGTCCTGTTCGACGGCGTCAACGGCCTGATCCAGGGCTTGATGGACAAGGGCTTGCTGTGGGGCATCATCACCAATAAGCCGATGCGCTTCACCGACCGTCTGGTGCCTTCGCTGCCTTTCATCGCGGCGCCGGCGGTGACGGTCAGCGGCGACACCGTGGGCGTGCCCAAACCGGATCCGCGGCCGATGCGCTTCGCCGCCGAGCGGATCGGCATCGCGCCCGAGCATTGCCTGTACGTGGGCGACGCCGAGCGCGACATCGCCGCCGGCCGCAGCGTGGGCATGAAGACGGTGTTGGCCAACTGGGGTTACATCGCCGACAGCGACCGGCCGGCGGAGTGGGGCGCCGACATCGCCATCGATCATCCGCTGCAATTGCTGGATCACGTTTAAGCGGCAATGGAAATGAAAAAAGCCACGGTTCTCCGTGGCTTTTTTGGTTTCGGCCTGGTGGTTCTCAGGCGCGCAGGTTCTGCGCTATCGCATAGATGGGCGACAAGGCCGCCTCACCCAGGCGCAGGCTGCGCTGGCCGCTCCAGCCGAAGTCGTCGTCCGGCAGATTGGCGTTGTCCTTGAACGGCATCTCCAGCGTGAAGGCGAGACAGCCGAAGTGTTCGCACACCCAGTTGGTGGCGATGGTCATATTGGCCTTGCCTGGCGCGTTGCGCGGGTAGCCGTGTTCGGTCTGGTAGTCCGGGCTGGCCAGCAGCAGGTGGTGGCGGAACTGATCGGCCAGGGTTTCCAGGCGCTCGTTCCACGACGGCACGCCTTCGGTGCCGGCCAGGAACACATAGGGAATGTTCTCGTCGCCGTGGATGTCCAGGAACAGGTCCACGCCGGTTTCCTGCATCTTGTTGCGCACCGCCAGCACTTCCGGGCTGCTCTCCGCGCTGGGGGCCGCCCATTCGCGGTTCAGGTTGGCGCCGGCGGCGTTGGTGCGCAGATTGCCCAGCACCGAGCCGTCCGGGTTCATATTGGGCACCACGTAGAAAGTGGCGCGGTCCAGCAGCGCGCGGCTGGTGGGATCCTGCGGGTCCAGCAGGCGGTTGAGCAGGCCTTCGATGAACCATTCGGCCATGGTTTCGCCCGGATGCTGACGGGCGATGATCCAGATCTTGAGATCCGATTCCACCTCGTGGCCTATGGTCAGCAGATTGATGTCGCGCTGCTGCACGGTAAAGCCCAGGTCGCTGACCTGGCACAGGCCGGAGCCCTGCGCCTGACCGATCAGGTTCAGATGCTGGTCGTAGGAATAGGGTTCGAAATAGGCGTAGTAGATGCTGCCGGACAGCGGCACGTGATCTATCGTCATCACGCCGTTTTCGTAGTGGGTGGGCACGCGGAACCAGTTGATGCGGTCGTAGGAGGCCACTGCCTGGTAGTCGACCCAGCCGTCCGGATAGGCGCTTTCTCCGGCGTTCAGGAAATTGAAGGTGCAGTGCTGATAAGCGGCGCCTTGCACGCGGAAGTAGAACCACTGGGCGAAATCGGCCGCATTGTCGCGGCGGATGCGCAGTTGGATGTCTTCGTAGTTGTCGGCGGAGACGATCTCGATGCTGCCGGCGTCAAAATTGCTGCTGATTTTCATGCGCTGAACCTATTGGTTTCCTGAAACGTGCTTAAGGCGGAGATTGTAAACCTGTCGCCGCTCACATGCCATCCTCAGGCGCAAGGCAAAGAAAAACCCCGTCGGCTGGACGGGGTTGCGCTTTAGCCTGAAACTGGACTTAAGCGGTGGGCGCGCGCTTGCTGGCGGTCTTCACCGCGTCGGCGGTGGCGCTGGTGGCGGCCTTGACGCTGCTGTCGGTGAACTCCACCACTTGCTGGGCGGCTTTGCTGAAGGTGTTGACCGCGGCGGCGGCGGCGGCTACCGAGCTTTTCACCGCGTTCAGCGCGGCGTCGGAGCCGGCCGGAGCGTTTTTGGCTGCGGATTCGATCGCGCCGATCAGCGACTTGTTGAAGCTGCCCAGGTTTTCTTCGGCCAGCTTGGTCAGTTCGCTTTGAGCGGAGGAAACGATGTCGTACAGATTGCGGGAATTGGCCAGAGCGGTGTCGATGTTCTGGGTGGCCAGCTTGTTCAGGTGGCTAACCGCTTCTTGCGGATCGGTCACGCCGCTCAGCTGCTTGGCGATTTTGACGTTTTCTTCCAGCGACTGCTTGGAGATCTCCAGGTTCAGCTTGACCAGGCGCTCGGCGCTATCCAGAGTGATTTGCGAAAAGCGGAAAATGGTTTCCAGACCGTTCAGGGACAGCTTGTTCAGTTGCTCATTGCTGATGGACATAATGTATTCCTCCGCTGTGGGGTGAGACCTTAAAAGGAGATAGTCTGAATCAAAAATTTTGCACTGCACAATGACGAGTAAATGTATCATGCATTGCAGCAAAATTGGGAGCACTGACTGAAGATTTACTCTAGCGTGTTGTATTTATGATAAATTGCCGGCACACGGCACACCGTACCAAAATAAACCGGGAGCGTTACATGAGTGTTGAAAAGCGGGTCATCAAAAAGTACCCGAACCGCCGGCTGTACGATACCGCCACCAGTTCCTACATCACCTTGGGGGATGTGAAGCAATTGGTGCTTGATAATGTGGATATTCAAGTCGTCGACGCCAAGAGCCAAGAGGACATCACCCGCAGTGTGCTGTTGCAGATCATCCTGGAGGAGGAGAACGGCGGCATGCCGATGTTCAGCTACGAGGTGCTGACCCAGTTCATCCGCTCCTACGGCCAGGCCATGCAGGGCATGATGGGGCCCTTCCTGGAGAACAATCTGCAACTGTTCGCCCAGCTGCAGCAGAAAATGCAGGAACAAACCCGTGCGATTTACGGCGACAACACCATGTTGAACGCCAATCTGTGGGGCGAGTTCATGAAATTTCAGGGGCCGGCGGTGCAGAACATGATGGCCAACTACATGGAACAGAGCACCAGCATGTTTCTGGACATGCAGAACCGGATGCAGGAACAGACCAAGCAACTGTTCGGCGGTTTCGCCTTCCCGGCTTACAAGCAGGGCGAGGACGACAAGGACCCGTCCTAAAGCATGTACGATCTCTCGAGCCAGCGAGACAAGGCGTTTTCAACGCCGTATCGCGCGCAGCGCAGCAGATCGTAAACAGACTCTAAGGCGTAGGCGGCCGGCTGGAACGGCCGCCTGTCCGTTTCCATCCGCCGCTTGCCCCCGGAGGGCTTGCCATGCCGATTCCCGCATGTTGGATGCCGGGCGCCGTTAGCGGCGCCCGCTACTCTTGCACGGCGTCCGCCGTGTTTCGATTTTCCCCGTTTCCCATTGACGACTCTAGCCGGCCAGGCCGGCAAGGCGCCGCGCCATGTCCGCCGAAGCGCTGAGCGCCCGCCTGTGCGCGGCGCAGCGCAGCCATCTGGACGGCGACTGGGCCGAGGCGGAGCGGGCTTATCGCGGCTGCCTGCGCGATTGGCCCGCGTGCGCCGCGGCCAAATCCTTTCTGGCTTTCCTCTTGCTGCAGACGCAGCGCCCGGCCGAGGCCGAAGCCTGGCTGAGCGAGGCGATCGCCGCGGAGGCGGGCCATGCGGACTGGTATTTCAGCCTGGGCATGGCGCAGGCGCGCCAGGGCCGTTCGGGCGACGCGCGGCGGGCTTTCGCCGCGGCCGCGGCGCTGGACGGCGGCCAGCCCATGTATTGGACCAATCTGGCCGCCGCCTGCGAGCAGGACGGCGATTTCGCCGCCGCGGAACAGGCGTGCCGGCAAGCGCTGAGCGCGGACGCCGGCTGCGCCGACGCGCACTTCCTGCTGGCCGGCCTGTGTTTGCGACAGGAGCGCCATGCCGAGGCGCGGCGCCACAATGCGTTGGGCATCGTGGCCCAGCCGGCCGCGCATGGGCCGATCGCGCGCATCGAGGCGCATTGCGAGCTGGATCAGCGCGACGCGGCCCTGGCCTTGTTGCATGACTGGCTGGCGCAAGCGCCGGACGATCCGGTGGCCTTGCATCTGTTGGCCGCCTGCGGCGGCGCGGAGCCGCCGCCGCAGTGCAGCCCGGAATTCATCCGGCGGACTTTCGACGCCAACGCCGAGGCGTTTGACGCCACCCTGACCAGCCTGCATTACCAGGGGCCGCAGTGGCTGGCGCAATGCCTGGAACGATTGGCGCCGCCGCCGGCCGCTCTGGACGCGCTGGATCTGGGCTGCGGCACCGGCCTGGCCGGCGGGGTCTTGCGGCCGTACGCGCGCCGCTTGCAGGGGGTGGATCTCAGCGGCGAAATGCTGGCGCGCGCCGCGGACAAGGACGTGTACGACGTCTTGACCCAGGGCGACATCATCGAATTCCTGGCGACGGCTCCATTGCCGGTCGATCTGATCTGCTGCCTGGACACGCTCAGCTATTTTGGCGATCTGGAGCCGGCCTTGAGCTGGATGGCGCGTGCGCTCAAACCGGGCGGCTTGCTGCTGTTCAGCATAGAGCGCGCGCCGCGGGCTTTGCCGGGCGGCCACCGGCTGCAGCCCTGCGGGCGCTATCTGCACGATCCGGACTGGGTGGAGGGGCTGCTGGCGGCGTGCGGGTTGGCGTTGCGGGAGCGCCGGGACATGATGTTGCGGGAGGAGGCGGGGTGTCCGGTGCCCGGCGCTTTCTATTGCGCCGAGCGCATGCCTTAGCCAGGCCTCTGCGGGCGCCGGCGCTCAGTGCTTGCTTTGCATCAGCTTGTCGGTCCAGGCCATCACCAGCGCGGACAGCAGGAAGGTGCAATGGATCACCACCTGCCACATCACGCCCTGCTCGGTGAGCGGATTACCGGGGCTGCCCAGATTGGACGCGCTGATGAAGGTTTTCAGCAGATGGATGGAGGAGATGCTGATCAGCGCCAGCGACAGCTTGGTCTTCAGCACGCCGGCGTTGACATGGGACAGCCATTCCGGCCGGTCCTCGTGGCTGTTCAGACTGTCGATCTTGGAGACGAAGGTTTCGTAGCCGCCCACCACCACCATGATCAGCAGATTGGCGATCATCACCACGTCGATCAGGCCCAGCACGATCAGCATGATCTGGGTTTCCGTCATGCTGGAGGCGTCGGCGACCAGATGGATCAGTTCGAGCAGAAACTTATAGACGTACACCCCCTGAGCGACGATGAGGCCAAGGTAGAGCGGAGCCTGCAGCCAGCGGCTGGCGAAAATCAGGGACTCCATGCGTGAAACGAGAGTTTTCATATCGGTATCGTGTGAGGGGTTGACGGCTCAGAAGCTGTTCAAAGTCTGCGGCGCGGCGGCGGGATTTTAGACCAGGGCGTTGAAACCGGCTTCGAAATGCTCATGCATCACTGCCACATTCCGCTTTACAGCCGTTGTCGCCTTGTCTTGCCCCAGCTCGCGAGACTTTGAACCGGCTCTCAGGCCTATATGGAGGCGTCGGATTTTACTATCAAGTGAGGTCTGAAAGGAGAGCGTCGCTCGGCGGCGTCCGCATCCGGCCCTGCGCCGGCGGGGTGAAAACGAATCGGGGAGCCCGCGGCGCAAACCCCTCCGAACGCTGCGCATCGCCTGTCAAATCGTTGTATACTCTCGCGTTTTTCTTCAGCAAGGCCATCATCATGGCAGACAAGATTCCAAGCATCGGCTTCGTGTCGCTGGGCTGCGCGAGCAATAGCGTTTATATACTATATTAACAGGCAAAAAAATACCCCAGCTTGTGCCGGGGTAGTGTGGTGTTTTCCTCATGCTGCCTTCTGGTTCTGGAACTTCAGTCCTGGCGGGGAGGTGTGTACCCTCATGTGGCCTTCTCCGATCAGAAAGTTTTTATAGCTGGCGATGGCCACGTTCCATACTTCTTCGGCCACTGCAGTGCCGTCCTCGATGATGTTGCCAGCGTCGTCCACAATGGCGATTCGCGCCGGCCGGCCGTCTGCGGTTTTGGCAGTGAGCCCTTCAAAAATAACGGCGCTGAGCTGGGCGTGCTCCAGGCTGCCGATCTTGATTTCTCCGATACACATGATGTTTTTCTCCGGATCTGACTAGATCGTTGTTCGGTTGTTGTGTGGCGTGCAGCCTTTCGTTGCTGGGTAGCCGTCGTACTGCACGCCGTCGAGCAGGCGGCCGGCGAGCTTTTTCCCGATGCGCTGCATTGGGTGATCTAACGAAAAGGGCGTGGTCAGCACGGTGCCCTCTGTGCGACTCCTATCGTAGGGAGCCCATTCGCCCCACTGTTTGAACAGGAACGGCGCGCCAGCGGCGGCGCACTGATCGCGCAGGGCGCGTGCCCACTCCGGAAGCATCGGCCGGGCGTTCGGGCCGGATTCGCCCCCGACCACTACCCAGTCGATGCCGCGCAGGCCGCGCGCGGCCGCGTCGATGATCTGTCCGTTCATGTCAGACCACAATGCGCCCGCTTGTGCGAGATCCACCTGCCCAAGTAGTGGCTCCATGGACAGCCAGCGCAACGCGGCCGGCGTGTTCAGCAGCTTGGGGGTGTCGCGGTCGGCCTCTTCCTGGTTCACCACGCTGATGCCCAGCCACACGTTCGGGTAGCCGTCGCCCCAGTCGGCCGGCAGCATCTTTGTGGCGTTGCCGATGCGCTTGGTTAGCAGTAACCAATCCAGATGCGGCGTGGCCTTGATCAGCTCGAACAGGCGCTCGCGCGCGCCGTCCGGGGCATTCTTGTCGAACACGTCGGCCATGCTGGCGCTGAACACGCGGTGGCGCACGCCCTCGGCCTGGGCTTTGCGGTTCCAGGCCAGCGGCGCATTCCAGTGTTTGTCACCGAACTCGCGGCGGCTCGCAAGTGCGCCCCACAGCTCCGAATTGGGCGTGAAGCGGTTTGCATCACGTTCGGCGTAGCAGTTATCGCAGGCCGGCGAGACTTTCGCGCAGCCCCACCATGGGTTGAACGTGTGGTGCGTCCACTCGATCTTGCTGTTTTCAGCCATGATTGGCTCCTTTTGTGTTGGCGATTGTGGTGCTCGCCTGCGTTGTCGCGGCCTGCTGTTTCAATCTTGCTGCTAGCTGCTCCAGCGTGCCGCCCTTGGCCAGCCAATCCCGCACCCAGCCAGGCTGCTGACCACGGCCTGCCCACACCATTACGTCGCCGGCGTTACTGCCCATCACGTAGAAAACCTGCCGGCCGCGCAGGTGGTTGGCTGCAAGCCGGCGGAGCACATCGGGCGGTAGCAGCGTCGCCGCCTGCTGTCCGGTTGCGACAAGGCAAAGCTCGATCTGGCTGCTCATGCGGTGGTTTCTTCCGGCTTATCCGGGCCGATCATGAATTCGTAATCCCGGCTCTGTTGTTCATCCATCGGCTGCAGGTAACCGGCTCGACAAGCCTCGGTGCCGGCGTAGCCGCACGGAAACAGGTTATCCAGCTTGCAGGCGCACTCGTCGCCGGAGAGTCCGTCATAACCGTGCTGGCGCAGGAACTCCAAGGTGATTGTTTTAACGTCCATCAGGCGCCCCTCTTGCCTTACAGCCGGCGTTGCATTCCCAGTGGCGGACGGGTCCGCAGGTGCATTGCGTTTGCTCCGGCTCCGCACGTTTCGCAAAGGTGGCCACCATGTCGTTGTCGGTGTCGTAGATGCCCAGCAGAAACCAGCCGTCACCGGCTGGCGGTGCCGGGTGCCAGTCGCTGACGTCCGAGGAGCCCGTGTCTTGGTAGCGGCGCACGGCAGGGTGGTCGTCGTTCTCTTCCTCAAGGCAGGCGTGGTGCAGTGTCAGGCGTTGCTCTTTCAGCCAGGCGGTGTAGGCGCCGGTGTCCTCGTTAAAGTTGGGAATGCCCGGGTGAATCCAGTGGCCCAACTCGTCGCGTCGGGGCTTTACTGGCTGAATCAGTTTGATGGTGGTCATGGGGAGTCCTGAAGAAGTAAGGCCACCGTGGTGGTGGCCAGTTGTCACGTCAGCGCCAATTGCTTGTCGCCACCATTGCCGCCGATGCCGTGGTGAAGCTTGGCCTTTTCGCCTTCGCGCTGGCCTTGGCGGTAGGCGTTGGTGTCGGCCTGGTTGAATTTGCGATCTTGGTTGCGGTTGTTTGTTTTCAGGTCGCCGATTTGTTCGTACTTGTTCTGCAGGTAGCTTTCGATGATTTCTGCGTCGGGATTGGTGTCGCCAGCGAACTGTTGCACCTGGCTGTAAACCTGGCGGACCCATCCCTCGCAAAACAGATCCGCTCGACGCGTTTTGCTCCGCGAGGCCAGCCGCTGGCATTGCGTTTCGATGAACTCCTGCCGGGCTTTGCGCGCTTGCCTTGCGAGTTGGCTGAATGCGTAACCGGCAATCTCGGGGGCGGCCTCACGACCGATAAATTGCCACTCGCCGCGTCTCCACATTGACTGATGGAGCGACCTGCAATTGAAGGCTTTTGCCACGGTGGAGGCGAGCCAGGCTTCCCATTGTGCGGGCCTGTTTTTTGCACCGGCTCGGATTGAGTGTTCCTTGATGTCGCTGGCCTGCACGTCATTCATGCGTAGACCGTGCTTCTTCATCAGGGCGTGGGCCTGCCGGAGCGCGGTGGAGGCTTCATGTTCATTGCTGCTACCGGCCAGGCGCAGACATTTTTTGATCTTGCGGAGGATGTTTTCGTCTTGCATGTCAGGCTCCAGAATTGACCAGGCCACCGCTTGGGTGGCCCGGTGGGTCTAGTCGTCGTAGCCGTCCGGGTCGCGGTATTGGAATTCACCGTCAAAGTCGGTGCGGTCGAAGGTCACCTTCACCTGCTGGCTGTACAGCTGCAGCAGCATGCGGGAAATGCCAAACATGCGGCCTGCAATCAGACCCTCGGTGATCTTCACATCGTCAACGTGAATGGTGGTGACGTATCCGTTGTTATCAAAAGCCAGCCGGTACTTGCAGGAATGGCGCG
The DNA here is from genome assembly GCF_024158805.1 of Chromobacterium sp. S0633. NCBI lineage: Bacteria > Pseudomonadati > Pseudomonadota > Betaproteobacteria > Neisseriales > Chromobacteriaceae > Chromobacterium > Chromobacterium sp. S0633. Next base: position 131,850 of record NZ_JAMZGH010000006.1, on the reverse strand, counting down.
ACTTGTTTTCCTCTGGGTCAATGCTCACGCTCATATAGCCGCGCAACGCGCTGCTATCCGGATAGCTCTGGTTGATGATGAAGGTGGGGTAGTCGTTGTCCTCGGCATAACTTTCTGTCTGGTCATTGAAGTCGTCGAACAGCATCTTTAGCAGGTCACCAATCTTCATTGTCGACGGCAGCGGCTTGGTGATTTCCTCTAGCATGGGGTTGATCACCTTCGAGGCCTGCTCGGCCATCATGGCGTTCAGCTTGGCCACAACAGCCTTGGACACGAAATCGCCGAAATAGCCCATGTCGGCGTAAGTCTTTGGCATGTGATCGGTAATGTGCTGTTCCAGTCCCTTGCGGAAGTCGCTGTTGTAGCGGAACTGGCCTTCGATGGCCGACTGCACGGCCTCGCCCACGTTCTTTTCGATGATGGGCTGCAGCACCTCCGGCGCCAGCTTGGCGGTGATGGCGTCGGCCACCATCTTTTCGATGTCGATCTTGAGTTCCATTGTTCTCTCCTGAATGAATCAGGCCACCGCGTGGGTGGCCTGTAGTCGTTTGAGCTGGGCGCGCAGGTTGTGCAGCGCGCGCCAGTCGGATGGTGATTTCGGTATGCCGGTACGCCGGCCGCCGGGCAGGATCAGTACGTCGTGCTTCTTGCCTGGCCTCAGTGTGGCGCCGGCGGCGATGTAGGGCGCGATCAGTTGGGCGATGTCGTTGCGCATGCCGCTACCGCTTTCTTCACGTCTTCCGGCCATGCCTCGACGTTTATTTCCTTGCCGGTGTCGAGCTGGATGCATGTCCCGTGGCGGCCGTTGTAGTCAATCAGCCGCCAGTGGGTGATGCGCTCGGACATGATATGCACCTCGCGGGCGCCGGCGCCGTAGCCTGGGAATGTCAGTACGGCCATCACGCGGCGCCTTTCTGCTCGGCGGCCAGGGTGGCGCGGTCGATACGCTCGATCTCGGCCACGATCAGGGCGCCGGCTTTGACAAGTTCGCGGCGGCGATCGCCGAACTTGGGCTGCCATCCATGGGGCAGTATTGCCTCGCCGAAGGTGTCGCCATATCCGGTGGATTCGGCCGGCCAATCACGCACAGCCGCCGGCATTGCGTACAGGGAAGCCATGGCGGGGAGTTCGTCGTTGACGTGATCATCGTCATGCGTCGGAATCCAGCCTTCGGATTCGACCTGTCGGCAGCGCTCGGCTGCAATATCAGTCAGCGCCGAGCCAGTCTTGGGCGAAGCAGGGAGCGCGGCCAGCCGTGCCTCAAGTTCATCAATCTCATTGCTCATGCAGATGATGCAGACCGGTTCGCTGGTCGTTACATCGCGGTGCGCTTCGCAAGCGCTGTCGGGGTAATGAGTCATGCTGTCTGCCTCTGTCGTGATGGTGCTCATGTGAGTGCCATTGTGTATGTGCTGCTATGGCCGCGCGGTGTGTGGCTGGCAGTGAAGCTGTGGCCGCAGGCGTGGCGTTCCGAGAAGTGCCGGCCGGCTGGGATTGCCGCCGGCAGGCGGTAGCCCAGCAGCGCTTGCAGTGTGTGACCGTCGGAAGCATTGGCCCGGTACTGGCGTGGGTGGTGGCGGATGATGGTGATGCCGAGTTCGCGGGCGTGCAGTGCCAGCAACTGGCCGACCCTATCAGGGTTGGTGTTCAGTTGGCGGCCAATCGCGGTGCTGCCAAACGGCTGGCCGTGCTGGGCGGCGATCGCGTCGCGGAGTTTTTCCAGTTGGCTCATGCGGCGCGCTCCTCGATGGCGTGCAGCAGCGCGGCCAGTACGTCCGCTTCGTGTTCCGCGTCGTGCAGCGCGTGGTGCTTGATCTTGTCGGCCGGGAACTCGGGTAGCGCGGTGTTCGGGTGTAGGTCGCGCACAAGTCCGCGCACGCTGCGCAGACAGCGGTTACGCCAGTACGGCCAGCGCAGGCCGTGCTGATTGAACGCGTGCTGTAGCTGGGTGTTGTCGAAGTCGCTGCCGTTGCCCCAAATTGGATGCGGGTTGAGCTGCAGCCAGGCGTGCAGGGAGTGCATGGCGAGCCACAGCGGGATGCGGTCCGACTGGTTGCGCGGCAGGGTATGCAGCATCGCCTCCTTGTATGCGGGGCTGCCGTCCATTTCTGGCCGTAACCACCAGCTGAGCGTGGAGTCGCTGTAAGTTCTGCCGGGTTGGTCGATGGAAGGCTGGTAGGCATGGATGCGGCGATACCAGCGCGCTAGCACGGTAGCCCTGCCGTTTTCAACCTCCACTGCCACGGCGCCAATGGTTAGCAGCACAGCGCTGGGCGTGGTGTCCATGGTTTCATTGTCGATGACGATTTGGCGAGTTTTCATGCTGCGGTGTCCTGCGCGCTGTGATTGACGCCGTAGATGTGGACGTTGATTTCGTACATCGTGCTAAGTACGGTTGTGTCAGGTTCGAACCAGTCGCCGCCGTGCTTTTCGCAGATCGGTTTAACGATGCTGGCCGAGGCGTGGTTGGTGACCTTTAAAATTACGCTTCCATATGCGCGGCGCGTTGCAAAGCTGGTGACGTGGCAGTTGTCTTCATAAATCTCCAGCTCGACGCCGGCGGCGCGCAGATCGGTGATGACGCCATCAATCTTTTCCATGCGCTGCTGGATTTCGGCCATGCTGGATTGAAGGTTGGCCGCAATATCGGCGCCGATTTGTTTCAGTGTGGCGGTGGTCTTCTGGCTCATGCTCTAGCCTCCTTCTCGATGCGCCTGTTCTCGATCTCTCGTCGAGCGGCGGCTTTGCGGATGTCTTGGGCGCTGGATCGCGGCAGGGGTTTGCCGGCCAGTTCGTTCGCGCGCAGCTCGGCGCGCTGGGCGATGTAGTCGCGGTTGGGGTAAAAGCGCGTCATGCCGTCGCCGTCGCTTTCTGCCCAATGTCCAGACCATCCAGCGTGTTGCAGTAGTACGCCCACACGCGCTTGAGGCGGTGGCGGGCGACGGCGGTGTAGTCGGGGTGCTGGATGGCCTGTTGGTAGGTCAGGCCATCGCGGCGCATTTCGCTGATGTCCATGCCGAAGGTGGCCGGGTCGGTTTTCATCATGTCGACGATGCCGGCAAAGCGCTCACGGTTGTCCTTATAGAGCGCGCTGTCCTCGATGCCGCGCCCTTGGTATTCCACCGGGCCGAAGAACGGGTTGCACCAGGCGACCACGTCGGCGTCGGGCAGATCGTCGAGGATGGCGGCGAGACCGTTGGCGGTTTCCACGAAATCCAGCCCGCCGATCAGCGGCACATGGATCACGGTGCGGATGTCTTCGGCGGTGAGCAGGCCGAGCGCATCGCTTTCGACCAGGTAGGCTTTGAGTGGCACGAACACGGCGGCGCCGGTGTCGATGACGGTATCGCCATCGTGGTCGAGGATGTGGCCGATCATGGTGTCGAACTGGCGGCTGTCGATCTGCTGGTGATCGTTGAGCAGCTCCAGCCCCTGCACGCCCAGCGCGGTGATGCGCGAGAAGGTGCGGTTGACCGGGTCGGTGTCGATGCATTGCACCGGGCGCGGGGCGTTGGCCGCAAGGTGCTGGGCGATCAGCGCGGTGATGCCGGATTTGAAACATCCGCCCTTGCCCTGCAAGGTGATGTGTGCGGTTCGTTGCATGGTGTTCTCCTGGTTACCAGTTGAGTGGTTTGTCTCGCTGCTGACGGAAGTCGCCGCGCGGTTGTTGGGGCTTGGCTGCCGGCGCGGTGGCCGGTGGCGTTTCGGGGGTTTGGCTTGTTTCACGGGCGGGGCCTTTCTGGCGCTTGCGCTCTCGGCACAGCGCGTTGCGGAACTCGCTCTCGGTCATCGCCAGCCCGGCGCCGGCCAGTGCGGCGATGATGTCGGCGTGGCGCACGCCATCGGCGATGCGTTGCTCGATGTCCGGCAGCAGGCTGCGGAACTGTTCGATCTTGGTGGGTGGCCTGGTTGGGGCGGCCAGCGCCTGCAGCGCGGTTCTGGCCTGCTGCTGCGCCGCGTTGCTGTGGGTCATGCGCTGCTAATCCCGTAGTTATGTGTTGCTAATGCCGTGCTAACAGGCAGCTAACAGGCTGCTAATTAGCAAGCGGTATCAAGAAAAGCGGCACGGTTGCCGTGCCGCTTGGGTTGCCGGTAACGCCATCCGGCTGCCTGCTGGGGGCTTTCGCCCGGCTCGAAACATGACGCCGTGACCAACGTCTTGCAGCGTCCTGGTGCAGGGCGCTGCGGGCCGGTGGCCGGTGCCTGTTGGTCTGCCAGGCTCAGTTCTAGTCGTGGTTGCCGTCTCCTGACTTATCCGCAAAGCGGAAGGGTGCGGGTATTTCCCCGTCGTCATCAGGCGTCTTGAACCCCGCTGCCGTATATCGCTCGGCTTCTATGCGCCGCTATCTGGTGCGCGACCAGGTGGCGGGGTTGGGTGTGGCGGTGTCGCTATTTCATGGCTTTCTCCCTGAGTGTTTCCTGCAAGCGCAGGTGCTGTTGATTCTGTTTCACCTGCCAGCGTCCTGATGGCAGGGCGCTGGAGGGTGCGTTCTGTATGTCCCCAGAACGTGGGTTGGCTGATGCGTGGCGGCGCGATGGTGCATGCGCGGCCGGGGCGTCGTGATCTGCGCTCGGGTCCGAATGACATCGTTGCGGCCTGCCTCTCTCAGGTGTGGCCGCAACGCGCATGGGCGCTACATCAGTTGGGTGTGTCCCGTCGGTGCGGACGGGCTACGCATTCGCAATTTGTTAAGGATCAGAACCGTATTCGGTTCGTTGTGATCGAATAATAACCGAATACGGATCGATGTCAAGCGAGTTGAACCATATGCGGTTTGCAGTCGTTGCGAAAATGGTTTGCTGGATGGGGTGGGGTGTGCCGTATGGTGGTTGGGATTGGAGGGTGGTGACCGGCGGGTGGTGCGCCGGCTGTGCGATGGGCGGAGCCTGAGGGATGTTTGCGGCTCTTGCTTATGTGGTTATGTGTAGATGGTGGGACTGAGGGGGTGGGGCGTGGATGGTTTTATCGTCTGCGCCTGTAGCGCATTACGGCGTATAATGCCATACGTATTTATACCGATGGCAAATGTTGTATTTATAATATATGTTATGCGGATGAGAAAGTGCGTTACTGTTTTTGATCTTTTGCGCCGCGCGTTGCCGGCGCAGCCCGTTGATCGTTCTCGGCGTGGTTGTTCTCCGCCGGTTCGGAGGGTGCCGCCGCGGGGGTGCTCCCGTCGTTAAACCGCTCAGCAAGTTGGCTGGGCGGTTTTTTTTTGAGCAGGATGCTTTGTGCCGGGCCGTGGCGCCATAGGCGTTCAAGGATTTGCCCGGGGTTGTCTCCATGGCAGAACGGAATGGGCTCGCTGCTAATGCCTTCTGGTAGGGGGTGGTCGACGTGCAGTGCCATGGCGGTGGCGTCGAGCAACTTGCCCAGTTGCCATGCGACGGTGTCGCCCCACAGTGCGGTGACCGTGGGCTGAAGGTCGGCCAGGTCAGGCAATTGGCGATAGTTGATCTGGTTGATGGTGATCGCGACGCCGATCAGGATGCTTTCGCCGCCGGGGGTGCGCCAGTATAGCCATTGGCCGGTGCCCGAGTAGGCATGTTGACGTGAGCGGCTACCAGGGTTGGCCGCGCGCAAGCTGCGGATGGTTTTGGCCGTCGATTTCATAGGCGGGTGGTGATCCAGTCGGGTGCAGCACGTGCGTGCAAGAACTCGAACGCGGCGCGGCATTGTTTTTCTGTTTTTAACATGGCGGCCCACCATCGGGCTATCTCCGGCCAGGCCGTACGCAGAATATCGGCATGTCCGGCCGCAGCCTGTTGTATTGCATGTCTCTGGCTGGTGGTGGCGACCCCGCCCCAGGCGATATGTAGGCGTTTGTTATAGAACGGGGTGTGTACGTTCTTGCGCAACAGTTTGGGGGTCCAGTATTCGCCGCCGAACGAGTCGGCGAAGTCGATGGCAATGAACTCGCCGCGCCCGGTGCTGATCAGGTTGCCGGCATTGCCGTCAATCTCCCATATCCATTCCGCCATGGCGATGCAGGCGGCGGTGGAGTGCCATATTGCCAGTTCGTCTGCCCAGATGTCCGCCGAGCGGGCGGCGATGGGCTGGCCGGTCACATGCTGCACGGCCAGGCATGGCCATTCGTTGTTCTTGCCCCAGCCTGCGCTTGGAAATAGCGCATTCAGTTCTTCGCTGGTCAGGATGATCACCCATATTTTGGGGGCGGTCTCAATGCCGGCGCCCCGGTGCAGCATCCAGCCTGCCAGCTCGTTTGCCAGGCCGTGGCTGTCGCGCGGGAATGCCTTGATGTGCGCGCATACCTCGTTGTCGTATTCGTCCAGAATTAAACATGCTCGATGATGGGAGGCTGTGGCGGTCTGCTGTGAGAGTGGGGCGATGATGCTTCCGGTGTCCAGCAGGGTAATCACGTTTAGCGGGGCGGTGTAAGGGCTTCGAGCAGCTGCGCGAGTATATCCGCGATGGCCGGGTCTGGCGAGGTGTTCAGGTACTGACATGCGGCGTTGATGAGTGGATGCTCCGGCAGCTTATCGGCGTGCAGGGTGGATAGCCAGCCCATGGTTAGTCCTAATGCGTGTTCAATGTGTGTGGCCATTTTGGTGCTTATGGCGCGGCTGTTTGGTGTGGGCCAGGCAAGCCAGCGGCTGACCTGTGACTGGTCGCGCTCGATGCGGTGCGCGAGCGCCGCCACGCCGCCGAGCTGGTCGGTGAGGCGGCGGAGGTTGTCGCGTCGTATCTCGTGCGGGCTCATGCCGTGATTGTCTCCATCCTTGCAGGGCGCAGGAATGACCGATACGGTCATCTGCGGTCATCAGATGGTCACGGCGTTTGATTTGATGCGGCTGGCGTGTGCCAGTCGCATTTTTACGTCGATTTAGGTTTGCCGGCGAGCTGTCGGAGCGAATTGGCGGCGCTGGGGGTGTCGTCGGTTATCGCGTCGCCCGTTGGCGGGCCTGGCAAAGAGTGCAGCAGGCCAATGAGGTTCTTGACGGCATTTGGCGGCAGGCTGCCTCTCAGGTTGGCGTCCTTGGCGGCTTCAATCAAGGGCAATAGCCATTCCGGCAGGGGTTCGGAAGCCAGGCTAAACGCGCTTGCCCTGTCCGTATCCGATTTCGGATTGAACAGGTTTTCGTCAATTAGCTGGCTGGCTGATAAGCCGAACTTCCCCGCGATGGTGTCAATGGTCTCGATGCTCGCTGCCGATTCCTGATTGCGGATGCGGTTGATTGTGCCGAGACCAAGGCCAGTCGCCGCCGCCAACTTGTTGTTGGTGGTGTATTTGTGCGAACTCGCCATGAGTAGCGCGAGGTTGTTGGCGAGTACGCCTTTAATCTTGCTATCCATATCTGGATTGTCATCGAATTTGCAAACCGTTTGAGGTTCGGTTAATCTAACCATATTCGGTTCAGTGAGATTCACGATGGCATATCCTCTCTATCAAATGGTGCTGCAATACCTCGATTCTTCCCGTGGGAGATGGCCGGAAGTCGCCGATGGTAGCGGGGTGCCTGTGTCCACGATTCGTAAGATTGCGCAGCGCAAGAGTCTTGACCCCGGTGTTCGAACCGTCGAGGCGCTGGCTGCGTATTTCAAGATTTCCTACCTGGGGCCGCTTGATGCGGCCTCGTCGTGTGTTTCTGTTGAATCTGATTTGGTTCTCTCGGCGGCGGAATCCCCCTGATTCGCCGTTTTTCGCCCATGTGACGATGGGCTTTTTTTATTTGCTGCTGTGCATCGTAGTTCGGGGTTTGTCCAGCGGCCACGTTTGATTTGAATGAGGTGAAACATGGATATCAACGCTGCAGCGTATCGGTTGGTGCATGACTATCCGGGCGGCGCTCATGCGCTGGCGGCCCGCGTGGGTAAACGTGGCCAGGTGCTGATCAATGAGGTTAACCCTCACAACACGTCGCACAAGTTTGGTTTGGCCGATGCGGTGGATTACAGCGAGGTGGCAGACAACCCGGTGGTGCTGTTTGCCTTTGCCGAGCGGATGGGCTTTGTCTGCATGCCGTCGAAGTTTGCTGGGCCGCAAGACCGCTCGCCGATTCTGGCATTGTCCGGGTTGATCTCTGCCCATGGTGATGTGGGCGAGGCGGTATCGCAGGCGCTGGAGGATGGCCGCATCGATGGTGCCGAGCTGGCAGATATCGAGGAGGCTGTCCTGGGCAATATCGAGCATCTGCATTCGGTGCTGCGCGCAGTGCGCGCCGCTCACAGGAAGGGTGTGCGCAATGAGGCCGGTTGACCCGGGTGACCCGGTGATGCAGGTGCTGATGCGCCTGTCGTTTCGCGTGCGCAAGGCGCACCCCCGGGACAAGCGCGAACTGGGTAGCAAGCTGCTGAAGCAGCTGATCCGTCAACTTGATAGCCGGGTGGCACGCCATGGAGTGGCTACAGATAAGCGGCCAGGTGAGTAGGGATGCCGACTACCTGATGTTGCTTGCCAAGCGTGGTTGGCTGCGATGGCAGGAGATGGAGGAGCGCAGGTTACTGGCGCTGTACGGTCAGGGGTATCTGCAGGAGATTCATTTGCGCATGAAAGACATGGGTTATCGGCCCTTGGCGCCGTTGCATGATCGGCGGTATGCGTTTAGGAAAGGTGACTGATGCGGTTTGATAGTGTGGCTGATCTGGCGGGTTGGGCGCTGCAGCACGTCCGCAAGCCGGATGGCGGGCTGTTTACGCGCGATGAGATGCGGCGGGAGATGTTGCGCATGGAGAGCAAGGGCGCGCTGGTGCTGCGGCGCTATCCGTCGGGCGCGGTGTCGATTGCGGAGGTGCGGCGTGGTTGTCTCTGATGCTGAACTGGAGGCGCTGCAGGGGTTGCCGCTGGGTGCGCAGGTACTTTACCTGCGCGAGTTGCGCCCGCGTATGGATTACGCCACCGGTACGGTTGGCCGTACGCATCGCGTGAGCTGGGACGGTATGCGCCAGACACTGGAAGTGGAGTCGCGCCCCGGTATTGCTCGTGATATGCCGAGCCGTGAGCAGGTGAGACGGCTGGCTCAGCATCTGGTGCGTGTCGGTCTGGTGGATCTGATTTCGGACATGACTGGCAAGCAGCTGATCATGCGCTTGCCGATGGCGATATCGGATTTTTGCGCCTCGAAAAAAGCCGACCGTAACCCGACCGTAACCCGACCGAGCGAAGCCGACCGTAACCCGACACAGGGCGAAGCCAGTAGCGGCGCGGGTTTTACTGATTCTGGCAATGATGTACCCGACCGTAACCCGACCGTAACCGAGACCCCAATAGCCGACACACATCCGTTATCCGTAGATAGATATGAGATGGATACGCGCGCGGGCGATGTTGCCGGTGATGGTGACGTGCCGACTGACGTTGGCGATTCGGACGTGCCCGGTTCTGTGGAAGGGGTTGGCATGGCGTTCCGGCGGCTGCTGGGTGGGGATGGTGCGCCGAGTGCGGCAGTCATGAAGGCGTGTGTCCGGGTGGTCGCTGTGAGCCAGCAGCGCGAGGTGACGGCGTTGGAGATGCAGGCGGCCATTGCCGAGACGCGCCGCCGAGGCATTGGCAATGTGGCTGGCTATGCGGCCTCTATCATCGAATCGGGGTCGCTGGTAGCTGCGCCGGCGGATGCCAAGGTGGTGCCGATGCGGCAGCGAGCGGCGCCGAAGCCGGCTGGCGGGTTGGACGGGGTGTTTGCTGCGGCCGGGGAGGCAATGGGCTATGAATGAGCGCGCGCTGGCGGTGGGTGGTGCCGAGGGTGCGGCGCCGCAGTCCGATCCGTTCCGGCAGCTGGCCGGTTACGTGCTGATGCGGCTGACGGCGTGGTGGCCTGGCAAGGTTGGGCGCGAGCTGGCGGACGAGCGCGCCAGCAAGCTGTTTGTGCGGGCGCTGGCTGAGGCGCTGGCTGGGCGGCAGGTGTCGCGGGAGCTGGTGGAGATCGGCTTGCAGCGTATCCAGGCAGAGGGCAGCGAGTGGCCGCCGCTGGAAGTGCCACGGCTGATGCGCTATTTCTCGCCGGTGCCGGATTACGAGGCGGCGTTTGCCGAGGCCCAGCGGCATGCCGGAGCGCGGCAGTATGGTGAGGGCTTTTTGCCGGAGGCGTGGAGTCATCCTGCTGTGTACTGGGCTGCCGATCGGCTGGGGTGGTTCGATGTGCGCAATTCAACCTGGGAGTCGATGAAGCGGCGCTGGCCGAGAGTGTTGGAGGAGGTGCTGGCGTGGGGTAGTTGGCCTGTTCCGCGAAGGGCGCTGCCGGAGGAGTCCAAGTTGCAGACGCGGGCTGTGCAGCAGGCGGAGCTGGCGAAAATTCGGGCCATGTTGGCGGGCAGGTAACCATGCTGTTGTGGTAAAATCGCGCGATAGATAGACCTGCAAAAGCAGGCGTTTATGAGTCCTGGTCAGGGGGTGATTAGGATGAGGTTTGAAGAACATTGATGTAGTGCGCGCAGTTCGTCTGGCTTTCGAGCGGTTTTCTTCTCAAGGGGTCAAGGCTGCTGCGTCGTTTGGTGAAGTGCGTGGCGGCGAATCGTCCAGAGGGCGCGAGCTGGCGATCATGGAAGCCCGTCAGATCGTGACAGCGGTGATCAGCCTTGAGGCCCGATTCCACCTGGCGCTGATGGCGCGGGTGAACGATGGCAGCATGGCCTTCCTGCAGGGTCTGTTTGACGATCTGGTTTCGTTCGTTGCGCATTATGAGCCGGATGCATTGGCTTATGGTAAGGCGGGTCTGCAGTATTGGGTTCGTCACTGGCTGACTGGCTTCGGATCGTTCCGTGAGTTCGGCCGCGAAAACGGCATCCACCATGAGACGGCAGGCAATTTCTACCGTCAGCATGTGGAGGTTGTGCTGCATAGTTGGCTGGTTGCGGCGTGCGGCGAGCTGGAGCCGCTGCTGCAAAAAATTTACAGCATGGAATTGGAGGCAGCTTGACAGAGTGAAAATCCGCCAATAACATGCCGTCAACACCGCCACAGTTGCGTCCAGATAAAGCCCAAGGTTAACGCCTTGGGCTTTTTGCATTGGTGGTTCGTGTTCGTTGTGTTCTTCGTGTTGTCTCCTCCCATTGTCCTGTCGTGTGGAATTGGCGCCCTGGTCGGTCGATCGGGGCGCTTTCTTTTTCGAGGTCGGTATGCCGAAAGCTGCTCCAAGTCCGTGCCGCCATCGCGGTTGTCGTGTGTTGGTGCGTGATGGGTCCGGCCTGTGCGATCAGCATCGCAAGCAGGTGCAGAAGGAGGCGGATGAAAAACGCGGCAGTGCAACCAGTCGTGGTTACGACAGCAAGTGGCGGCGGTCGCGTGAGAGTTATCTGCGCGAGCATCCCCTGTGCGTCGACTGCCGGAAGCGTGGCTTCATCGAAGCCGCCACGGTGGTGGATCACATCATCCCGCACAAGGGCGATCAGAAGTTGTTCTGGTCCCGGTCGAACTGGCAGCCGCTATGCAAGCCGTGCCATGACCGCAAGACCGCGACCGAGGATGGCGGCTTCGGCAACCCCCGTCGTGGGGGAGGGGGTGGGTGAAAGTCTACGGACAAACCTCCGCGACCAAGCGCCTAGCTTCGAAAATTTATGGAGCCCCTTTTTGAACTGGGGGGGGGGGGTTAAGAATAGACGGCCTCTGTGGCGTTAATTGACGCGTCGGGGGCTTTTTTAATGGCCGAAAGGCCTTGGGGCGCACCATGAACGATTCTAAGCCGCCATTTGCCGTCATTCATGGCGGGGCAGGGACGACGCCAAAAAGCGGGGGTGATAAGCAAAATCCTGCCGGCGCTAAATCGCCGTCCACGCCTCCCGGGGCTCAGCTGTCTCCGCGAGAGCGCAAGGTCTGGGATTACATCTGCGAATGCCTGCGCGAAGCCGGGCTCGAGCACATCACCTGTGGGCTGACCATCAGCATCATCTGCCGCACCTACATCCGCTGGATCGACGCTGAGATAAAGCTCAGCGAGGTTGAGGAAAAACAGGGCGGCACCTACTTCGTCAAATCGCCCAACGGCTACGAGCAGCCGCACCAGGCATTCCACGTCGCCCGTAACCTGAAAGGGGAGTTGCTCAAATGGCTGCCGGAATCGTGCTTGACTCTGCCGTCGGTGGCGACGGTCAAGGCCAAGCTGCCGGATCTGGCTCCGCAGGACGATCTGTTCGACAGCGCCGTCGGTCACGCAAGAAACCACCCGTCAGCCGCCTCCGGCTGATACCGCCGGAAGACCAGTGGCAGGAGTGGGATGTCCGGTATGGCATCCCGGTGCTCAAGGGGGAAATCGTCGTCGGCCAGTTGACCATGCTGTCTGTCGAGCGTCACTACCGGGATCTGCAAACCGCGCACAAGCGCGGTTTTTATTTTTCGCCGGCGCACGCCTGGCACTGCATCGACTTTGTGCAGGGCTGGTTCGTGCATACCACCGGCCCGCTCGGCGGCAAGCCCATCGTGCTGGATGGCTGGCAACTGTTCTGGACGGCCGTGCTGATTGGCTGGCGCGAGATCGACACCAACTTGCGTCGGTTTCGTACTGGCTATGAGGAGGTGGCGCGCAAGAACGGCAAGTCCACCTGGATGGCGCCGATCGGCACCTACCTCTGGATGATGGACGGCGAAGAGGGGGCGCAGGTTTACACCATTGCGACCACTCGCGCCCAGGCCATGCCGGTGTTCAAACCGGCCTTTGCCAACGTCAAGCGCTGGGTGAGGAAGTCGCCGCGGCTCGCCAAGTCCATCAAGATTTTTGAAGGTGCCAACCAGGAAAAGATGGTGCTGTTCGGCGAGTACGGCGAGTCGGTTTACGAGCCACTGGCCGCCAACGCCGAGAGCCTGGACGGCAAAAACCCGTACGTCGTGCTGGTGGATGAGCTGCACGCCCACAAAACCCGCGAGGTGTGGGATGTCATGAAATCCGCGCTTGGTGCGCGACTTCACCCGCTCATCAACGCCATCACCACGGCGGGCTTCATTCTCGACGGCATCTGCGTTGAGATCCGTACGTACCTGGTCAAGGTGTTGCGCGGCGAAGTCGTCGACGACCGCATGTTCGGTGTCATTTACACCATTGACGAAGGTGACGACCCGTACAGCCCCGACGTGTGGCTCAAGGCAAACCCCTCGCTGGGGAGTGCCAAAACCTACACCTACATGCAGGAGCAGGCCAGCCAGGCCAAGGTGCTGCCGTCCGCTCGCGCGGGCTTCCTCACCAAAGACCTAAACGTCTTTGTCGGCGACGCGCTCAGTTGGTTCGACATGACCGTGTGGGACAAGGGTGGCAAGAAATTCGATCGCGAAATGCTCAAGGGGCGGCGCTGCTTCGGCGGGCTTGACCTGGCCAGCACCCGCGACATCACCGCTTTCGTGCTGCTGTTTCCGCCGGCGGATGGCGATGAAGACGGGGATTGGTATGTGCTGGTCTGGTGCTGGGTGCCCGAGGCCAAGCTGCAGGGTGATCAGGATGCTGGCTCCGACTACAAGACGTGGTCGAAGAAGGGCTGGCTCACGGTCACCGAAGGCGATGTGACCGATTACGACCCGGTGAAGGCCGTGATCGAGCAGGCCGTGCAGGACTACGACGTGCAGGAAATCGCCTTCGATACCTGGAACAGCACGCACTTGGCCAACCAGCTGCTGGAGAACGACGTGCCGATGGTGAAGCTGCCGCAGAACTTCGGCGGCCTGTCGCCGGGTGCCAAGCACATCGAGCGGCTGGTCTACAGCAAGCGGCTGCGCCATGCGGCCAACCCCTTGCTGCGCTGGTGCGCCGGCAACGTCACGTTGCTGATCGATAGCAACGAAAACATCAAGCCGGACAAAAAGCGCAGCCAGGGGCGGATCGACCCGGTTGTCGCCATGTGCATGGCCGCAACGCGCGCCATGGTGCATCTGGACGAAACGTCCATCTACGAAGAAACCGGACTCAGGACACTCTAATGCGACTTTCACTCAAGACCCTCTGGCCGTGGTCGCGCAAAAGCGCCGACGCGCTGGCGAACGACGCATTACTGGCGCGCCTGCTGGATGATTACCGCTCGAAAACGGGCATGGCCGTCACGCCGGCGACGGTGATGCGGCTCACGGCTTGCTTTGCCTGTGTGCGCAACCTCAGCGAGGACATGGCTAAGCTGCCGCTGCACCTGTACAGGCGGCGCGAGCGCGGCAAGGATCGCGCTGTCGATCACCCGTTATATGGGTTGCTGAACGGTGCACCGAACGACTGGCAAACCTCGTTCGAATTTGTGCAGCTGATGCAGGCTCACATGCTGCTGCGGGGCAACGCCTACGCCCGCATCGTTCGGTCCGGCAAGCGGGTGCTGGAGCTGCTGCCGCTGGACCCGCGCCGCATGTCGGTCAAGCAGCTGGATGACTTCAGTCTGCAGTACCGCTACCAGGCGGCGAAGGGCGGCAGTATCGATCTTGATCCGCGCGACGTGCTGCACCTTCGCGGCTTGACGCTGGACGGCGTGCGTGGAGTGACGCCGATCGAGTACGCCCGCGAAGCCTTTGCGCTGGGCTTGGCTGCTGAAGAGCATGGAGCGCGGATGTTCGGCGGGCGAGTGACCGGTCCGGGTGTGCTGAAGCATCCGGGCAAGATGTCCGATCCAGCGTATGCGCGGCTCAAGGACAGCTGGAAGGAAAACGGCGGGCTGGAGAACGCCGACGCGCCGGTGATCCTGGAGGAGGGCATGACCTGGGAATCGCTGGGGCTCAAGCTCGCCGACCTACAGTTTCTGGAGACCCGAAAATTTCAGGTCGAGGAAATCGCCCGTCTGTACCGCATGCCGTTGCACAAGATCAACAGCATGGACAAGGCCACATTCAGCAACATCGAGCACCAGTCGCAGGAGTATGTCACCGACACGCTGCTGCCGTGGGCGCGCCGCTGGGAACAGGCAATTGCCCGTGATCTGCTTCAGCCCGCCGATCGCAGCCAGTATTACGCGGCGTTCCTGTTCAACAGCCTGTTGCGGGGTGATGTCACGAGTCGCGGCGAGTTCTACGGCAAGTTGTTCAACAACGGTGCTCTGTCGCCGAATCAGATCCTCGAAATGGAGGATATGGATGGCTACGACGGCGGCGATATTCGAATGGTGCCGCTCAACATGGTGCCGGTGGATATGGTACGCGAGGTGGTGGGGCAGCAAAGGGCGGGGGGTGGCAGCCCGCCCCGCTGATCGTATTAGTGGTTTGACCAGTTGTTAACGATCCAGGTTACGTAGGTTGAGCGTTTGTGATCCGCAACCTTTCCTTTGGCAAGGTGAATCATCTTCTCAATTTTATGGGCGGTGGGTAAGCGAGTTTGTACTGACACAGGGGGGTTGATGTTGTTCTTCAAAAAGCCATTGATGAAGTCAATTACTTCGTAACCCTCGGTGGTGCTTAACAAATTGCTGTCAGGCGTGCCGGTGATTTTGGGGTTGTCGCCGGGTACTGCCTGCCAACTGTACTGATAGTTTCCGGAAAGTTCGTTTGCGGAGATTGAGGACATAGGTCGCTCCAGTATGTAAATGGCACATGCCATTTACCTAATTTGTGCCTTGGCACATGTCTTTCAAGGCGAGTTGACATGCTTGATCAAAAAGATTTTTCGTTTCACATAAAGGCCGTCAATGAAGACGGCCTTTTTTCTGGCTACGCCAGCGTGTTCAACCTGGTGGATGGCGATCAAGACATCGTCGTCAAAGGTGCTTTCAATGCCTCGCTGGCGGATTGGTCGGCTAAGGGGCGGCTGCCGGCGCTGCTCTGGCAGCACCGAATGGGCGAGCCAATCGGCGTTTACACCAAGATGCACGAGGACGACGTCGGTCTCTACGTCGAGGGCAAGCTGGCTCTCAAAACCGCGCGCGGTGCGGAAGCTTACGAGCTGATGAAGATGAATGCCGTCAGCGGCTTGTCGATCGGCTTCGTCTCCCGGGACGACAGCTACGACCGTGTCACCGGTGTTCGCACCATCAAGCAAGTCGACCTGTGGGAAGTTTCGGTCGTCACCTTTCCTGCCAATGACGCTTCGCGCGTCAACGGCGTAAAAGCCGCAGAGGCCCGGCAGGCCAATGAGGCAAAAGCACTGCAAAACCTGATCAACATCATTCGTGGAGCCTCGCAATGAACGGCACTCAGTCCCGCTTTGAAACCAAAAACGCCAACCCCGGCGACCTGACCCGCATTGTCGAAGACCTCGGCCGTGCCTTTAACGAGTTCAAGTCGAGCAACGACGAACGCATCAGGAAAGTCGAAAAGGGCGCTGCTACTGGCGATCTGGACGTCAAGCTCGCCAACATCGACAAGGCCATGACTGAACTGGATGACGTCAAGGCGTCCATTGATGATCTGGTCAAGAAGTCCGCCCGCGGCGGTCTGGGTGGTAACGGCCAATCTGCCGAGCAGGCCGAGCACAAGCAGGCCTTCGGCCGCTTCATGCGTAAGGGTGTCGATGACGGCTTGGCCGAGCTGGAGGCCAAGGCGCTCAACCTGGGCTCCGATCCGGACGGCGGTTTCGCGGTTCCGGAAGAACTGGACCGCAACATCATCCAGTTCGAGCGCGACAGCACACCGATGCGCGACCTATGCAATGTGATCACCGTTGGCAACGAGGAGTATCAACGCCTGATCAATACCGGTAAGGCGTCCAGCGGCTGGGTCGGCGAAACCGATGCCCGCGCGGCGACCGGCACGCCGCAGCTGGCGCGGGTGGCTCCGTTCTTCGGCGAGGTCTACGCCAACCCCGAGGCGACCCAGAAGATGCTCGACGACGTGTTCTTCGATGCCGAGGCTTGGTTGGCTAGCGAGGTGGCGATCGAGTTCGGCGAGCAGGAAAACGATGCCTTTACGGTCGGTGATGGCGTCAAGAAGCCGAAGGGTTTTCTCGCCTACGCCATCGCGGCCACCGGTGACGCTACGCGCCCCATCGGCACGCTCCAATACGTGCTGTCTGGCGCGGCGGCAACTATCACCCCGGATGCGCTGCTCGATCTGATCTACAGCCTGAAGACCGGCTATCGCAAGAATGCGTCCTTCGTCATGAACAGCCTGACCTTGCCGGTGATCCGCAAGCTCAAGGACGGCGAGGGCAATTACCTGTGGAAGCCGGGCCTCGATGCGGGTGAGCCGTCGACGCTGCTGCAAAAGCCGGTCGTCGAGAACGACGACATGCCGGTGGTGGCGGCCGGATCGCTGCCGATCGGCTTCGGCGACTTCAAGCGCGGTTACACCATCGCCGACGTGCGTGGCGTGCGCGTGCTGCGCGACCCATACAGCAACAAGCCGTTCATCGGCTTCTACACCACCAAGCGTGTCGGTGGCGGTGTGATGGATTCCAAGGCCATCAAGCTGATGAAGATTGCTGCTGCCTGATAACCCGTAACGCCGCCCCCTGAGCGGGTGGCATGGAGACTGACATGATTGCAGTGAAGGTGATCAAGCCGTTCAAGTACTCGCCGGACGGTATCAAGGTGGTTGAGGTGGAGAAGGGCAAGGCGGATCTGCCGGAAGACTTCATCGAAACTGCCGTGGCTGAGGGCTGGATCGAGCCGCCGAAGAAGTCGGGGGCCGGCAAGGGCTCTGGTGGGGCGGATGATAAGTCCGGCGCTGGCGGTGACCAGTCTGAAAACGACCCGCCGAAAGACCCTCCCGCGGATTAACTTCCAACCCGACAAGCCCGCCCCGTGCGGGCTTTTTTCATGGAGTGTGCCATGCAGGAAAAGCTGATCACACCGCAGGCTGCAGCTGACATTGTCCCGCTGGTGCAGATCAAACAGCAGTGCCGCGCCGATGCCGACATTGTCGACGACGATGCACTGCTCACCAGCTACACGCTGGCAGCGGTAGAGGCAGCCCAGCACAAGCTGGGCCGGCCGATCCTGCTGCAGGTATGGGAGCGCGAGTTCGACGACCCGTCCCTGCAGCTGTGTCTGCGTCAGGATGTCACGGCGGTGGCCAGGGTCACGGCTATTACCAAAAGCGCCGAGATCGATCTGGCGCCGGAAGACTGGCGCCTGGCCAAGGGTTACAGGCTCTGTGCCTTGCATGGGTGGCCACATGGAACTGTCAGTGTGCGCGTGCGTTTTACCTGCGGGGCCTGGGCCGATGCCGGTAGTGTGCCCGAGCCGATCAAGCTCTGGATCATGCAGCGCGTGGCCACGGCGTACGCCAGTCGCGAGGCGCTGGCCGATAGCGGCCGGCTGGCGGAGCTGCCGCGCGACTTTGTGGACGGTTTGCTGGACCCGTACCGGAGCTGGCGATGAAGTGGCGGCTGGCGGCGGGCGACTTGAAATCGCCTGTTCG
This sequence comes from Chromobacterium sp. S0633, assembly GCF_024158805.1. Taxonomy (NCBI): domain Bacteria; kingdom Pseudomonadati; phylum Pseudomonadota; class Betaproteobacteria; order Neisseriales; family Chromobacteriaceae; genus Chromobacterium; species Chromobacterium sp. S0633. The sequence continues at coordinate 113,647 of NZ_JAMZGH010000006.1, read as the reverse complement.
GCTGCGCCTCTGCCGGCAGCTGCCGGGGGTGGACATGTCCACCATGCCGGAGCTGGTCACCGAGATGCCGACCCGGGCGCGGATTGATGCGGTTGGCGGCTCGGTTTACCTGGGTTCGGTGCAGGTGGGCGAGGCTGTCACGCATTACATCTATATCCGCGCCCGGAAGAACCTCGGTGCCGAGTGGGAGGTGGTGCACGGTTCGGCGGTTTACCGGGTGCGCCGTGTGGCGCCGCTGAACGATCAGCCGGCATTCATGCGGCTGGATTGCGAGGAGCTGCGCAATGGCTGACTCGGTCTCGATGCACATCGAGGGCTTTGACGAATTCGACAGGATCGACTTTGACAAGACCAAGGTGCGCTATGGCTTTCGCCAGGCGGGCAAGATCGTGACCGGGCGGGCTCAGATGCTGCTGGCGCTGGGCAAGGGGCAGGAGGGTTACCCGACCAATCGCACAGGCGCCTTGCTGCATGCCATCAACTTCAAGGTGAGCCGCTCCGGCTTCATGGTGCGGGTGATGCCGAACATGCCGGCAGGTGCCAAAGAGTACTACCCGGCCTATCTGCATTACGGCGTGCGTCAGGGGGCGCGCGTCACCAAGTTGGCGCCGGGGCAGGGGCTGGGCCGCAGTAACCGGCGGGCGGCTGGTGCGCGTGGCGAGGCCATCGCCGCGCGCAAGCTTACTGGTTGGCGTATCGCGCCGCGTGACAACTACATCGTGGATGCGTTGCAGGACTCTGCCCAAGAGGTGGAGGGCGTGCTGGCCGCTGCTCTTGGCCGCGCCTTGCGGCCAAAATAGCCTGTGGGTGGACGCTGCCGTTTGATTGAAATAGCATCCGGGTCACCATGTCTAGTCGGAGAAATGTATGAAGGCGAGTGGCATCAATGGTCAGCTGGAGCTGTCCGGCGATTTGCTGCTGATCAAGCGCGAGGGAATCCTCGCCAAGGCGGCGTTTTTCGGTAAGGGTGAGAAGGCGGTCAAGGTCGATGCGCTCTCCAGTGTCGAATTCAAGCAGGCAGGCTGGCTGAGTCGTGGATTCATCCACTTTGTTTTCCCGGGCAGCAAGACGCTGGGTGGCAATGTCGATGCGGCCAGCAAAAACGAGAATGCCGTCATCTTTAGCAAAAAGCAGCAGGCCGACTTCGAGGCGCTGCATGGTGAGTTACTGCAGCGGATGAGCCGCTAGCAGCGCCTTGCCTGTGTGATCAACCCAACCCCGCCTCGGCGGGGTTTTTTAATGCCTGTTGCTATGAAAATCACCCCGATCATTGCCCAGCTGCGCAGCTACTGCCCGTCCTTTGCCGGGCGGGTGGCGGGGGCGCTGGAGCTGGCGGCGCTGCTGGATGACGGCGCGCCGATGATGAATCTGCCGGCGGCTTACGTGGTTCCGACGCGGGAAGACCCGCAGACGCCGACCACGACGGCACCCTACATGCAGGATCTGGAAGAAAAGTTCGATGTAGTGGTGGCGCTGGCGCCTGTCGATGAGCGCGGCCAGGCCGTGGCCGACCGCCTGCACGATCTACGGGCCGAGCTTTGGCGGGCGCTGATCGGCTGGTCGCCACCTGGGTGTGATCCGGTGGAGTACGACGGCGGTGCGTTGCTGATGCTCAACCGGGGGCGAGTGATTTACCGCTTCGGCTTTACCTCAATGTCCGTGATCGGTGGCATCCGTGGCGCTGGCGAGCTGCCGGCCACCTGGCATGACGTGGAGCGGGACGGCCTGGCCGATCTGTTGCGCGTGCACGTCGATGTCGACTACGGCCCGGCGCCGGATGGCCAGATCGAGCACCAGCTGCAGATCACCCTGCCTGCCGCTTCAACCTGAAGGATTGACCCATGTACGTGAAACCGAATGACGGGCGGTCCGTGCCGGACCCCGTCCTGGGCGACGTGTTGCCCGCTTCCGGGCGTGAAGTGCCCGAAACCCAGTATTGGCTGCGCCGCCTTGCGGATGGCGACGTGCAGAAGGCCAAGCCGCCAACCATCAAGAAAGGTGACCAGTAATGCCCGTTCCCTTCAATGCCATTCCCAGCGACATGCGCGTGCCGCTGTTCTACGCGGAAATGGACAACAGCGCGGCCAACACCGCGACGGCCGACAAGCGGACGCTGCTGCTCGGCCAGAAACTAGCCGCCGGCAATGCGCTGGCCGGCGTGCCGCAGCTGCTGAACAACATCGCGACCGTGTGGACGCTGTTCGGCCGCGGCTCGATGCTGGCCAACATGTACGAGCGCTATATCAAGTCCGATCCGCTGGCCACCATCTGGGGCATGGCGGTGGCTGATCCGGCCGGCGCCGCTGCCGCCGGCACCATCACCCTGGGCGGTGCGGTCACCGCGGCCGGCACGCTGACTGTGTATATCGATGGTCAGCGTGTGCAGGTGGCCGTGGGGGCGGCGGATGCTGTGGCGGCTGTGGCGACGGCGCTGGCGGCTGCCATCACGGCCAATGCCGATCTGCCGGTAACGGCGGCGGCGGTGGCCGGCGTGGTCACCCTAACGGCGCGCTGGACCGGACTGACGGGTAACGGCATTCCGGTGGTGGCCAACTACTACGGCCTGGCAGGCGGCGAGGCGCTGCCGGCTGGCCTGACCTGCGCCATCGTCGACATGGCCGGCGGCGCGGGTGCCCCTGATCTGGCGCCGGCCATCACCGGTATGGGCGACGAGGAATACGACTTCATCGCCAGTCCGTACACCGACACGGCGGCGCTGAATGCGCTGAAGCTGGAAATGGGCGACAGCGCCGGCCGCTGGAGCTACCTGCGTCAGATTTACGGCCATGTCTACAGTGCGGCGCGCGGCAGCATGGCCACGCTGGTGACGCTGGGTGCGGCCCGTAACGATCAGCACTGCACTATCGCCGGCTATGAGCTGGACGTGCAGGCGGCACCGTGGGGCTACGCGGCGGCCTACGCTGCCCGCAACGCGGTGTATCTGAAGGCTGACCCGTCCCGGCCGACGCAGAGCGGGGCGCTGGAAGGCATCCTGCCGGCGCGTGCCGGTAAGCGTTTCGCCATTTCCGAGCGCAAGACGCTGCTGAGCAACGGCATTGCCACCAGCTACACCGCCGCCGACACCGTGCACGTCGAGCGTGCCATTACCACCTACCAGAAGAATGCCTGGGGCAGCCCGGACAACAGCTATCTGGACAGCGAAACGCTGCACCTGTCGGCGGCCGTGCTGCGCCGCCTCAAGGGCGTGGTGACCAGCAAGTACGGCCGCCACAAGCTGGCCAACGACGGCACGCGCTTCGGCGCGGGGGCGCCGATCGTGACGCCGGCCATCTTCCGTGGCGAGCTGGTGAGCGAGTACGCCAAGATGGAGAAAATCGGCTGGGTGGAAAACGCCGATCAGTTTGCGGCCAATCTGATCGTGGAGCGTAACGCCGACGATCCGAACCGCCTGGACGTGCTCTACCCGCCGGACTACATCAACGGCCTGCGCGTGGTGGCTCTGCTCAACCAGTTCCGCCTGCAGTACAGCTAAGCGATAACCCCATGACAGCCCGCCCCGTGCGGGCTGTTGCCATTTCAGGAGTGGCCAATGAGCAACAAGAAAGTAGCCGGCACCTGCTACATCAAGGTCGACGGCGATCAGCTGGCTGTCACCGGTGGCGTCGAGGCGCCGCTGACCGATGTCGAGCGCGAGGCGTTCAAGACCAGCGCTGGCGTCCACTACAGCGAGACGGATGTCATCCCGTACGTGAAGGTGGAATGCGTGGTGCCGAAGGACTTCCCGCGCGAAGCCATCACCAAGAACGACGACCTGACCGTCACTGCGGAGTTTGCTAACGGCAATGTCTACGTGCTGTCGGGTGGCTTCCTGGTGAACCCGGCGGCGCTGAAGGGTGACGACGGCAAGGTGGAACTGGAATTCAACGGTGAGAAAGGTATCTGGCAATGAGCGAAATTCGTATCCCGCTGAGCGCGCCGATCACGGCGCATGGCGAAGAAATCACCGAGCTGGTGCTGCGTAAGCCGACCACCGCCGAGTCGCGTGCGGTTGGAGTGCTGCCGTATCGCATTGGCGCTGCAAACATGCCGGAGATCAACGTCCCGGCTTCCTGCCAGTACATCAGCAAGTGTGCCGGCATTCCGCCGTCGTCGGTGGATCTGCTGGATGTCGCCGACCTCAATGCCGCGTGCTGGGCGGTGGCCGGTTTTTTCTTGAATCCGGGTTCGCCGACCTCGGACAGCTGAACGAGCTGCTGTTCGACGTGGCGGCCTGGTGGCAGGTCGACCCGTTCGCCCTGGCCGAGCGCGGCCTTGATCGGCTGATCGAGGCGCGCGACCACGCGCAGCGAATCAACAAGCTCAGGCAGGAGGCCAACGATGGCTGACAAGTTTCAGCTCAAGGCGCTGATTACCGGCGTCGACAAGCTGTCGCCGACGCTGGATGGTATCCGCAAGAACGTTGCCAAGCTGCGCAAGAACCTGCGTCAGTCCGGCATGGCCGAGATCGACTTCGGCAAGGTGGCGGCCGTAACGGCGCCGCTGGTCGGGGCGGCCAAGGCGGCGATTGATTTCGAGTCGGCCATGGCCGATGTGCGCAAGGTGGTGGATTTCGACACGCCGCAGCAGTTCGCGGAGATGAACAACGAAATCCGCCAGATGGCGCTGCAGCTGCCCATGGCGGCCAAGGAAATCGCGGCCATCTATGCGCAGGGTGGTTCTTCCGGCGTGGCTCGCGGCGAGCTGAAGGCCTTCGCCCAGGATGCCGTCAAAATGGGGGTGGCCTTCGGATTCACGGCGGAGCAATCCGGCGAGCAGATGGCGGCTTGGCGCGCGGCGATGGGGCTGACGCAGGACGGTGTACGGGCTCTGGCAGACCAGATCAACTACCTTGACGCCAAGGGCAACAGCTCGGCCAAGAACGTGGCCCAGGTGGTGACCCGGGTCGGGTCGATCGGCAAGGTGGCGGGCCTGTCGTCCAGCACCATCGCCGCGCTGTCCGCGACCATGGATGCCGTGAAGGTGCCCACCGACGTGGCGGCTACCGGTATCAAGAACTTTGTGCTCGCGCTGACGCAGGGCACGGCGGCGTCCAAGTCGCAGAAAGAAACGCTCAAGGCGTTGCGGCTGGATGCTGGCAAGGTCGCCAAGGCGATGCAGATGGATTCCAAGGGCACGGTGCTGGATGTGCTCAACCGCATCAAGTCGGTGGATGCATCTAAGCAGGCTGCGGTGCTGTCCGAGCTGTTCGGCAAGGAAAGTATCGAGGCGATCGCGCCGTTCATCTCCAATCTGGACTTGCTGAAGACCAACCTCAAGTTGGTGGGGGATGCCACGGGCTACGCCGGTTCCATGTCCAAGGAATTCGACGTGCGTGCGGCTACCACGGCCAACAGCCTGCAGCTGTTTTGGAACCGCGTCACCGATGTCGGCATTGCCGTCGGCAACGTGCTGCTGCCGCCGCTCAACGAGTTCATGGCGATGGCGGGGCCGATGGTCACTAGCCTGTCGAACATGGCGGCGGCCAACCCCTGGTTGATCAAGGGGCTGTTGGGGGCGGGTGCGGCCATGCTGGGGATGCGCCTTGCGTTGATGGCGACGGTTGGGGCGCTGAACCTGTTCAATGCGGTGGCCAGTCTGTCGCCGGTGGGTATTGCTATTCGTGTCATGGCGCTGGCTGCCGGCTTCCTGCTGTCGAACTGGGGGCAGGTGGGGCCGTTCTTCTCGCGGTTGTGGGATGGCATCAAGCGTGTCGTGTCCACCGGTGTGGAGTTCATCAAGACTTATCTGGGCTGGACCCCGCTGGGCGTGGTGCTCAACAACTGGCAGCCGCTGAGTGAGTTTTTCGGGGCATTGTGGGACGGCTTGAAGGTGGTGTTCGACGCTGGGTGGCAGTTCATCAAGTGGGGCTTTGAAAACTTCACCCCGCTGGGCCTGATCATCAAGAACTGGGAGCCCATCGTGGCCTTCTTCAAGAGCATGTGGGAGCGGGTCAAGCCCTACATCGAGCCGATGATCAGCGCGGCGAAGTGGGCGGGCAATGCTGTATCGGGGGTGGTTGGTCAGAGCCTGAACGCTGGCACCAGCATCATCAAGGGGGCGACCCAGCAGGCCAAGGCCGAGCTGACGGTCAACCTCAATGGTGCGCCGGCGGGCACGCGCGTCGAGCAGCCCGCCACCACCAACACCAAGCTGACGGTGAACCAGAACAACGGCCGCCGATCGCTGGCACCGACCAGCCAATAACCCAACCCGCTTCGGCGGGTTTTTTTACGACCGGAGGGTGCCATGAGTTGGAAGGATCAGCTGCGGGACGCCTCGTTCAAGGGCGTGCCGATCAAGTGGATTTCGCTGGAAGGCGAAAACGGCCGCCGCGTGGCCGAGCATGAATTCCCGCAGCGCGACAAGCCCTGGGTGGAAGACATGGGGCGCGCCACGCGGCCGTACCGCTTCATGGCGGTGTGCTGTGGCGAGGACTGGCTGCAGCAGCTCAACACGCTGCTGACCGTGCTTGAGGAGCCGGGGGCCGGCGAGCTGGTGCACCCGCTGTTCGGGCGGATCAAGGTGTACGCCAAGCCGGCGCGCTGGTCGCTGAATCTGGACGCCGGCGGGCGGGTGGATATCCCGCTGGAGTTCATCGAAAACGGCGATCTGCTGTTTCCGGTGCCGCTGGCCAGCACGGCGGCGCCGCTGCAAAGCGCCAGCGACGACATGCTGACGGCCGCGCAGTCCATGGCCGAGCAGGCGCTGGCGGCGCTGGATCTGGCGCGCGCGGTGGTCGGCGATGTGGTTTCGGCTGTGATGTCGGCGATCAAGGGCGTGAGCAACGCGGTGGAGGCGGTGCTGGACTACTTCGACAGCTGGCAGTCGCTGGTGAATGCCGTGCTCACGCTGCCGGCGACGGCCGTGGGCAAGATCCTCAGCATTCTGGAGTCGGTGGATCGGGCGTTCGACCGCTACGGCGACCTGACCCGCTGGGGCGTCAACCAAAGCCGCGCCATGCGTGTGCTGCGGGCGCGCAGCAAGGCGCTGAGCAAACGCAGCAACGGGACGGTGTCCACCAAGGTGGCCGGGGTGCTGGTCGGTCTGATGGCCGCCGGCGTGGCGGCCAATACCCTGCAGGCGGTTGCCGCGCTGCCGACCAGCCGCCCCGCCGATGGTGGCAACCTGCCGGTGGCGGCCGATGTGTCCAGCCTGCGGCAGGACTTGTCGGGCTCGCTGTGGGCCATGGCGGACGGCGCTGAGTATGAGCAGGCGGCGTATCTGCTGGTGGTGCAGCGTGCGGCCGTGGCGCACCTCAACCAGGTGGAGGCCATCGGCTTGCAGCTGCAGACCTTCACGCCGCCGGCTGTCATGCCAGCGCTGGTGCTGGCCTACCGGGCGCAGGGTGACGCCGCGCTGGCGGATGAGCTGCTGAGCCGTAACAACATCGTGCATCCGCTGTTTGTGCCGGTGCAGGAATTGCAGGTGACCTATGACTGATGCCGGAACGGCGGCGCTTGATCCGGCGACCCGGGTCAGCCTGACGGTGGGGGGGTATGTGTGGGAAGGCTGGACCAGTGCGGATATCACCGCCAGCCTGGATGAGCAGTGCCGGTCTTTCCAGATCGGCATCACCCGGCTGGGGCCGGGCGGTATCGATCAGGTGCCCATCCAGCACGGTGACCGCTGCCAGGTGCGCATCGGGCAGGATCTGGTGTTGACCGGCTATGTGTTCGCCACGCCCAAGGCGCACGACCCGCAGAGCACGGCCTTCGGCATTGCCGGTCGCAGCCTGACGGCCGACCTGGTGGACTGTGCTGCCGTCAACAAGCCGCCGCAGTTCAAGCAGCGTTCCATGCGGGCGATTGCCACCGCGCTGGCGGCGCCCTACGGCATCACGGTGGTGAGCCAGGTGGGCGACGGCGAGGTGGTAGCCGATCACACCATCCAGCCGGGCGAGACGGTTTTCGAGAGTGTCGACCGGCTGCTGAAGATTGGCCGCCTGCTGTCTACCGACGATGCTGAGGGCCGGCTGGTGCTGGCTTCGCCGGGGAGTGCCGGTCGGGCGACCGATCCGATCGAGGTGGGCCGCAACGCCAAGGCGGGTGACTGCAGCTTTGACTTCAGCGAGTGCTTCAGCGAATACCGCGTGATCGGCCAGCACGCCACCGGCAACCACCGCCACGGCGCGGCGGCCAACGAGGTGGCCGGCACTGCAACGGACAGCCGCATTGCCCGCAAGCGGGTCAAGGTCATCACCGAGAGCGGCAACCTCACGCCGGCCATGGCCACGACCCGCGCGCAGTGGGAGCGCGATCACCGTATCGGCAAGGCGCTGACCACCAACTACGAGGTGGCCGGCTGGCGCCAGAGCGATGGCCGGCTGTGGCAGCTTAACCAGATCGTGCGTGTGATTGACCCGATTCTGGGTTTTGACCGCGACATGCTGATCGTGTCCTGCAACTACCGGTTGGACGATCACGGGTCGGTGGTGCGCATGGTGGTGGCGCCGCCGGAGGGCTATCAGCCCGAGCCGCCGGACCCGGCGAAGCGCAAGAAAAACCGCAAGAAAAAAGGTGACAAGTTCGAGTACCTGTTGCCGTCTGACTGGGAGCCCAACACATGAGAGAGGCCATGCAGCGCCTGTTCGGCCTCATTGGCCGCGGGCGCGTGACGCGCGCCAACCCGGTGCCGGCCATGCAGCAGGTGCAGCTGATGCTGACGGCGGACGAGCTGAAGGACGGCATGGAGCACGCCGAGCCGTTCGGCTTTACCGCCTGCCCTGAGCCCGGGGCGGAGGCACTGGCGCTGTTCCTGGGCGGCGACCGCAGCAACGGGGTGGTGATCAGCGTCAGCGATCGCCGCTACCGCGTGCGCGGGCTCCAGCCCGGGGAGGCGGCGGTCTACAACTCGGCCGGCCATACCATCGTGCTGTACCAGGATCGCATCGAGATCACCGCGCCGCGCATCGTTCTGAAGGCGGCTGACGAAGTGGTGGCCAACACACCGCTGTTTCGCAGTACCGGCCGCATCGAGGCCGCGCAAGACATTATCGACAACACGGCGGGCGGCGGTAGTTCGCTGGCTGCGGTGCGCGATGCCCATAACGGCCACACCCACATCGAGCACAACGGCACGGCCAACGGCCCGACCGATCCGCCCAATCTGCAGGTTTGACTATGGAAATTCTCGTTCAACTGGATGGCAAGCCACTGGCTGCCAGCCACGCCTACGCGCGCGCCTTGGCCATCAGCCTGTTCACCTGGCACCGCGCCGAGCAGGGCGACCCGGTCGACGGCGATTGGCAGGGCTGGTGGGCGGAAGGACTGGATGCGGCCTTGCCGGCCGGCGTCGGTTCACGGCTGTGGCTGCTGTCGCGCCGGCGGCTGGATGCCGATGCCCAGCGTGACGCCCACGACTACACCCGCGAAGCGCTGCAGTGGTGGCTGGACAGCCGGCAAGCCAGCGCCGTGGACGTGACGGTGTCGCGTCTTGGTGATGATGGCTTGGCCATCCGTGTGCTGATCACCCTGCGCAGTGGCAAGACCCTGACGGCAGACCTTTCTGATATTTGGAGCCTGACGCATGGCGTATGAAATCCCAACCCTGAGCCAGCTGACGCGCGATATCCGGGCCGACCTCGGCGCAGAAAACCCGGATGCCCTGTTGCGCTCCGACGCCGACGTGTTCGGGCGGGCGCTCGCGGCGGCGGTGCATGGCATGTATGGCTACCTGCAGTATCAGTCCAAGCAGCTGCTGCCCAGTTCGGCGGCAGAGGCCACGCTGCTGGCCTGGCAGGGGCCGTTCTATCTGCGGGGCGACAAGCCCAACGCGGCGGTGCAAAGCAGTGGGCTGGTTCGGTTCACCGGCAATGTCGGTGCGCCGGTCGATGCCGATGTCGAGCTGCAGCGCGACGATGGCCGACTATTTGTTGTGGTGGCCGGTGGCGTGGTCGGTGCCGGTGGCTATGTGGATCTGGCCATCAAGGCGGCGGTGGGTGGTTTTGATGGCGACACCGATGCCGGCGTGTGGCTCCAGCTGACGACGGGTGTGCCCGGGGTGGATGCCGCCGCCCAGGTGCAGGCGGGGGGGCTGGCTGGCGGCACGGACGCCGAGGATATCGAAAGCTACCGTCAGCGCATTTTGGGGGTTACTGAGGCGGGTGCCCAAACCGGCCGCAGCGTGGACTGGGAAAACTGGGCGCGGGAAGTTGCCGGAGTCACCCGTGCCTGGGCGGCGCCCAGGTTTCTGGGGCTGGGTAGCATGGGGCTGTACTTCATGCGTGATGACGACGTTGACCCCTTTCCAGTGCCGGCTGAGTGCGAGGCGGTGCGCGTGCACCTGGAGACTACCGGCGCGCCGTGGGGGGAAATCTTCGCCATGGCGCCGGTGGCCAAGCCGGTGAACATCACCCTTCATATCGTGCCGGACACACCGGCGATGCGAGCGGCGGTCACGGTTGCCTTGCGCGAAAAGATTGCCGCTGAGGCCTCGCCGGTAAAGCGTGACAACAACGGGCGCACGGTGCTTCCGGTGGAGGGTGTGACCATCCCGCGCAGCCACCTGGCCGAGGCGGTCAGCGCCGTGCCCGGTGAAGCCGACCATGTGATGTCAGTGCCTGCCGGCGACGTGGTGTGCGCGGTGGGTGAGTTGGCCGAGCTAGGGGTGATCACATGGACGTAAGTGATTATGAAGACGTGCTATGGCGGCTGCTGCCGCCTGGGCCGGCCTGGGCGCGTGACAACGCCGAACTGGCCGCGTTCGTGAAAGTGGCCGCCCGGCGATTGGCCGCGGTGGATGCCGCGGTGGGCCAGTTGCTGGATGAGGGCAATCCTTACAAAGCGCTGGCGATGCTGCCGGACTGGGAGGCAGATTTCGGTCTGCCGGATAGCTGCAGTGCCGCCACGCCCACGCTGGCCGAGCGGCGCGCATCGCTGGTGGCGCGGCTGACCGATGCCGGTGGGGTGCGCATTCCCCGCTTTGTGCAGATCGCTCAAGCGCTGGGCTATGAGGGTGTGACGACAAGGCGCCACCGAGCGCACACCTGTGAGTTCACCTGCGAGGAGCCGATCAACAGCGAGGATTGGCGTTTTGTCTGGACGCTGCTGGTACCGGATGGCGTGCAGGTGGCGGAAGCCACCTGTGAGTCCGGTGCTGAAGATCCGCTGCGTAGTTGGGGCGGCACCGAACTGGCTTGTGTGATGGAGCGCGAGTGCCCGCAGCCATCCACTGTTTTGATTTCCTATGGAGCAAGCTGATGCAACGAGTAGGCAATAACCGCAACCCGGCCGTCGATATGTTCGGCCCCGGCAAGAACGGCTTCACTGCCGGTAATCCGCAGTCTGGCGTGGCGGCGACTACGCCGGGCGCTGAATTTTTCAATGCGGTTCAGGAGGAGTTGGCGAATGTCGTTGAGGCCACGGGGTTAGTACTTGATGTGGCTAGGCGAGACCAGTTGCTTGCAGCCATCAAGAGGATCGCCTGGGGTGGGGTGGGCGAGGTTCGACCAAGCTCCTTGGCCGGATACGGCATCGCCGACGCCATCCCTAATACCAAGTCGGTCAACATTTCCGGTACTGACCTCAACGCCTTCTTCAAAACCGGTTTTTACGATGGCCAGAACCTCGGCCATACGCCAGTCTCGATCGGTTCCTCCTGGTGTTACCTGCTGGCACAGGCGCATTCTGATCCCTCTGGGGTCGGCAACGGTTGGATGCTGCAGCAGCTGATTCCCTTGGGCGATGCCGGCTTACCGCCCAAACGGTGGGTTCGGCAAGGAAAGAACGACGGCGGTGCTGTGGTTTGGGGAGCATGGGTTGAAACGCTGACATCGGATGCCCAAGGCAACTTTGGCATTGGTGTTATCCCCAGGCAGTGGGGCGCCATGTTCCCCGTCATCCAGATGAACGAGAAGACGGCCATCGCTGCCGACATCAACAGCACCTACTACGGCACTAACTGGTACCAAACATCGGGCGGTTACAAGCGTCTCGCCGCTGGCTTCGCCCTGCAGTATCACCAGGACTCCTCGGCCGGGAAGCACGTCTGGAAAGTGGGTGCAAACGGGGCTGCAGACTCTGCGGTCAATTGGACATCCGCCATGACACTTGACGCCAATACGGGGGTGTTGACCGTGCCATCAGGTGTTCAAGGTGGCAGCTCCACGACCGAGGCGACGGCCGGGCTGGCCCGGGTCGCAACCCAGGCGGAAGTCAATGCGGGTGCCGATGACGTGACCCTCGTGACACCGAAAAAACTGCGCGGCGGCTTTAGTATCAGCTTGACGTCAAACGGATACATCGCCTTTCCGTGGTGGCTGGGTGGTTTGATCCTGCAGTGGGCCTCCGGAGCGCAAACTACCGTCGGCGACCAGGACCAGACTATCGCGTTCCCCGTGACGTTTCCGAACGGATGTCTCCATCTCATGGTTTCGACCCGTGCCACTACCAATAACTTGTCCGACGCATGGTTTCAGGAACGGTCGTTCACTTCCAGTAACTGCGTCGTCGTTTCGCAATGGAACGGTAACGGTACCTTGTCTGGCGGTATGACGCCCCGAATTTTTGCCATAGGATATTAAGATGGCCGACTACTACTTTGCTGCATCGACCGGCGGGTTTTATAACTCCGACTTTAATTCGGACATCCCTAATGATGCCATCGCGCTGGACCGCGACCTGTATCAAGCCCTGGCGTTAACGCCGCGCCCCGAGGGGGCGGTGATTGTGATTAATGTGGATACCGGCTTGCCCGTGCTGTCGGTGCCGCCGTCGTCTTATCACCGTTGGGGCGGTGCTGGATGGATTCTGGATGAAGGAGCTGCGGCGCAGCATCTGCTCGCTCTGCGCGCTCGCCAATTGGCCGTCATCAATGCCACCGCTGCCCAACTGTTGAACGCCCTGTCTTCCAGTTACCCGGATGGCGAGGTGCAGAGCTGGGCACAGCAAACCCGCGAGGCTGAGGCGCTGTCCTTTGATCCGAGTGCTGCTGCGCCTCTGCTGACCGTCATCGCGGCTGCCCGTGCATTGACCATAGCCGATCTGGCCGCACGGGTGCGCGCCAAGGAGGCGGCCTACGCTGCGGCCTCCGGGGCTACTATCGGCCAGCGGCAGGCGCTGGAAGACCGGCTGATGGCGGTCGACCTGCAGGCACCGGACGCGGCCGAGCAACTGGAGGCGATCCAATGGCCGGCTTGATGTTGCTCAAGTGGACGTGGGGCGTGTTGGCTCCACGGCTGAAGTTGCTGCTCATCCTGTTGGCCGGCGTTGTTGCCGGCCTTTTTTCTGTTGGCTGGGGGCTGCTGGCCGCCTTGGCTTGTAGTCAGCGGGCAGTGCGGGTGGCGGTGGCGCTGGATCAGGCGGCCAATGCCGCCATAGGTGGCAGCGAGGATGAAACCGTCAGTAGCCGCGCGGCCAAGGGGGCGCGGGCAGGGCGCTGGCACTGGTGCATCCTGTGCCGCCTGCTGGACTGGATCGACCCAGGCCACTGCGAAAAATCAATCGAGCCCGATGAGGGCGAACCAACCCCGGCCGAACGCCGGGGTTTTTCATTTGGGGGTGGTATGGCAGTAACCGTTAAACGCAAGGCATGGCTGTTCCTGGGGGCGCTGCTGGCCAGTGCTCTGGCATTTTTTGCCTTCCGTAATCTGGCCGGGGTAGCTGTCGCTGCAGTGCTGTCCGGGCTGAGCGCCAGCGCCCTGGCATCCTCAGCGGGGGCGGCTGGTGGCAAGGCGGCGGGGGTGCATTTCCCTGCCTTCATCGGTGCGTTTGCCGGCAGCCTGCTGCTGTGGGTGCAGCTGCGTGGCAGGCCGCTGGTGGACAAGGTTGTCCTGGTGCTCGGGGCGTTCCTTGCAGCCTTCTATGGTGGCCAGCTGGCGGTGGAGGTGTGGCCGAAACTCGGCGCGGGCGGTGTGGGGGTGGCCGGCACGGTGTGCGCTTGCGTGATCGTGCCGCTGCTGGAGGCGGTGCTGGCGCTGCTGAAGGATGTGGCCTGGATTAAGCGCCTGATTTCCATTCGGCTGGGTGCCAAGGATGCGGCTCCGTCGCCATCCGCAGGAACGGTGGATAACCCTGTGAATGACAGTGCTGCCGGCTAGTTGGACGCTGGTGCTGTATGTGCTGATGAAAAAATAACCAGCCCCGCCGAGTGCGGGGCTGTGCCATTTCTGGGGGTCAACATGATTGGCAATGAAGCATTGAAAGTGGCTGTTACTCAGCTGGGTGTCGAAGAGCAGCCGCGCGGCAGCAATGACGGCCCGCGCGTTCGCGAATACCTCAAGGCGGTGAAGCTCGGTCCGGGTTACGCCTGGTGCATGGCCTTTGTGTATTGGTGTGCGGCGAAGGTCTGCGCGGATCTGCACCAGGCTAACCCGCTGCTGCAGACGGCCGGCGTGTTGCGCCAGTGGAATGAGCGCTCGGCATTGCGTGTGACCAGGCCGGCGCCGGGAGACGTGTTCGTCATGGATTTCGGCAAGGGGCAGGGGCATACCGGCTTTGTCGAAGCCGTGCTGCCGGATGGCCGCATACAAACCGTCGAGGGCAACACCAATGCCGATGGCAGCCGCGAGGGCTACGCCGTGGCGCGCCGTGTCCGTGATCCGAAAACCATCCGCGGCTATCTGAGGATCTGACCATGTGGAGAAAAGCCATTCCGTGGCTGGTACTGCTCGGGCTGCTGGTGGGTTCGCACTGGTGGGCCTACCACCAAGGCAAGGATGTGGTGACTGCGGCCTGGAGGCTGGCCGACGCCACCCGCGAGCGGAACGATAGCGCCACCTTCAACGACCTGCAGCAGCGGTTGCGCCGGCAAGAGGCCAAGGCGGCCAGCCAGCTGCTGGCCGCAGAAACAAACTACCAGGAGTCATTGCGTCATGTTGAAGCCGAGAAAAACCGCCTGCTTGCTGATGCTGTTGCTGGCCGTCGCCGGCTGTCAGTCCCCGTCAAGGCTGCCAGCTGCTCACCTGCAGGATCTGCAACCTATGGCGCCGGAGGCTCCGCAGATCCAGCGCCACGCGCCGAACTTTCTGTCGAGGCTGCAGGATTTCTTGTCGGGCTCGCAGCTGAAGCCGATGCAGTAGCTGTAGAACTCAATCGCTGTGTGGATCGGGTTGGGGGTTTGGGGAAACGGCTATAGCCCTCTGGGTGGGTGGAGTAGTAAGTGGTGGTTGTCGCCATTGGTTTGCATTGATGTATGTTCAAGGCCCATGGTTTTGGCTGTGGGTTTGGGGAGAGTTTATCGGGGCGTCCTTGGCGCGATGTTGTCAAGGTTGAACTTGTTGTTTAATTCGGGGATTAAGTCGGCGTCGCCATTTTTGGCTATAAACAAGTTTCTTCGATCTTCTATTATCGCGACGAAATGTTCTTTGTATTCATCCGTGTCTCCATTTTTGATCTTAAGTTCTTTTGTCTTGATTTTGGTTGCCGCATTGCAGGCAGCTAGGCCATAAAATGCCAGTCTTTCCTCCTCAAATTTATATGTTTCTTCGACATCCGCCCAAGTGTTCCATTGTTCAATGATCCACTTTTCAGATGAGTGGTATTTTTCTGGAAGTGATTTTATCTCTGCGACAAACGAGACAGGTAGGTCCTTCCATTCCGGGGTTGATGGGAAGTTGAACTCAATATTCTTTATGGAGTCTAGCTTGCGCTCATCGTGAAACTCTTGGCGCTCTTTGAGTCCAATGAAGATCATATGTAACTGTTCGTCGCACGATTTTGCAAATAACTCTAGGTCGTTTGCGATGTTTAGATAAGTGTGCGATCTTGTGTGTTTTTCTTTTTTGCTTTCTTTTTTATGGTCAAGGAATTTCGCGGTGGCGCTCCATGCTATATTTACGCATGCGCTAACCAGTGCGCTCGATAAAACTAATGTTGTCCAGTTGTGTGATTCCATTATCTATTCTGCAATTAGGTTGGCTTGGCGCAAATTCAAAAATTGCAAGGTAAAAACTTGTGTCCTGTCAGTTGACTCATTCCGCTGTGGTGGCATCCTCGCCGGCAAGCCATTGTCCTGTCGTGCGGTTGATGCGCAGCGTGCGCGGCGCGCCGCCCTTCGGTATCAGCACGATGTCGATGGGCGGTGCCTTGTTCGACTTGGCGCGGCCGTTGCCCGGGCGGATGCCGTTGGTATAGACAATGATACGCTCAAACGTGTCGGCCACCAGCTTCTTGGCGGTCAGCCGCGCCGTGTTGTCTAGCGCCTTCACGCCATCCACCAGTGCTGCCCATTGCTCGGCCGCGGCGGGCTGCATCTGACGCTGGGTGGCTTGCGTCAGTTCGTATTCCAGCGTTGCGCACTGCTGGCGGTTTTTGTCCAGGCTTGCTTCCAACTCGCTGGCTTTTTTCAGGAACGTGCGCGGCGCCGCGCTGCTGCCCGCTTCCAACAGTGCGTTGGTGATCGTCTCCAGCTGCGCTTCCAGGGCTTCGGTTTCGGCGCGCGCGCTGGCCAGTTTTTGGCGCAGAGGGGTGGTCTGGTCGCTATTGTCCAGCAGGGCCGACAGGTTGAGCTGGTCGCTGCAGAATTCCATGATCGCGTTTTCCACCGGCACCACCGAGCAGCTGCCCTGTACCGGGCAGGCGCGGGTGCCAAGGCGGCCGTGCGCGCAGCAATGCAAGCGACGGTGGCCGTTGTGTGGCATGCCGTCGTCCCGCTTTTTGCGGGTGCTCAGGTTCTGGCCTACTAGGGCGCTGCCGCAATAACCGCAGCGCGTGATTGCCATGCCGGTGATAATGCTTTGATAGACGGGGGGCGCGCCGACCTTGACCCTATCTCCGACAATGGCTTGTATCTCGTCGTACTCGGCCTTGGTGATTAGGGGCGGGTAATAGCCGTCCAGCAGGTAGGTCTGCCCGTCTAGTTCCATCTGCCTGGCGCCGTATAGTGCGGGGCTGCGGATGATGCGGTAGAAGTTGGACGTGTGCGGCAGTCCGCCATCGACCAGTTTCAGCCCGAGCGCCGCCAGGTGCTCTAGCGTGGGCTTGGAGCCGTGCCCTTTCTTATACATGTCCAGTGCGATGCGATACGCCGCTGCTCGCTCTTCGATGACTTCCCATCCGTCACCTATCCAGCGGAGCCACTGCGGGTCTTTACCGTTCACGATGCGCCCGCGAAAAGTGCCGTTCTGCCATCCCTTTATCTGCCGCAGGATCGCGGCCTTTACGCGTTTGGACTTGGTGTCGCTCTCCTCGTGTGCCCGGATCATGACCAGCAAGCTGTATACCAGGTCCATCGGATTGGACTTAAGCTGTGCCCGGTTGTATTCCTTGCCGTCGCTGGCCGTTACCACGGTGATGCCGGCGTTGATGATTTGCGCCAGCTGCGCCTGTGCTTGGATCGGCTCTGCGCGGCTCAGGCGGTCCAGTCCCTCTACGATCAGAACGGAGCCCGGTGCAATCTGGCCGCCGTCGACGGCTGCTAGAAACGCCCCGAGAGCACCTTGTTTGACGTGCCGCTGGTGATACGCGCTCAGCCCCTCATCGCGCAGGCTCAGGCGTTCGTCCAGGTGTAGGTTGTGTTCCGCCGCCCAGCGCGAGGCGTACTGAATCTGCCGGTCTGCACTCGATCCGTCTGATTGTCGCGGGTCGCTAAAGCGTAAATAGCTGTATACTCTCGGGTTTTCCATAGTTCCGTGATTTTACTATGAGCAAGATTCCGCGTATAGGAATGGTGTCGCTAGGGTGTCCCAAAGCCTCCAGCGACTCCGAGCAGATCCTGACCCGCCTTCGCGCCGAAGGCTACGATATTTCCGGCAGTTACGCCGGCGCCGACCTGGTGGTGGTCAACACCTGCGGCTTCATCGATTCCGCCGTGGCCGAGTCCCTGGACGCGATCGGCGAAGCCCTGAACGAGAACGGCAAGGTCATCGTCACCGGCTGTCTGGGGGCCAAGGGCGATGTGGTGCGCGACGCGCATCCGTCGGTCTTGGCCGTGACCGGCCCGCACGCCACCGACGAGGTGATGAGCGCGGTGCACGCGCACCTGCCCAAGCCTCACGATCCCTTCGTCGATCTGGTGCCGGACATCGGCGTGCGGCTGACGCCCAAGCATTACGCCTATCTGAAGATTTCCGAAGGCTGCAACCATCGCTGCACCTTCTGCATCATCCCGTCCATGCGCGGGGATCTGGAAAGCCGGCCGATTCACGATGTGCTGCGCGAAGCGGAGAACCTGGCCAAGGCCGGGGTCAAGGAAATCCTGGTGATCTCGCAGGACACCTCGGCTTACGGCGTGGACACCAAGTACAAGCTGGGCTTCCACAACGGCCGTCCGGTGAAGACCCGGATGACCGAGCTGTGCGAGGAACTGGGCCGCCACGGCATTTGGGTGCGTCTGCATTACGTCTACCCGTATCCGCATGTGGACGAGGTGGTTCCGCTGATGCGCGACGGAAAGATCCTGCCCTATCTGGATATCCCGTTCCAGCACGCCAGCCAGAAGGTGCTGAAGCTGATGAAGCGTCCGGCCAATAGCGACAATGTGCTGGCGCGCATCAAGAAATGGCGCGAGATCTGTCCGGAACTGGTGATCCGCTCCACCTTCATCGTCGGTTTCCCCGGCGAGACCGAGGAAGACTTCGAAGAATTGCTGAGCTTTATCCGCGAGGCGGAACTGGACCGCGTAGGCTGTTTCACCTATTCGCCGGTGGAAGGCGCCACGGCCAACGATTTGCCGAACCCGGTGCCGGAAGCGGTGAAGGAGGCGCGCAAAGAGCGTTTCATGGCGGTGCAGGAAGAGATCAGCGCCCGTCGCCTGGAGCGCCGCGTCGGCCAGACCATGCAGGTGCTGGTGGACGAGATCGACGACGAAGGCACGGCGATTTGCCGCAGCTACGCGGACGCGCCGGAGATCGATGGCCTGGTGTTCGTCGAGGACGCCGCCGGCATGCGCGCGGGCGAGTTCTATTCGGTGAAGATCGTCGATTGCAGCGAGCATGATCTGTGGGGCGAGCGCCTGTCGTCCTGATCCGCCGACAAGAGCCGATCCACGCGGCGCGTCGCTTTCTGGCGACGCGCCGTTTTCATTTCAGCTCCGGCGCAGCAGGCGCTGGCGCGCCACCCAGGCCTGGCCCAGGCTCAGACCGCCGTCGTTGGGCGGCAGCTGCTCCGCGGTCAGCGGACGCAGGCCGGCCTGCTCCAGCAGCGGCAGCAGTTGCGCCATCAACTGGCGATTGCCGCAGCAGCCGCCGGCCAGCGCCACGATGCGGGTGCCGGTGGTGCGCGCCGCCTTGATCGCCCAGTCCGCCAGCGCGGCGGCCAGCGTGGCGTGCCACAGGCTGGCGATGGCCTGGTCGTCGTCCAGCCCGCAAAGATGGCGCGCCAGCGGCGTCAGGTCCAGCAGATTGGCGCGGGTGCGCCAGCCGCCGGCCAGCGGCTCGGCCGGTCCGGCCTGAGCCTCCAGTCTTTGCGCGGCTTCGCTTTCGAAGGTTTCCACCCCGCATTGGCGGGTCAGGCCGGCGATGGCGCCGAACCAGCGGCCCAGGCTGGTGCTGTCCTGGCAGTCGCGGCGGATGGCGAGCTGCTTCTCCAATTGCTGGGCGCCGGGCTGGGCCGCCAGCCGCGGCGGCAGCGGTCCCAGTTCCAGGGTTTGCCACAAGGCCACGGCCAGCTTCCACGGCGGCAGCCGGCTGCGGCCCACGCCGGGCAGCGGCAGCGGCAGCGGCGAGATGTGGCCGATGCGCTCGCAGCTGTCGCCGTCCACCAGCATCATTTCACCGCCCCAGGCGCCGTTGTTGTGGCCCAGGCCGTAGCCGTCCAGCGCCAGGCCCAGCGCCGGCTCGGTCACGCCGTGTTCGGCCAGCACCGCGCCCAGGTGGGCGTGATGGTGCTGAACCCGGATCAGCGGCACCTCCCATTGCTTGGACAGGTGTTCGGCCAACAGGCTGGAGTAGGTGCCGGTTTCCAGATCGCAGGCCACCGCCTGCGGGGTGACGCCGGTGAGGTCGAGCAGATGGTCGGCCGCCTGCTGCAGCGCCTCGCAGGTCAGCGGATGGTTGAGCGCGCCGATGTATTGCGACACGAAGGCGTCCTTGCCGCGCAGCACGGTGGCGGTGGCCTTCATATAGGCGCCCAGCGCCAGCACCGGCGGGCCGTCCAGCGCCAGCGGCACCGGGTCCGGCACGAAGCCGCGCGCGCGGCGGAACAGCAGCGGCCGGCGCCGTTCCAGCGACACCACGCTGTCGTCGCAACGGGTGACGATGGCGCGGTTGTGCAGCAGGAAGACGTCGGCGACCTGGTTCAGCCGTTCGCGCGCTTCCTGGTTGCCGGTGACGATGGGCTCGCCGGACAGATTGGCGCTGCTCATCACCCACAGCCGCGAGCAGGGCTGGCGCAGCCAGCTGGCGCCGCCCGGGCGGCCCAGCGCTTCGTGGAACAGCAGCCATTGCAGCGGGGTGTAGGGCAGCATCACGCCCAGCGCTGACAGGCCGGGGGCGATGTCCGGCAGCAGCTGGTCGGCTTCGGGCTTCTTGTTCAACAGCACGATGGGGCGTTCCGGGCGCTGCAGCCAGGCGGCTTCTTCCTCGCTGACGTGGCAGAGCGCGCGGATGGATTCCACGTTCAAGGCCATGATGGCCAGCGGCTTGCCGGGGCGATGCTTGAGTTGGCGCAGCCGCGACACCGCCGCCGGGCTGGCCGCGTCGCAGACCAGATGGAAGCCGCCCAGGCCTTTCATCGCGATGCTGCGGCCCATATTGAGGATTTGCACCGCGCCGACGATGGGGTCGCCGTTCAGGCTTTGGCCGAAGCGGTCGGTCAGTTGCAGCTTGGGGCCGCACACCGGGCAGGCGGTGGGCTCGGCGTGAAAGCGGCGGCTGTTCGGGTCCAGGTATTCCTGGCGGCAGACCGGGCACAGCGGAAAGGCCAGCATGCTGGTGTTGGCGCGGTCGTAAGGCAGCCGGTGGGTGACGGTGTAGCGCGGCCCGCAATCGGTGCAGTTGATGAAGGGAAAGCGGTAGCGGCGGTCGCCGGGGGTGAACAACTCCTCCACGCAGCGCGGACAGGTGGCCACGTCGGCCGGCAGCCGGGCGTGAGTGACCGCGCCGCTGCTTTCTTCTATTTGAAAGCGTTGTTCGGCGTCGCGCAGCGGGATGTCGCGTTCTTGCAGCGCGTCGATGTGCGCCAGCGGCGGCAGCCGGGTTCGCAGCGCTTGCCGGAAGGCGCTCAGCGCCTGCGGTTCGCCCTGCAGTTCCAGCGTCACGCCTTCGCCGCTGTTGCGGACAAAGCCGGTGAGGCCGCATTCGCTGGCCGTGCGCCAGATGAAGGGACGGAAGCCGACGCCTTGAACCCGGCCCTGAACCGATAGGTGGATGCGTTGTTGGCTCATGGTGCTTGTGTCGCTGTGTGGGTGGTAGGGCAGGTCATGCGCAATGCCGCCAGTCCGAGAGGCCGTTCACGATCCGCTGCGCGGTGAGTGCTGCGTTGGGGATGCCGATGTGCTAAGCATGCATTCCGCTGTCTCCGCCGCAACGCCTGGTCCCGCTCCGGCTTGAGGGATCGTCAACAGGCTCTTAGAGGTTTTGCTGCACTGCGCAATACCTTTGTCATTTCTTTGGCGAATTTAAATTCGCCGATTCTGTTGCCAGCCTAGCAGCGCTCCCCGGTCTCGCGCTTTGTCCTAGATCATGTATATGAGTATTTGACGATTTACTGAATGCAAAGGGAATGCGCTGCGGCAGAGCGGGGCGGGAGCGGAGCGGAGATCTCGGGTCTCGACGCCGCTGCGGGGCGGGGCTGTTGCAATCCGACTACATGACGGCGGTTTGCATCGTTATAATGCCATTTGGAATTTTTACGTGAACAGCCCGGCTTGGATTGTTAATGTATTACTTAAAACAGTGTATAAAAGAAATCTCTAGCCCTGACATCCTGGCGTGCGCGGCGGATACGCCGCTGGCGGAAGCGGCGCGGCGCATGTTGCTGGCGGGCTGCGGCTCCATCGTGGTGCAGGATGAGGCGGGACGGCCGCTGGGGATTTGGACCGAGGCCGACGCGCTGGCGCTGGACCGGCTGGACGGCGCGGCCGGCATGCGGCCGGTGGGCGGCGCGATGAGCGCGCCCTTGGTGGTGCTGCCGCATGACCTGCCGGTGAGCGAGGCGGTGGCGCTATTCCGCGAGCGCGGCATCCGGCATGCGCTGGTGGAACAGGCCGGCAAGCCGTGCGGCGTGGTGTCGCTGACCGATATCGTATTGAGTCAGGGCAGCGAATCCTTTCTGGGCGTGCGGCGGGTGGTGGCGGACCGCGCGGCGCCCTTGTGCCAGCTGGGGGCGGCGGACTCGCCGGAGCAAGCGCTGGCCCTGATGCGGCTGCAGGGCGCCACCGCCTTGGCGGTGCGCTTCGATAACGGCGACTACGGCATCCTGACCCTGCGCGACCTATTGCGGCTGCTGGCCGAGGGGCGCGCGCCGGCGACCTTGGCCGAAGCCTGCTCCTGGCCGCTGTTGGGCGTGCGCGACGGCAGCAGCCTGCTGCAGGCCAGGCAGTTGATCCTGCAGCACAAGATCCGTCATCTGGCGGTGTACGACGCCGACGGCGTTCTGCTGCAGCTGCTGGGTTTTCGCGACATCATCCAGATGGTGGAGCAGGAGTTTCTGCAGGAATTGCACTCCGCCTTGCGCGAGCGAGACGACGCGCTGCTGCATTCGCGGCGCAGCTTGTTGCTGGCGGACAAGGTGTTCGAATCGACGCTGGAAGGCATTCTGATCACCGACGGCAACGGGGTGATCCAGATGGTGAACCCGGCGTTCAGCCGCATCACCGGCTACAGCAGCCAGGAGGCGCTGGGCCGCACGCCCGCCTTGCTCAAGTCCGGCCGACAGCCGGCGGATTTCTACCAGAAGCTGTGGCAAAGCCTGAAAGAGAGCGGAGTCTGGCAAGGCGAGGTGGTCAACCGCCGCAAGGGCGGCTTGCTGTACACCGAGCATCTGAGCATTACCGCCATCCGCGACGCGGACGGCGAATGCCTGCATTACGTGGCGGTGTTCTCCGACATCACCCAGCGCAAGCAGTCCGAGGAGCGGCTGCATTTTCTGGCCAATCACGACGCGCTGACCGGCTTGCCGAACCGGACGCTGTTTCTGGAGCGCTTGCAGGAGGCGATAGAGCGGGCGCCGCCGACCCAGCTCCAGTTCGCCTTGTTGTTCGTCGATCTGGACCGTTTCAAGCTGGTCAACGACACCCTGGGCCATCACGCCGGCGACGAATTGCTGGTGCGCATCGCCTCGGTGCTGTTGCAGCACGCGCCGCCGCACTCCACTGTGGCCAGGCTGTCCGGCGACGAGTTCATCCTCTTGCTGCCGACGGTGGAACGGGTCACCCAGGTGGCGGCGCTGGCGCAGCAACTGCTGGACGGCGTCACCGAGCAGTCCGGCCTGACCGGCCACGAACTGTTCATCTCGGCCAGCATAGGCATCAGCATGTATCCGGAGGACGGGGTCAGCGCGGACGCCCTGTTGGTGAACGCGGACTCGGCGATGTACCAGGCCAAGGAGCGCGGCAAGAACAATTTCCAGTTCTACACCTCGGACATGAACGCGCGGGCGATGGAAAGGCTGAAGCTGGAGTACAGCCTGCACCGCGCCTTGGCCCAAGAGGAACTGGAGGTGTGGTATCAGCCCAAGGTGGAGTTGGCCACGCGGCGGGTGGTGGGGGCCGAGGCCTTGCTGCGTTGGCGTCATCCTGAGCTGGGCCTGATGGCGCCGGCCAAGTTCATCCCCATCGCCGAGGACGGCTCGCTGATGGTGCCGATGGGCGAATGGGTGCTGGACACCGCTTGCCGGGACTGGGCGCTGTGGCGGAGACAGGGCCTGACCCCGGGGCGGATCGCGGTCAATGTGTCCGGCCGCCAGCTCAAGTACGGCAGCTTCGCCGACACGGTGGCGCACACGCTGCGCCGGCATGGCCTGGATAGCGGCGAACTGGAGCTGGAAATCACCGAGAGCGTGGCGATGGACGAGGACTGCGGCATGGTGGAAGCCTTGCAGCGGCTGCGCGAGCTGGGCGTCTATCTGTCCATCGACGATTTCGGCACCGGCTATTCCTCGCTGTCCTATTTGAAGCGGCTGCCGGTCAAGGGCTTGAAGATAGACCGCTCCTTCATCATGGATTTGCACCATGACGGCGACGACGCCGCCATCACCCGCGCCATCATTTCCATCGGCCGCAGCCTGGGCCTGGAGCTGGTGGCCGAGGGGGTGGAGCTGGAATCGCAGCGGGACTTTCTGTTGCAGCAGGGCTGCCGTTTGGGCCAGGGTTATCTGTTCAGCAAGCCGCTGCCGCGAGCCGAGTTCGAGGCGTTGTTGGCGGCGCGGGCATGAAAAACGGCGCCCATGGCGGGCGCCGTTGTCTTCCTGCGGCGGAGGGTCAACCGGGGCTTAGCCGCCGATCTTGTCGCGGCCGCCGAAGTAAGGCCGCAGCACGGCCGGAATGGTCACGCTGCCGTCGGCGTTCTGGTAGTTTTCCAGCACCGCCACCAGGGTGCGGCCCACCGCCAGGCCGGAGCCGTTCAGCGTGTGCACCAGCTGGTTCTTGCCGTTTTCGTCCTTGTAGCGCGCCATCATGCGGCGGGACTGGAAGGCCTCGCAGTTGGAGCAGCTGGAGATTTCGCGATAGGTGTTCTGCGCCGGCAGCCAGACTTCCAGATCGTAAGTCTTGGCGGCGCCGAAGCCCATGTCGCCGGTGCACAGCGTGATCACGCGGTAGGGCAGTTCCAGCGCCTTGAGGATGTTCTCGGCGTGGCCGACCATGTCTTCCAGCGCGGCGTAGGAGTCTTCCGGCTTCTCGATGCGCACCATCTCCACCTTGTCGAATTGGTGCTGGCGGATCATGCCGCGGGTGTCGCGGCCGTAGCTGCCGGCTTCCGAACGGAAGCAGGGCGAGTGCGCGGTCAGTTTCAGCGGCAGCTCCTCGGCCTTGAGGATGCTGTTGCTGACGGTGTTGGTCAGGGTGATTTCCGAGGTGGAGATCAGGTACTGGTCCACATTGCCTTCTTCGCCGCCCTTGGTCACCTTGAACATGTCTTCGGCGAACTTGGGCAGCTGGCCGGTGCCCAACAGCGCGCTGTCGTTGACGATGTAGGGGGTGTAGTGCTCGACGTAGCCGTGATCGCCGGTATGGGTGTTCAGCATGAACTGGGCGATGGCGCGGTGCAGCCGGGCGATGTCGCCCTTGAGCACGGTGAAGCGCGCGCCGGACAGCTTGGCGCCGGTGTCGAAATCCAGGCCCAGCGGCGCGCCCACGTCGACATGGTCTTTCACTTCGAAGTCGAACTGGCGCGGCGCGCCCACGCGGCGCACTTCCACATTGTCGTTTTCGTCCTTGCCCGCCGGCACCGATTCGTGCGGCAGGTTGGGGATGGACATTAGCCAGGCGTCCAGCTGTTTTTGCACCGCGTCGAAACCTTGTTCGGCGGCTTTCAATTCGTCGCCCAGCGTCGCCACTTCGGCCAGGATGGCTGACACGTCTTCGCCCTTGCCCTTGGCCACGCCGATCTGCTTGGAGGAGGCGTTGCGCTTGGCTTGCAGTTCCTGCATGCGGGTTTGCAGGGATTTGCGTTCGGACTCCAGCTGGTTGAAGGCTGCGGTGTCCAGGGTATAGCCGCGGCCGGCCAGACGGGCGGCGACGGCTTCGATGTCGTTGCGAAGCAGATTGATGTCGAGCATGGTTAGGTTGGTCCTGTTTCTTTCACTTATTCGGAGTCTTGCCGGGCGTCGTCGTCGAGCTGACGCAGGAAATCCAGCTTGTCCCTTATTTTGCTTTCCAGTCCGCGCGGAGTCGGCTGATACCAGCGCATGTCTTCCAATCCTTCCGGCAGATAGGTCTCGCCGGCGGCGTAGGCATGGGGTTCGTCATGGGCGTAACGGTATTCGTGGCCGTAGCCCAACTCCTTCATCAGCCGAGTGGGCGCATTGCGCAAGTGTACCGGCACCGGCCGGGATTTGTCCTGCTTGATGAAGGCGCGGGCCTCATTATACGCCTTGTAGCCGGCGTTGCTCTTGGCGGCCACGGCCAAATACAGCGCGGCTTGAGCCAGCGCAAGTTCGCCTTCCGGGCTGCCCAGGCGCTCGTAGGTGGCGGCGGCGTCGTTGGCGATCTGCATCGCGCGCGGATCGGCCAGACCGATGTCCTCCCAGGCCATGCGCACCAGCCGGCGCGCCAGATAGCGCGCGTCGGCGCCGCCGTCCAGCATCCGCGTCAGCCAGTACAGCGCCGCGTCTGGATTGGAGCCACGCACCGATTTGTGCAGCGCGGAGATCTGGTCGTAGAAGTCGTCGCCGCCCTTGTCGAAGCGGCGCGCGTTGACGGTCAGCACCTCGGACAGGAAGTCGCGGTCTATCTGGCCGCTCTTGCGCGCGTAGGCGGCGGTGCGGGTCTGTTCCAGCAGGTTGAGGAAGCGGCGGGCGTCGCCGTCGGCGTAGCCGGTCAGGGTGTCGATGGCGGCGTCGTCGAAGCTCAGCCCCTCCAGCGCGCCGTTGGCGGCGGCGCGTTCGAACAACTGGCGCAGCTCTTCTTCGTCCAGGCTGTTGAGCACATAGACCTGGGCGCGGGACAAGAGCGCGGAATTGACCTCGAAAGAGGGGTTTTCCGTCGTGGCGCCGATGAAGGTCAGCAGGCCGGATTCGACGAAGGGCAGGAAGGCGTCCTGCTGGCTCTTGTTGAAGCGGTGCACCTCGTCGACGAACAAGATGGTGTGGCGGCCGGAGCGCTGCAGCGCGGCGTGCGCGCGCTCCACCGCCTCGCGGATGTCCTTGACGCCGGAGAACACCGCCGACAGCGGGATGAATTCAGCGTCGAAGCTGGCGGCGAGTATGCGCGCCAGCGTGGTTTTGCCTACGCCGGGTGGGCCCCACAGAATCATCGAGTGCGGGGTGCTCGCTTCCACCGCCAGCCGCAGCGGCTTGCCGGGGCCGATCAGGTGCCGCTGGCCGATCACCTCGTCGAGGCGGCCGGGACGCAGCGCTTCAGCCAGCGGTTTTTTCGGTTCATTGGCAAACAGATCGTTCATGGCGGGGTTCTGCGGCGGGGAAAATCAAAGCGACAGTATATCAGTTGATCCGCCGGGCGCGGCTGCCGCGCGGATTTGTTGCGGCGCAAAAAACCTGGCGAGGACGGGGGATTGCTGGCAAATTGTTTCCATCGTCATGAGACGGGGAACAAAGGGGATAAACAATGCAAGCCATGGATACCGGCCGCCTGATTCTGCGGCCCTTCGACGAAAACGACCTGGACGCTTTTTACCGGCTCGGCACTGTGGCCGAGGCCATCCGCTATGTGGGCAATACGCCCTTCGGCTCGCGCGAACAGGCTTTGCAAGCGATGCGCGACGGCCCGCTGGCGGACTACGAAAAACACGGTTTCGGCCGAGTGGCCTGCGTGTGGAAGGACAGCGGCGAGGTGATCGGCTTCAGCGGCCTGAAATACATGGCGGCGGTGGACGCGGTGGAGCTGGGCTATCGCTTTCTGCCCGAGTACTGGGGCCTGGGCCTCGCCACCGAGTCTGGCCGCGCCTGTCTGCGTCTGGCGCGGGACGTCTACGCGCTGGATAGGCTGGTGGGCCTGGTGCACCCCGACAACGCCGGGTCCGCGCGCGTGCTGGGCAAACTGGGTTTCGCGGTGGAGGGGAGGGTGAGTTTGGACTTCATTCCGGACACGCCGGTTGAAGCGCGGCGCGAAAACTGAGCACCATTTTGCGCGATAAGCCGGGTGGAGCTCATTTTCCAGCATTCGCAAAAGAATTTCACTTTTGACAGCAAAGGGGCCACAAGGCCCCTCATCACTTTCTACTACTGATCACCAGTTACGGATGATCAACTCCCCCTTCTTGTCCTTGCTGCGACCGGCTCCGCCAACGGAGTAGCTGATGTCCACCCGTTCGATGGTCAGCCCGTCAAAGGTCTGACGCATTTCTGGGATGTCGTTGACCGAGATAATCATGCGGCCCTTGATGGCTCTGGCCAACTCGGCCATTCGCTGGTACTGGTACAGGCCGAAGTCCACGCCATAGCCTTCTGTGCCCCAATACGGCGGATCGCAGTAGACCAGCGTGTGCTCACGATCATACTTCTTGATGCAATCCGCCCAGTCCAGGTTTTCGATGTAGGTACGACTGAGGCGAAGATGAGCAGCCGACAGGTCTTCTTCCAGCCGCAGCAGATTGAGCTTGGGCGGACTGGTGGTGGCGGTGCCAAAACTCTGGCCATCAACCTTGCCGCCGAAAGCCATTTTCTGCAGGTAGAAGAACCTGGCCGCACGCTGGATGTCGGTCAGCGTTTCTTCCGGCGTGATTTGCAGCCACTTGAAGATTTGACGCGAGGTCAAAGACCACTTGAATTGCCGAACGAACTCTTCCATATGGTGGCGCACTACACGGTACAGGTTGACCAGTTCTCCGTTGACGTCGTTGATCACTTCGACCTTGGCTGGCTCTTTCAGGAAGTAAAGCGCGGCCGCGCCGCAAAACGGCTCAACGTAGCAGGTATGCTCCGGGAACAGAGGGATAATGTGCTTTGCGAGACGGCGCTTGCCGCCGATCCAGGGAATGATGGGATTAGCTGTGATTTGTAACATCTGCAAGGTTCTTTCCACGGATGCAATTCCCGTTTAGGCTTGTTTCACCGTAGGCCTACGGTAGGCAGCCTTGGGATGACTTGCAGGCTATGACTGCGGGTCAGCTGGCCGGGCAGGTGCTCCAACACTTGCCCGGCCGCTGTCTTCTCCTTCTTTACTACGGCTTGATCTTTTCCAGCTCGGCCAGATCGGGTAACTCCCCGTTGCTCCAAGCGCGGCAGGCGTCGATGAACTGCCCCATTCGGGCTTGTTCCTCTTTCGTTCCCGCACGCAGAATGTTGAGCTGTTGCCAGGTTGGATAGGCCTGCTGAATTCGCTGTTCGCACTGGTTTCGGGCGATCACGAGCCGTAGCGGTTCTAATCCTTTTTCGGTTGCAACCAGGGTGTGCTGTTCATCAACGGCATTCTGCATGTTCATGTTTGTCTCCTAGACGCTAGGCAAAGCGGAGGGCACGGCATTGAGAATCATGTCGTAGATGTTGAACAACGGCGGGATGCGCAGCTCCGGGTTCCACTTGCCAACTACAACTTGCGGCAGAGCTAAATACAGTTTGTCGCCTACGCTCGCATTCGTAACACCCACATCGACATGGAAATATCCACCCGCATCGCCGGGCGTGAATTGATGCTGAGTCACTTGATGCCACGCCCCTTTAAAGCGGTTATCCATCCAGCCCCAGTCTGCGGTGCCAACAAGCTTGTGATACATGACGCAGCTATGAAAAGCGCCAGTCTTGATATGCCGATACGGGATATAAAAAACATAGTCGCCAAATCCCTTAGCGATGGATTTCACCGTCAGCTCAACGATATTGAACTCAGCCGTGAAATTATGGCGGTCGCATCCCATGTATTGCAAAAGCTCACGCACTACCGGGGGACGAGTGGCTGGATCAACCCCACCAACAACTGGAATGATTTTCAAATCAAACTTGCTAAAAAAATCGCCACCCGCATTCAACCCCATCGCTATTGGCACTTGTTGCGGAGCCTCCCCCGAAACGCGAGTCATACGCGCGTTGTAGTTGACGGCAATAAACCCATGTTCACTGAGATGGCCGTTTTTCCACACCTCCATCTCGCTGATTTTCGCAGCGACCTTGCCGTCGATCTCCACCGTCTTTCCACGAACGGTGGCGGTCAGGTCGGTGGTGGCGCGGACCAGGTCGGCAATGCTCGATTCCAGGCTCATGTTGTTGCTCCTTTCAAGTAATGGTTCTGCAGGTCCACAATGGCCGCCGCGTTTGCGGCTTGAATCTCCAGTAGGCTTTCGTGTTCGGCCGTGTGTAGACCGGCCAGTTGGTCGAAACGCTGCGTTGTTTGTCGGTCAGACTCGGTGAGGGCAGCCAACTGACCAGCAAGATCGCTGTGTAGCGTGGACAGCACTCGGCCATGCTCCGTTAGCAGCGCATCCTGCTGCAGGTCGACCAACTGACTGGCGATCTGGGCGCCAGCCAGGCTGGCCAGCTCCTCGGCCAGATGCAGGTTTAGGCCCGCACCGGTCGACTGCACGATGACGCTGTCAGGCGGTACGCCAGCAAGGGTCAGGTCGTAAGCCAGCAACAGCTCCAAGCCAGACTGCTTGTAGGCCAGCGCGCGGTTTGGATCACTCCACACCGCCAGGCACACACCGCTCTCCAGGATGAAGCCGACTTCGCGTACCCAAAACTCTGCACTGTCGTCCGCTAGGGCCGTCAGGTGGAGTTGGCGAGGGCCAACGATGCGACCATCCGCGACGGGATAGCGGACAACCTCATGACGCAAGCCGCTCTGCCCGGCATTGGGTACATAACCGGCATCGCCCAGGGCGACGTGGGTTATCCGCAACTGGATGCCATCGCCGCTGGCCAGCTGGATGGCGGACAAGCCCGCATCCAACAGTTGCGGGATGAGCGTAGTAGTCATCTCTAGCCCTCCATTGAAAGGCGCAGCACTGCCCTGGCGCATCCTGCGCTGGCAAGCTGTGCGGGTTGAAAAATCGGCTTTGCAGGGACCGGCAGGCAGTGGCCACCTGTGCGACGTATCGCACGCGCCTGGCCCGCCGAGGCGAGATAAACTCCTTGATCGAAGCGTGCGCCGACATGCAGCGCATACGAGCAGCGAACCGGCTTCGCTTCATCCACCATGCACTTCAGCCGGTGATATAGCTCAGCGCTCAATAAGGGGTTCTTGTCTTGCCAGTTGTCGTTGGCCCACAGCTTCAAACTGAAGGTGTAGGGGATACCCTCCGGCTGCTGCTGCCACCACTCCAGCAATTCGGCATCGATACCCAGCACGCGGAACACTTCCTGAACCGCCCACAAGGTGCCTTTGTATCGATGCAATTCGATCGCTCTTTTGATCAAGGCGCGCTGCTGGCGCTCATCGCTGGCCAGCAACCAGCCTTCATCGCCCATCACATGGAATTGCTCGGCAAGAACCGGCAACAACTCGGTGTCGACTTGATCCACCAGGTAAACCAGCAGCGGCGACAAGTCTTGCTGGCTGATACGGCCAGTCAGTTGGCCCAACGCGCGGAAGCGCGGGTCACTGGCCAGCACCGGAGGCAAAAGCAAGGTCTCAGCCATTTGCCACTCCGGCCAGAGTGATAGAAATCTGGGTGCAGTGCGCCCATTCGCTGTCACTCAATACACGCAAGGCTGGGCTGTTCAGCGTGACCTGGTACACGCCAGGCACCTGCAGCGCGGCAATCACCTGGCTTGGCACGATGTCGCGTCCCAAGCCGCCTGCCCGGCCATCGACATAGGCTTTGGCCTGTGCCATCGCCTGGGCCTGAACCGAGTGCGAATCCGCCTGGGTATACAGCACCAGTTGAGCCTCAATCGCATAGTCAACGCGGCTGGGTGCCAATGCTCGCACCCGGTCAGTCAACGGCCGCACCTTCTCGGCGGAACAAGTGGCCTCAACCAAGGCCAGCAAATTGGAGTCCGGCAGCCCCGTTGCCGTCAGGGGGTAAAGGTGAACGACGCCAGGGGATGGCGACAGCACCGCAACATCGACGATGCTCTGATGCGCCTTGAGGGCATGGAAACGGTAGGCCAAGCGGCTGCCGGCGTTGGTGAACGACTCCG
Source organism: Chromobacterium sp. S0633 (assembly GCF_024158805.1). Taxonomy (NCBI): domain Bacteria; kingdom Pseudomonadati; phylum Pseudomonadota; class Betaproteobacteria; order Neisseriales; family Chromobacteriaceae; genus Chromobacterium; species Chromobacterium sp. S0633. The sequence goes on along the minus strand of NZ_JAMZGH010000006.1, from coordinate 82,079 downwards.
GCGCCAGCTTGATGCGCTCACGCAGACGCTCGTCGTCCTCTTCGTCATAGCCGGTGCTGGTCACCGAGGTGTTGGCGGCCGCCACCTCCATATTACCCAACTCGTCGACCAGGCTATTGATCTGGCCAGGCTGCCAGCCATTGCCGGCAGTGCCTGGCTCTTCGCCAGTAGCGGCCACATCGACCGACAGTTGGCCAGTTGGCAAGGTGACATCCACATCGGAGGCAAAGACCACCACGCCATCGCCACCCTCGACACGGGTGCCGGCCGGGATCAACAGCCCGGTGGCCAACGCGGCCTCCAGGGTAAAACGCAACGTGGTCTTGGCCGGCTGCGCCGGCAAGCGCGTCACGCCGACCAGTTCGCCCAGGTAGTCCAGCATCGGCGCGCGGGCATAGGCCACCAAGTTCTGCTTGGCCGCCTCCTGGATGCCGATGCGCACCAGGTTTTCGCGGTAGGCGATCACGTCGATCAGCAGCCGCTCCACCTGGGCCGGGTACAAGGTCTTGCCCGATAACTGCTCGTACTGGGCGACGATCTCGGCGGTGATGGCGTCCGGGTTGCGGTCGATGAAGCTCGGCTCGGGCAGGCTCATAGCTGCACCTCGGTCTCGCGCAGCACGCCGTCCGCCAGCTTCCAGCGCACGCGCAGGGTGACTTGTGAGCCCAGCACCGCCGGCGTGACCTTCACCAGGACGCAACGCGGCTCCCACTTGCGAATGGCCTCTACCGCCTCGCGAACCAGGTGCGGAATCGCCTGGTTGATGGGCTTGTCGAGGTGAAGGTGCAGGCTGGAGGCAAAATCCGGGCGATGCGGATCACAACCCTTGGGCGAGCGCAGAATGATGTGGATGGACTGGTCGATGTCCGCCACGGTCTCGACGATGCCGAGGCCGCCGAAGGCGGGTTGCCAGTGAAGGGAGTCAGATGGGCGGGTCATACGACAATAATGTCGTGATGCCCCGCAAAAGAATGATAAAGAACTTTAGTGATGATAGGGACAGGCTAGGCCGAGGGCTCCTCGGTGTTTTGTGACTCTTCTAACACCGTTTTTCCGAGCATCTGAGGTGACCATTGACGGAAGCTTTCTTCGCGAACAGCATAGGAAACCGAGGTCGCCCGATCATTGAGCTTTTCACCGACATAAATGCCTATTACATCCCATGGGCCACTAGAGTTTATCTTAAGAACAGGAGCCCCAGAAACACCAGTGCCTGCTACTTCACTCAACTCAAAGAAAGATGTTCCCTGAAAGGAAGGCAGCTTCCCATTGTAGCGTCTACGAATATAACCCTCGTTGTAAACAAGGTCTGGACGAATCGCAACTCGACCACCTTGCACCATCTCTTGCGTTGTGTCGTCAGGGTAGCCAAAAAGTCGATATTTACAAGAAGCATGCTCTTCTGTATTGCTCAGGCGAAAGAATGAGCGCCACGATGAGCCTGCAAGCTTGATTAGTGCAACATCCTCTGTCGGGTGGGACTCTCTAACGATAACGTCAAATCCTACCCAACCATTATCATCTCCCACCAGCATCCCACAAATTCTTTGAGACTCACAACCAGTGATTACATGTTTTGCAGTTAGTGCAAAGCCTTGGTTCCCTATAAAAAATGCGGTTCCAAGAACTTGTTTAACGCTAAGGTCATTACCGGACTTCTCGACAGTAGCTAGAGGGAAAACATAGTCCCGAATACGGCCAGACTGCTTGAACATAGATTGCCTTATCCTTGAATAGACTCTAAGGAGTCAGTGACTGTGATGGTTCGAGTTCCCGCCAGCATCCATCACGGACCCGCTGGCGTGGATGTCCCCGTCGACCTCTACCTTACCACTGATCACCGCCGACACGCCGCCCCCGCCCGAGCCCATCATGCCGCCCAGGAAGGTCAATTTCTTCTTCACGGTCAGGTTGCCGGTGAACTCCGCCTCCGGCGTGTCCACCGTCACCTTGGCGCTGGCCTGCAGCAGAATCTCGGCATCGGCCTGGACCACCACTTTCTGCACCCCGGTCACCGTCAGCACATGGGTGCCCCGGTCATACTCCAATAGCGCGCCATCCTTGAAGCGAACGGCGAACTTGTTCGAGTCGGTCACCGGCGGCTTGTCCACATCGGAATACACCGCCCCCAGGATCACGCCGTCCTCGCCGCGCGCATCTAGCAGCACCGCGACATGTTCGCCGTGATCGTAGGTCCAGCAGCATTGATCCTGCAGGGTCTTCGGGTTGGCGATCGGCAGCCACATGGTGCGCATATTGTCGAGGTCCGGCAGGCGCACGCGGGCGAAGCCGGGTTTGCTGGCGCTGACCGTGCCGAACTTGAGGCTGGCGCCGAACTCGTCGAAGGTATCGTTCATTTCTTCTTGCTCACTGTTGTTGTGCCGACCACATCCACCTTGCCGTCCTTCATGCCGTAGACCTTCAAGGACTTGCCGGACTTCTTCTTCGCCGCGCCGCCGCCCTTGCCCTTGGCGACCGAAATCGCCGCGCGCTTGACCTCCAGCTCGGTGGTGTAGCCGCCGCTGCGGTCGACGCGGTGGCGCGCCGACTCCACCAGGTAGCGGCCGTCGAGCTTGCCGCACCCGGCCAGGTCGAAGGTCACACCGGCGACAAGCTTCGGATTGCCAGGCAAGGTCAGGTTGCCGGCGGTTTGTTCCTGGTTGCTCTTGTCCAGCGCCGCCTTCGCCTTGGCCTGCGCCGCCGCCTTGGAGCCGGAGCGTGTGGACAGCTTCAGGGTGTCGCCGCTGGCGGCCTGGCCGGCGCCGCGCTTCTTGGCGGACACGGTGGTTTGGCCCACGGCGCCCATCTGGCCGTCCGCCTTCATCCCGTACACCACCAGCTTCTTGGTCTTCGGGTTGTGGTACTTCACCTTGGCTTGCTGGTAGATGTCCTTGATCTTGTCGCGTAGCCGCAGCGAGATCAGATCGCCGGCCTGCAGCGTGGTCACCGCCTTGCCGCCACGCAGATCGGCCAGCTCGGTGAAGACCAGCTTGCTGCCGACGATCTTGAAAGCGTAGCCGTACTCGCGTGCCAGGCGGGTCAGGAAGGCCACATCGCGTTCCTGGTACTGGGTGACGCGGTCGATACGGATGTCGCGGATTTTGCCGGTCAGCGTCAGCTGATTGCGCTTGGCGATACGCCGGGCGATCGCCGCCAGCGTGGTGTTCTCGTAGGCGCGGCCGGAGCGGGTGCGCACCGACTTCTTGATGCCGGTCGACAGTGCCCGGATCGTCACCGTTGAAGGCGGCATCGCAATCTCGATCTCGTCGATCTCGAACGAGCCGCACGGCAACAGCGGCGCCGCGTCGTAGCCGATCTTGAGCGACAGCGCGTCGCCCTTGCCGGGGTACCAGGCGCGCAGCCAGCGGCCGTCGGCATCCTCCAGTTGCACCTCCAGCTCGTCGGATTGGCCGGATAGGTAGTCGGTATAGGTCACCGACAACACATACGGGGACACGTCGTTGGTGATGTTCTTGTGCCCGTAGGACAGCATGAACACCGGGTGGGGCACGGCGGCCACCGCCGTCGGCTCTGATATGGCCTGTGTCAACGCAGCCATGGCGGCAGCTCCTCGTCCTCGGATAGATCATCCTGCTCAATGATGGGGATGGACAGCACCAGGCCGCTCGGCAAGGCGGTGGCCAGCGGCACATGCGGGTTGGCCGCCACGATGCGCTCGTAAGCCAGCGCGTCGCCGTAATAGCGGGCGGCCAACTGATCCCAGCGCTCGCCCTCGGTGGTGACATGGGTCAGGAACATGATCTAGATCGCCCTAGTGATGACCTTGCCGGCCAGCTTGCTGATATTGGGCGCCACTGACTCCAACGCACTGCTGGCGGCCGCAAGCTGACCGGCCATGGAGTCGATGCGGCCCACGACATTACCGGCGGTGACGGCGGACAACGCGCCCTGGGCATTGCGCACCGCATCGAGCGCAGTGTTGCCGGCGCGCAGGATGCCGCCCGCGTCGGGTAGTTGGCTGCTGAGAATGTTCAGTACCGGCGATAGACGCTCCAGCGGACCCGCCACCTGCTTCAGCGCCCCCTGCAGGCCCGGCACCTGGCCCAGCGCCGCCAGCGGGTTGTCGCTCAGCTTCTGCGCCACCCGTGTGGCATCCACCGCCGCACGCATCGCCGACTGGGCCTGGTTCGCATAAGTCACCACCTGACGCACGCTGTCGCGTACCGATCCGATGGCGCTGCCCACGCCAGCCTGGAGGTCGGCGACCTTGGTGGCCACGCTGGCTGACAGCGCGGTGGCGGCCGCCGGCGGCAACCTGGCCTGCACCGCCGGCGGCGCCAGCGGGTTTTTCTTGTCGCCGACGAACTCGCGCAAGGTGAGGCTGGCCTCCAGCGCGATCAGCGTGCCGGCCTGGTCGGTCTGCCTGCTGGTCGCCTGCAGCTCGGTCAACACGAACCAGCCCTTGTAATCGCCATTGCCCAGCACCAGCGCCATAGCCTGGTGCGCACGCAAGGCCGTCTGCAACTTGATCAGCTCCTGCTCCGGGTCGCAGAACTGGCTATGGAACGACAGCTGGATGCGGATTTCGTCCAGCTTGTCGCCGACCCGCTGCAAGCGCGGCTTGCCGTCGATCAGCGCGTGCTCGGCATAGTCGACGCCAAATTGAGACTCGAAGCCGTCGAAGTAGGTGATCAGGTCGAACTGGACTTCGCCCAGGAGCGCAAACATCAGTAGGCCCTCCGCGCTTGCTGCGCGGTGACGCGCTTGATCAGCTGCTCCAACTGATGCAGCGACAGCTTCATCGCCTCGTTGATCTGGCCTTTAACGCCTTCGGCCGCGCCGCCCTGGACCTGGATGGTTGGACTGAAGTGGATGGTGACGCCGCTCATGCCGCCCGCACCGCCGGCGGCCTCACCGCCGCCCCTGGCGGCCTGAGCCGCGCCCAGGCGCTTTACCGCCGCAGCCGCGGCGGTTTGTGAGGCCATGCCAGCGGCGGCCTTGGAGGCCAGGCCAGACGAGCGTCCAATGCCGATCGCGGCGCCCTGGGCGATGTTGTCGCCAAAGCCCATGAACACGCGCGAAGGCGACTTGATGCCCAGGGTATTGGCGAACCAGCCCTTCACATTCTGACCAAAACCGACGATGGCATCCTTGGCCGCGCCGATCTTGGCCTTGATGCCATTGAGAAGGCCGCCGATCAACATGCCGCCAAAGTCGGTGAAGTTCTTGGGCAGGCTGACGCCAAACCACTTCATCACCCCGGCAAACGCCTTGTAGAACAGCCCCAGCGGCGACCAGTTCAGGATCAGCTTGATCACGCCGCCGATGCCGCCGGCGAAGGCGGCTTTGACGCCAGCCCACAGCCCTTGAAACCATGGCTTGACCTTGTCCCAATGGCGGTAGATCAGGTAGGCGCCGATGGCGATGCCGGTAATCAGCAGGCCGATCGGGTTCATCAGCAAAGCTCGGCCCAGCCACAGCACCGCCTGGCCGGCCAAGCGTAGGCCGCTGAATAGCTGACCGCCCAGCGCGCTGGCCAAGCGGATGGCCAACCGACCTACTGAGCCGATGCCTCGGCCCATGGAAGCAACTGCGGCCGCCAGCCGAACCGCATTGCTACGGCCGGCACCAAACAATCGGAACAGCAGGGTCAGCCGGGAAGAGCCACCCAGTAGCATGGCGCGCATCAACGTCCATTTACTGGACAGGGTCAAGATTGATGTGCCCAAGGCATTGAACGGAGACATCGCCAGATTGAGGCCGTACTTGAGTCCGATGAAGGCCATCTTGCCGGCCAATAGACCACCGACCAGGCCGATAATGCCTTTGATCAAACCGGGGTTTTCCTTGGCCCATTCGCCGAATGCCTTCACTGCCGGCATGACCTCAACAATGATCTCGGAAATCGATGGCAACAGCGCATCGCCAATGGTGAGCCCTAACTCAGCGGTTCCGATCTTGAATTTGTCGAGCTGAGACTTGGCGGTATCCATCCGCTTTAGCCAGTCCTGATCCAGCAAGCCCTTGTCGGCGGCGTCCATGCTGCCTTGCTGGATATCCTTCATTTCCCCCTGGTTAGCAATTGCAGGTCGAATAAACGACATGGCCTGCATGTCCTGAAACAACTCACCCAGTTTGTAGGCTTCCGACAGCCGCTGCAGCGCCGCCTGGCGTTCCTTGTCATCCTTGATCGCCATCGCCTGTTTAAACTGGCCTGCCGCAGCAGGGCCTTTGGACTGCATGTATTGGGTAATGATGGCCAACATGGATTGCACAGGCGTCAGTCCCTGCGCGCGCAAATTCATCATGCTGCCCTTCAAGTCGATACCTGCGTTTGCAAAATCCTTTAGGGTGTCCGGAGCGGTGATCTTTTGCAGGAAATTCTTGAAATTGTTAGCGGCCTCATCGTTAGAACCCGCGCCTTTGCGAGCAATCTGCAGCGCGGCGCCGATCTCGGCGACGGCCTCCTTGCCGGTGACACCGAGCGCCTGGAAGGAAGGCGATAGAGCCGGCAGCCACTTGGCCATGTCGCGGATTTCGAACTGGCCGCGCTTGCCGGCATAGGCCAGCATATTGAGCGCGCTTTCGAAGCCATCCTCTCCCACCTTGAGGTTGTCCTTGAGCGCGATCGCCACGCTGCCCAGACCGTCCATGCTAGCGCGGGTCGCGGTCGCCGCCTTGGCCATCACCGGAGCGTACTTCTCCAAGGCCTTGGCGTCCTGAATGCCGCCTGCGACCAACACCGAGGTGCCGCGTGCGATTTCATCCTGGAACTGGTTCCACTTGAGCGCGGCATTACGGATAGTCGAGCCGAGCTTGGCCTCCTCAACCTTGGAAAACTCGCCCGTAATGGCGATGTCTCGCATCTGGTCCTGAAAGTTGACCGCTGCGCCCACCGATTTAACAACCGGCGCGCCCAGGGCGAGCGCCGTTCCTGCGGTCTCCATCGCCTGGCCGCGCAGATCGGCGCGGCCCGCCTTCAAGGTCTCGCCGCGCGCGATGCTGGAGGCCAGTTTTTCCTGTTTGATGCGCAACTGGTCCAGGGTCTGGCCCAGCCGCTCGTATTGGCGGCGCAGTTCGCCCACATTGCGGGTTGGATGCGCCATTGCCCGCGCCATCGCGTCGCCCAGCCGGTTGTGTTTGACGCGGAGTTCATCCGCCACCTGACCGAGCTTTTGAGTGGTGCCTCGCGCCGAGGCGAACGCGGCTTGAAACGAGCCCGCCAACGCCGCGCCAATCTTCACTCCAACCAGCAGTTCATTGGCCATACCGTGCCGCCTTTTGCTATCCTGAAACCATGTTTGAAAAAACCGCCCTCATCGCCGCCAAAGTCCTATACGGACTCATCGTGTGTTGCGGCATCGCCTTCCTGGCCTGGCTGTGCTTTGCGCACCTGCCGTTCTGGGGGGCTGTGTTTGCCTTGCCCATCGCCCTGGTGTTGACGGCGTTGGCCGGCGCGCCATTGGCGGCCGGCGCTTCGCTGTTGGGCGGCTTGCTGATCGCGGTGCTGGTCGTCATCGGCCGTAAAGCGACTGCATCGTCTCGTTCCGCCGCTTGACCTCGCATTCGGCCTCCTCGATCCAGCCCCAGTAATCCTCCATCTCCAGCCCGTCGATCTCCGACGGCTGCATCCGCAACACCGTCAGCAGGTAGCCGTCAAGCCTCCGCAGCTCCGTCTCCGCCGCCCACCATGGCGCGAAAGCAATCGGCCAGCACCCGGCTGTCGGCAATGTCGAGTTGATCAATGTCTTCCAGCAGCAGGCCGGTCATGCGCGCGAACAGGAAATCCTCCTGGTCGGCGTCGTCTTTGCTGTGCTGGTGGGCGGCCTTCAGATCGCCGCGCTTCAGACGCGTGATCGTTAGGGATTCGATGCGCTCGCCGGCGGCGTTGGTAAACGGGAATTGCAGCTTGAGTGCTTTCATGAGGACTCCTCCATGCGGGTGAATGTTGAACAATGTCAGTAGGTGCAGGGAGGATTGTCGGCGGATGCCAGGTGGGAGTCCGTTAAACGGCTTTAGCAAAGATAAAGGACAATCTCATGAGATTGTCCTCAGGCATTGAAGTTTATTGGGTATAAAACAGGCTAGGCTGTATCAGTAAAGCTTGCTGGTTCAACTAGGGGTTCCTCTTCACATCGCTCGACATCGAATGCATTTATTAGAGGTTGAACAGTACAGTACAACAAATAGGTAGCCACTTTTTATCATCCTCTCAGCGTCTTCATCCTGGTTCACCGCGGCACTCCAACGGGCACCCGCTTCAAGAACGTGTGGTATCTGTTGCCCTAACGGGTTAGGGATTACAAAAGAGCCGTCTCGCCATTTACGGCACAGATAAGCTTTCCACCATTGCTTATAGTACAGGAGGCCTAAATTTGTAATCGTGGTAGCTCGGCTGCCTCGGTTATCAGCGGATATACTGATGTATGTTTTTTCGTCAGGAACAACACCACCAACCATCTTCATCCCTGTTGAAGTAGTAATGTGAATATCGGGTCCTTCTTGTCGCCACTTGTAGACATCCCAGACAAATACAATGGTTGAAATTATGGCCGCATACAAGGCAATAAACAGAGTCATTGCTTCATTCATCGATAATTCGAACAAGTCCCCTCCCAGATCATGAAGTAAAAATCGATACACGTTATATCTCAAATGCATTTCTGTGCAACACACTTTCTCAACTTTTTCGCAAAGTGGCTATGGCACTAGTGGTCTTTATGCGGACTCTGCTTCCAGTCGCCCATACATAATCGGTAAAAAAAAGGGCCACCGGAGTGGCCCCAACGAGGGAACAAGCGATTAGATTCAGCCGCCGATATGGCTGCGGTAAGTGCCCAGCATGTCCTCGCTGCCCACGCGGAAGATGTTGGCCAGGTAGTCCAGCTCCAGCACCTCCTCGCCGTCGATCACCTGCTTGATGTAGGTGGCGGTGAAGGAAGACCCAAACTCGGCGTTGTCATGCTGCTTATAGGTACCCAGCGGGTTTTTCTTGAACATCACAGTCAGGAAGGTGACCAGGCTGACCTCCTGCAGGCGGCCCTGGGCGCCGTAGGTCTCGATGCTGGAACGGCACTGCAGCTGCGCCGCCTTGAACGGGTTGGCCACGGTCTTGGCCACGTCCCGATACAGCGAATTCCACTTGATCTCGCCCTCCAGCTTGTCGAAGCCGGCCGGCAGCTCGATCTTGCCGATCATGCCCAGCGCCTTGTGCTCCTGCATGATGGCGGACACGTCCGGCAGCTTGACCTCGTCGGCCCGGCCCAGCAGCGAGTTGCCGTTCACATAGATGTTGGCGTTGGTGATGCGATTGATTTCGATTTTGCCGGCCATGATCAATTCCCTCCCTTCAGGGTCAGCAGGTATTCCGAGGTAATCTCGGTCTCAAAAGTCAGCCGTTCCAGCGGCGGCGGCACCGTGTACTTGTAGCTGATCAGCAGGTGACCATTGGCCAACTCGGTTTCCGGGTTGCGCGCCACGTCGAACCAGGCTTTGAAGCCCAGCAGCGCGCCATCGCCAATCAGCTTGCGGCCGTAGCCGTTCACCGATTCCACCAGCGCGTCGATAGTGGCCTGGTTCAGCGGCATGTCGATGAACTGCTGGCTGAAGTAGCGGATCGACTCATTGATCACGTCGCCGGTGCGACGCACGTTCTCGAAGTTACGCATATGGCTGACGGTGGGCCAGGCGGCGGTGCGGTTGCCCCACAGACGGAAGCCGGAACCAAAGCTGGAGAACACCGTGGTGATGCCTTGCTCGTTCAACAGGTTCACCTCGGACTGCGGGTCGTCGATCATCGCCGACAACTGGCGTTCGACACCGGTCACCCCGGCAATCTCCTGGTTGGAGCTGGACCACCAGAAACCCTTGTCCAGGTCGACCTTGGCGCGCAGGCCGGCCGCGCGGGCGGACAGCGGCTCCAGGCGCTCGGTGTTCAGCACCGGGTCGTAGACCTTCACATGCGGGTAGCACAGGCGCACGCGGTCGCTGGAGGTGTTGAAGTTGATGCTGCCGGTCGGGCCGCGACCCGCCAACGCCTGGGCGTAGGTGGTGCCGATCGGCGCGTCGATGTACGTCACCGCGTCCAACTGGTCGGCCATCGCGATCAATTCGACCGCCACCGAGTTCTGGGTGCAGAACGCCGGCGCGATCAGAATCTTGGCGAAGAAACCGAACTGGTTATAGGTATCCTTCAGCGCCTTCAGGCCAGTGCGCGCGCCGGCGGCGTTGACGGCGCCGATGATGTCGGCGGCGGTGACTTTGGTCGGATCGGCATAGTCATAGCTTGCCTTGACGCTGGCGCCGGCGCTGATGGCGCCGCCCTTGATGCGCACCAGTTCCCCTGTGACCAGGTTGGCGCTGTAGTCGGTGCCGGCCACGTAGGTGATCGCGCTATCGCCGCTCTTCAGCACCAGGCCGGCCACGGCGCCGTGGGCCAGCTTGACTCGGTCGGTCGCGGCGTCGAAGGCCACGGCTTCGCTGGCCACCGCCGTCTTGTGGATGGCCGGGTCCAATACATTGATCACAATGACCGTGCCGGCGCCGTGATCGTAGATCGCGTCCAGCGCCTGCGGAATGGTGAAGCCGGGCAACTGGGAGCCAAACACGGCGGCGTCCTTTTCGGACAAGGTCAGGGTGACGGCATTGACCGCGCCGACCGGCGCGGTGCCGATCAGGCCGATCACCGCCGACTTGACAGTACGCACCGGGCGCGGGCCGCGCTCGACCTCAATGGTTTCCACGCCATGCAAGTAGTTTGCAGCCATCGCTTACGCTCCTTTGGTTTGCGGCGTTTCATCGGTGCCGGCGCTGCTGCGCGCCGGCGGCTTGGCCTGCTTGCCTTTTTCGTCGACCGGGGTCAGGTACTGCAGGGCCAGCAAGGTCTTGGTGTATTCGTGCTCGTCCGGCAATTCGACCTCGGCGCCGGCGTGCAGCATCACCTCGCGGACGACTTCACCCTCCTGCAGCGTCACGCCGCTGGTCGGGCCGCTATAGCGGTATTTAGCTAACGCAGAAACTTCGCTGTCGCTTGTTTTAGCTAACGCAGAAACTTCGCTGACGCTCGTTTTCATGGGGCTTCCTCATAAGTGACTTGAGTCAGGGGAGACTCGGTATCGACGTCGGCGTCCTCGACCAACATGCATTGCGACGTCAGCTCGACGGTGTACTGCCAGATGCCGGCCGTCTCGCCGAGGAAGGTCTCGGCCTTGGCCTGGACCTTGCGGCAATCCGGCGGCCGCCAACCGACGAGCGCGCGGCGCACGTCGTCCACCACGTCGACCGCGCCCCCCTTGCCGTTGAGCTGGCGCAGCAGCACGGCCACCGACAAGCGCACCACGCGCGGCTGAGCGACATAGCTGATATCCACGGTGCCGTCGAACTGGCTGCCGGGATAGCTGACCAGCAGCGCCCCCTTGGGGTGATTGAGCCGGTACTCGCTTGGCCGGTCGGGAAAGTACTCGACCGCCAGCTGCGGCAGCTTCGCCTTCAACCGCGCCACCACCGCGTCGATGATCTGCAAGGTGGTGGCCATGTCAGCGGTACCGATCCAGCAACGCGGTGTCGAAGCGGCGCGACCGCGAGCGCACCTTCATCTCGCCCGGTTCCGGCGCGGCCTCGCCACTGGGCACGCCGATGGTCAGCTTGGCGTCGCGGATCGCCTCCAGCATCTGCAGCGCGGACTTGTAGGTGCGGGTGACCGCGTCGGGCAGTTCGCGGCCCTCCGGCCGCCTGGCGTATAGCCAGTGCCGCGTCAGATTGACCGTCATGTCCTTGACGACGGACGGTACCGGGTCGAGCGGCAGGTTGTAGCGCCCGCGCAGGTGGGCATCGACCAGCTCCTCGGCCTGGCGCACGCCTTCCTCGACCACCGCCGCGTTGATGGCGCTGGCCGACTCGTCGTCGTTGGACAGCCAGATCAGCGTCTGCAGCGGAACCGCCAGCTGCAGATCGGCCAGCGAGCAGTAACGCATCTCAGATGCCCCGCACGATGCGGATCAGCTCGCCCGCCGCGCTGGCCGCATCCCAGGCGATGCCGTTGGCCACGCCCGCCGCCTTGGTGATCGCCTTGCCGCTGGCGTCGGACTGCACCTCGGCGCCGGCCGCGATGGCAGCGCCGGCCTCGACCAGGATCACGCCCAATAGATTGGCCGGCGCCGGGCTATCGGCCGCCGTGTCGGTCTCCACCACGCCCAAGGCCTTGGCGCCGGCGGCGCAGACGCCGCCATCGAAGCCGACAAAGCGGCGCGCGGTCAGATCGGAGATGGCCAGCACCGAGGCGACCAGGACTACGTTTTGTGTCTTCATTGCTTGGCTCCTTCACCTTCATTGGTCGACTGGCCCTTGTCCTTGGCCGCGCCGGTGTCGCCTTCGGCCAACTTCTTCTCGTCCGCCTTGGCGGCTTTATCGGACTTCGACGAGTCAGCCATCTCCGGGGCGGGCTTGGCAACGGCAACCCGCTCCAGCCAGCGACGTTTCTCCGCCGCGTCTTGATCGCCCAGCTCGATGGTGTCGCCGTCGTGGTAACGTTTGCCATCGTGGTCCAGGTCGATGCCGCGCACGCGGTAGGTTTGCTTGCTCATTGCGGGCCTCACGGATTGGCGTTGGTATCGGTGATCAGGTAGCCGGCGTCGGCGCCCACCACCACGATCTTGTAGGTGTCGGTGTGCCGCACGTACTCCACCTTGTTGCCCTCGGCGTCGTACTTGTCGGTTTCCGGCATGCCCTTCTTGCGCAGGGTGTAGCCGAACGACGGCACATCGTGGTCATGCGACTGGCCTTCGCCCGGCTTGGCCACGTAGGCCAGCACCAGGTTGTCGCCCCAGATGTCGCCCAGCGCGCCCTGGCCGTTCGCCGCCAGCGCCTCGCCAACGTAGATGTTGTCGAGGTTCCAGATGGCTTTCAGGTGCTCCAGGGTGATCAGCTTGCGCTCTTGGGTACCCAGAGCGGCGGCCACCTTCGGATGGAACTTCAAGGAGGCGTAGGTGGACGCGCCGATGACCGCCGTATTCGGCCGCATGCCGATACGCTGACGCACCACCTCCTTGCCGTCTTCCACCACCTTGATCGGGTCGCCGCCGCCGCCGCTCCATTGACTGGAGCCGGACAGTACAACCTTGGCGCCGGACAGATAGGTGCTCGGGTTTTGCGCCAGGTAGGCGGCGCGCACTTCGCGGCCCAGGTCGATCGCATCCTTGACCCGGCGCGCGGCCTTGGCTTCTTCGTTGAACATCGATTCGGCTTTTTCGCGGTAATCCACCGGATAGGCCAGGTCGTGTTCGCGCAACACCACGTCCATGGTGTCGGCATCGTCCGCCGTCATCACATTGGACTTGGCGCGGATCGCGCGCTCGGTCTCCCACAGGCGGAAGGCCTCCTTGCCGAACAAGGGGATGATGCCGGCCTCCTTGTCCATGTCGGCCACCGGGAACAGCCCCTCGCCGATGTATTGCGCATTGCGGTAGCCACGCGCCAGGTTGGTCAGTACCGGGTCGACGACCCGGAGTCTTTTCAAACGGTCAGCCATGAAAGTCTCCTAAGTGATGGCGGCACCTGCCGCCCAAGGGGTTACAGCAGTTGGCGCACCGCCTGCTCGTAGGGGATGTTTTTCTCGGCCGCCAGCGCGGTGGCCTGCACATGCAAGCTGAGGCGGGTGGGGTCGGTTGCTTTCTCGGTGAACTCGGCCACTTCGACGGAGCCCAACTCGCCGGCCTTGCCCTTGGTGGCTGTCTCGCCGAACTCGACCACCTTCGGCATATCGCCCAGGAAGGCCTTGAAGGCGGTGGCCAGCGGCTGCTTATCGTCGCCTTCACCGAACTCGACCGAGCTCTCGCCATCGGCAAAATCCAGGAAGGCCACCACCGCGCCCTTGTGTTTCGGCGCCAGCGTGCCGCCGCTGATCAGCTCCTCGGCGTAAGTCAGGTGCTCGCCGTGGCGTTTAGCCGCCGCCGTCTTCTTCTTCTCGGCCTCGGCCGCAGCCAGTTGTTGTTTCAGCTGGGCGTTCTCGGCCTCCAGCGCGGCCTTTTGTTCAGGGGTCACTGCATGGTTCTCCTTAGGGTTGGTTGCTGTTGCTTGGGAAACGGAAGGGTCGGCAAAGGCGGCGCGGGCATCATCGTCGTCACGCGCGGCCTCGCGGATGGCTTCGACCTGCCTGTCGGGCACTACCTGGTCGGCAACTTCCTGGCCGAACTGGGTCAGCAGCCAGTCATGAACGCGGCGCCACAGCGAAGCATTGGTGTCCATGCTGAGGGCCTCGGCGAACTCGACAACACCATCCTCGGCATCGGCGAACTCGGCTTGCTTGAGGCCTTTGACGGCTGGCGGCATCGCGCCCAGGAATCCGACATGGCGCAGGTAGTACACGCCAGGCACTGGGTTGTTGGAGGCGTCGGGCAGGTAGAAGCTGGCGGAGATTTTCTTGAAGCGACCGGTAGCCACCAGTTCGGCGAAGGCCGCGTCGACCTGGTGCGGCTCGGCGTTCAAACCATCGCCGCCTGCAGCCAGCGACTTCACCCAGCCATAGGCTGGGGCGTCGAGTTTGGGATGGCCGACCACGATGGGCGCCTCATGCAGCGCCGGATCGTAAGCGCGGGCACTGGCCGCGAGATCGGACTCGGAGAAATCAAGCACCGCGCCAGACAGTGCGGTCTGGCGGCCGGGCTTGAAGATGTGCAGGGGTTTGGTCGCGTTCATGCCGTCATGGTCGACGACATACAAACCAGGGAATTTTAATGAAGGTTAAAACTTAGACAGAGGGATTTACGATGGGTGGATAATGGAGCCATCGAGCCTGCGAGCAACCCATTCTTGATTCTCTGCCGTGAAGGTCATCTGCTCTCCAGGTCCCAGGGTCCACTGAGGAGTTCTACCTGTCCAGAAGATTTCCCCATGATTGAACTCAGCACTGAAGTCTGTGCTTTGGACTGTCCAAGAACCTTCATCCCTCCCTAGCACTTCCATTTCGAGTACATCTTGAAGGCGCAGACAACTCTGGACGACTGTGGGCTGGATCGCGATGTTATCGGAGCGTCCTGTATGGGCAACAGAAGGGTAGACAACCCCCCCAAGCACCCATTCCTTATGATCTGGGTTTGTACTAGATATAGACCCCGAACTAAGCTTTTCCGCAATGGCTGCCGTCAGCTTGTATTGTGTAGAAAACGTCTGATGGACTGGTTGGATAAATCGTGTCTCGAAAAGAGTTTCAACTTTGGAAAAGGCAGGATCGTTTTGCCACTCTTCAGATGCATTTGGAGGAATTCTAAAGTAGAAGAACTCTTTCTCTACAATCCATTTCGACAAGTAGACTTTGCTTCCAGGCTCTGGATTAATCTCGGAAAATATAGCGATTTTGTCCACACTGGCATAAAGCATCGGCTTACCTGGCGCATTGCAACGCTGATACCCAGTAACCTTTTCAGCGGGGGGGTGGCCTAGAAGAGAAGTCTGATGAGGTTTCTCTTGGTGGCACACTCCTCGGAATAATAGTGTGCCCTGGGGTACCGTGTGGGCCTCCATAGGAATACCACAAATCAACTTACCTACCTGCTCCAACAGGTAGGTGTAATCTGCTTTTTCATAATCAATCCGATTGAGCTGGGTAACGATCTGCCTTACTTCGGCAAGACTGGTTCTTTGAGGGACGGCGACTTCACGATTCATCTTGCGCTCAAACCTTCTTGTTCGTTGTTGGGTGGCTACGTCTACGTATTCTCGGCATTTTATTTCAATGACCTTGCGCGCTTCCATGTCAACCTAGACATTTTGCAAAAAAATCCCTTTAGCCGTTCTTTGAACCCAACCCCGAAGCCTGTTCCAAGCCATAGATGAAATAAATTTACCACCGTAAAGCCTTTATAAAGCTTTACGGTGTGGCGATCTGGTCAGTGGACTACCGTTGCGCATCCCAAGCGCCGCCAAATCGCCTGGCAGGCTAAACGCCCGCTGCGGATTTCAGATGACGCAGCACTGTTTCGAGCACTTCCTCGCGGGCCTCCGGCTGCAACTCGCCGTCCGCCGTCATCGGGAAGTAAGGGCGCGCCGGCAGCTCGACCGAGCCACCGCGCCCGGCCTCGCCGCCAAAGTGTTGGATCGCGGCATAGACCTTGTTGCTGCCAAGCACGGCTTGGGTACTGTCGTAGTCGGGCGTCACCGAGCTGGCCAACTGACCGGAGTGCTGCAGGATGCGGAAGTTGGACAGCTGACGCTGGGCCGAGGCCTTGAGCTCGCCGTTTTTCTTGAAGGCCTTCTTGCCGCCCAGACGCGCCAACTTAGTGGACTCGGCCAGCTGCGCCCATTTTGGCCGGCCCTCGGCCTCCAGGTTGTCCTCTGTGATCTTGAGCAAGGTCTGGCTGATCTTGCGCATCGCCGGCGTCAGGTCGCCGCCGGCACGCTCCAGATTGCGCAGCGTCGTCTGCAGCTGGCGGTCGTCGATGGTGATGCTGACAAAGTCGCTCATAACAACTCCTGCCTGGCCAAGCCGGCCAACTCGCCGGTGTAGCGCTTGAGGTCAGGCTGCCAGGCGGCCGCGCCGGGGTTGTAGCTCCAGCCCACATCCGGCGATACCGTGATCTCGCGGCGGGTGACCGGGTCAATCGCTCGGAAGGTGGCCACTGGCCGCAGCTCGCCGGTTTTCTCGGAGACCAGCTTCTTGGCGCTGCCCAGCTTGCCTGTCGAGGTCTCGGCCTGGATGCCGCTCTTGGCGAGGTCGTCTCCCGCCAAGGCCACCACACGGCAGCGGCAGCCCCAACCGTTGGGCGGGTAGTAGAACTGCCAGAACGGGTCGTCGTAACGGAACACCTTGCCGTTCATCGCGCGATGGCTCGGCCGCGTCTTGCCGTCCAGGATGGCCACGTATTGCCAGTACGGCCGGTCGTCGACGTTGGCCAACTGCTCGGTGTAGCGGCCGGCCATGTAGGCGGTCTGCAGGTTGGTCCGGTAGATCGTCTGCAGGCGCCAGGGACTGCCCAGCTGCACCTGGCTGACTTCCTCGGTGTTCGGATCGACCAGTTCCTGCTTGCCCCACCAGCCCTTGGCCTTGAGCACCGGTGTCAGTTCCTTCTTGAACCAGGCCAGCGTCTTGCCTTCCTTGATCGCGGTCTCCACCGCGTCGCGGATGTCCTGCAGGATATCCAGCCGCGTCGCCTTGGCCACGGTGAACGCCTGGGCTTGGGCATCCTGCCACAACTCCTCCCAGTCCCAGGTGACGGCGTAGCCCTTGCTGACCAGGTATTTGATCGCCTTCTTCGGCGGCAGCTTCATGCAGTAGGCGAGATCCACGTTAGGCATGGAGACGCCCCCACAGGTCGGCCACAAAGAGCGCGCGGGCCAGCCGCTCCTGCAGCCCACTGGCGTCCATCTCCGGGTAGAGCTCGGCCAAGGTGCCCAGCAACTCGTCAGGACGCGCGCCGTTCTCCACGCGCTTGAGCAGCGGCGCCAGCAGCGCCTGGGCGTCGGCGTTGAGCGCATCGGCCGACAGCGCGTCCAGGGCGGCGTCCAGGGCTTCCTGGTCGGCGGCATCGGTTGCTTCGGCGAACTCTGCAGCCTGGTCCGCTGGGGCCGCCGTTTCGACCAGGTCGCCATCCTGCAGGCTGTACGCCCGCTTGAAATAAGCCGGGGTGAAGGTCGCGCCGGCCCGCGTCAGTTTCTCGTCGCGCTCGGCCATTGCCTGGTCCACCTCCTGCTGCTCCCACAACGAGAACACCGGCCGCGCGCCGTCGTTGAAATTCAGCTCGCACACCCAGCGAATCAGCGTGTTGAACGCTTCCTCGACAATGGCCTTGTCGCCGTCGCGGATGTCGCGGGTGACCTCCAGCCCGGCCTGGGCCGAGGCGCGGTTGGCGGTGGCCTCGGTAGTCTGGTTCTGACCCAGCAGCGCGATCGATACCTCGGAGCGGCAGAAATGCAGCAGCCTCTCGTACACCTCGGCGCTGCCGGTCTTGCCGGCGGCTTCCTTGATCTCGATGCTGGAGTCGTCCGGGATCACCGCCACCGCGTCCTGCACCATGCTTTCCAGCCGGTCCAGCAGCAAGTCGGTCTCCGCATCCGACGCGCTGCGCGGGTGCTTGCCTATCACCCAGGGCGCGCCGTATTTCTCGGTGAACTGCACCCAGAACTTGAGCCCGCCCTTCTTGAAAGTGGTCGGCCAGAAGCACATGGACAAGTCGGCGAAGCCATAGGGATTTTGATAGCTGGGGTCTTGGCGCGGCACCAGGAACTTGCGCTGCGACAGTTCTTCGCCCTGGATCATGGCCTGGCGCGAGCGGAAGCGCAGCTCGTTGTCCGGGGAGTAGATGAACCAGTCCGCCGGCTTGCCGATCACATCGACCGGCACCAGGTAGCCGCCGACCTTGCCCCACATGACTTCCATCGGCTGATAGCCGTAGAGCACCGCGTCCAGCATCTCGGTGATGATCCTGGACAGGTCGAGATCGGCGAAGATGTCCTCTATCGACTTGGCGACACGGCTCTTGGCCTTGTCACGATCCAGCCCCCATTCCAGCGCCTTCACCGCCGCCTTGCGGCGACGAATGCAGCCGCCGACGTGCGGATCGGCGCGCAGCTCGCGATACACCTTGATGTCCTTGCCCAGCGCCTTCAGCACGGTGTCCGGGTTGGGCAGATACATGCCCAGCCCGGCAAAGTCGATGCTGCGGCCGCGCGTGGCGATCTGGTCGGACAGGGACTGGCTCGGCTCGCCGAACTGGACGAAATCGGTGGGCGTGACCCATAGGCCTTTGGTTTTCATTGGTACCCCTGCGTAATGCGGGCGGCGGCTCGGCGGCGGCGCGATTTCACCGTGACCAAGCCTTTGTTGAGTTCACGGCTGGCGTAATACGCCAGGGCCACCGCGACGGCGACGTCGCCGTGGCGCTTGCCCTTGTCTTCGCCCGTGGTGCGGGTGTCCGGGATGCGCGGCACGCCCTTGACCACCTGGACAGCGCGCAGGTCGGCCAGCACGTCGGCGTCCTTGGGCAGGTCCACCAGTTCGCCGTCCTCGAGGGCGGCTTTTACCGGCGGCATATGCTCGCGGTACCAGCCTTCGGACAGCATCACCTGCTGGATGCGGCTGGCGCCATAGCGTTGCATGGCCACCTCGGCCAGGAATTGACCGTTGCCACGCGCATCGAAGGCGCCGCCCATGAAGCGCGGCAAGCGGTCCATCAGGTAGAAGGCGATCTGCTCTTGCTGGCGGAACGGCACATTGCGCAGCTCCAGGATGAACGGCACCCGCCGCACCAGGTTCTGTTGCTGGATCAGCGGCACGTGCACGGACAAATCGCCCGTGCGGCCGAAGTCCTCGCCGTTGAAGGAGATGGCGTCCGCCGGCAACGCGGCCAGCAGCGGCGCCAGGTTCGCCTCCAGCCAGTCGCGGCACTCGGCGGCGCGGATGTGATCGGGCAACAACTCAAAGCCCGGCTTGCACTCCCAGCGCAGCACCGGCGTGTCGGCTGACATGCGGGATTCGATCAAGGCTCGGGACAGCCAGGCGCCGCCGCTGTTCTTCGGAATGCAGCCATACTCTTCATCGGCGGACTCGGCATTGGGCGCGTTGCGGTACAGGTCGTCGCGCCATTTCTTTTCCGCCTCCGGCGACCAGGTTTGGCCGGTGACGTAGCAGATGCGCTTGTACAGGCCGTCGGCGATGGCGTCGTCCAGGGTGATGCGGTGGATGCTGTAGTCCTTGCGGCCGGCGCGGGCGTCCTCGATGTACTGATTGAACAGGTTTTCGACGCCGTTGTGGGTGCTGATCAATCGCACCTTATTGCCCCACATGGTCAGCGCCAACGCCGCCTTGAGCAGTTCTTCCAGGTTGTCGTGGAAGGCCGCCTCGTCGATCACCACATCGCCCTGCAGGCCGCGCAGATTGGACGGCCGGCTGGACAGCGCCTGGATTTTGAAACCGCTCTTGGGGAAGCGGATCATGTACGCAAGGATTTCTTCCTGCTTGCCTTCATCCCAGAAGGTTTGCTCGTAGACATCGGCCTGGGCCAGCTCGTTGAAGGCCTTGGCGAACAAGGCGCAGGCGGCGATGTACTCCAGCGCCATTTCCTTCTTGCTGCCGACGTAGAAGGTGTTGCAGCCCAGTCGCCGACGCGGCCGGGCGGCCTTCACCACGTTGCGGCCGGCTTCCGCCCAGGTGATGCCGGTGCGGCGCGATTTCTCCCCGAACATGATCGGGGACTCGTCCTCGAACCAGCGCTGCTGGTAGGGCAGGAATACCGGCTCCTCCGCCGGGATGGCATCCGCCACGTCCAGCGGCACCACCACGCCGGCCAGCTCCATCTCCTCAGCCAGGTTGATCTTGCGCGGCGTGCCCAGCGGCTTGAGCGGTGGCTGCGCCATTATTCTTTACCCAACAGAATGCGGCGGATGCGGGCTTCCATCTGCTCGCTGATGCCATCAGAGCCGCGCAGCTCTTCCAGCTTCTCCTCCTGCTCGGCCCGCAGTGCCTCGCGCGCGGCCCGCTCAATGCGCGCCTGTTCGTCTAGGCGGAACCGTTTCTGGTTGACGCTGGCGCGGGCCAGGGTGGCGATGTTCTTCGCGGCCTTGGAGAGCAGCGCGATGCGCTCCTCCGGCTTGGTGTCTTCCTCGTTGGCTTCCTGCAGGCTGACGATGGACTCGAACAACTCGGTCTGCACCAGGGCGATCACCGCCTCGGAGCGCGCGTCCTGGTCGTCGGCAGCGCCTTCGGTCAGCATGCGGGCGGCCTCGGTCGAAGCCTTGATCGCGGCGAAGCGGCGCTCAATCTTTTGGCCATAACGGTGAATCGCCGACTTGCTGATCGCAAAACCCTTGTCGCGCAGCGCTTCCTCCAGCAGTTGGTAACCGCTGAAATTGCCCTCGACCAGGGACTTGTCCAGCCACTCGCGCACCGACTGGGGCAACTGCCCGACACTATTGCGACGCGCCATCACTTGCCCCAGTACTTATTGGGGCGGGCAATGCCCGGCTCGCAGTCGATGGTGTACTCGACGATGTCCACACCGCAGCGGGTCAGATCGCCCCACCAGCGCCCGGAGGGCTCCTTGCGTAGGCTGACCAGCACGCGGTCCGCCAGGTAGTCCAGCTCCTTGCGGGCTTCCAATGCCGTCACGTCAGGGTAGATCGACTGCATCGTCATCAACACCACGTCTTCGCAAACTTCCTCCGGCCGCGCGTTGTACAACGCCAGCAGCAGATACCAGCGCAGCAATTCACGACGCAATTTCGCTTGATCCAGATTCATCGTTGAGCCCCTTTCAATTGGATGTTTTCGATCTTGAGCGCCACCGCGTCGAGCTTGGCCTCGATCACCGTCTGATTGCGCACATAGTCCTCGCGGCGCACATAAGCCAGCGGCAGGTCGGCTTGAAATTTCAGGAAGTCACGTTCGAGCCGGTGCACGCTCTCGGCCTGCTTGCCAATCTGGTCCAGCAGCGCCTTGATCTGCTCTTCTTGCTTGGCGTCGCGCTCGCTCTGCCGTCGGTCGATTTGGGCCAGCAGCACCTTGCCAGCCCCGATAAGCAGCCCCAAGAAGGCAGCCAGCCAAGACACCAACATGCCGAATTCCAGCTGCAGGGTCATGCATACCCCCGCAGCCGTTGTTCGTGACGCTCCTGGCAATGAATGCAGCGCGTGCAACCCGGCGCCGCCAGGCGCCTGGCATGTGGGATATCGCCGCCGCAGTCGTCGCACTCGGCCAGGGACTCCGCGCCGCCACGGTTCAGCGCCGCCGCGATGGCCATCTCGCGTTGGAAGGCCTCCAGTTCCTGGGCACGGTCAAAGTCATCCATCAGTGGCCCCCCTGCAGTGCGGCATGGGCATCGAACTTGGCTTCCAGTTCCTGGCACCAGCGACCGTAGTCGACCGCGTGGGCGATCAGGTCGGCCGGTGGTATCCCGGCGCCGGGGGCGGCGGCTTGACCGGCTTTTGCAGCATCTCCGGCGTCGGCTGCGGGCAAACCCGGATCACGCTCGGGGTAGCCAAGCGCGGCGCGGTAGACGCGCAGGCTGTCAGGGCCAAGACCAGTCCAAGCCTGGCCATCATTGCGAGTTGCATCTGCGATCCTTTCGCGGAGTTGGGCCTGGCTCTGCGCCAGTTGGCCCTGGGTTTGCAGCAGCTTCCAGCCCAGCTTGTTGGCCTGCTCGGCGAGTTGCCGCTGGTTGGCCAGCGCGGTGGCCAGTTCGTCCGCCTTGGTCGTGGCGATGCGGGAGCGCTCCTGCTCATGTGCGAGCTGGACGCTTTGCAGTCGGACAGCGGCGGCGGTAGCGGCCACATGCTGGCCGGAGTAGAAGCCGCCGCCCCAGACCAGGGCAACAACGGCAGCGATGGCCAGCGGCTTGATGTAGGGGCGGATATCAAACATGGCGCGCCCTCCGACGATTGCGGGCTTTGATGGCGGCGCGTCGGATGGCCGCGACGCCGGTTTTACCCAGGCGCGGCAGCGGCCAGCTGAGGCATGCGGGTATAACCAGGGGAATGGCGAGGGACGGGAGTGCGGCAGGTGCGGGCGCCAGCAAGCGTCGCCCCCAGCTCACCAGCCGCTGAATGAGCTTAAGCATCGACGCCTCCCTTGGCATCGCGGCGGGTAGCGATCCAGCTGCGCGCCGCAGAGTAGCCGCCCACGACACCGAGGTAGATCAGCCAGACGTCCGGCGTCAACGAACCGGAAACACCTTGGTAGATGAACATGCTGGTTGCGGCCGCGCAGGCGACATTCGCCCACAATTTGCTGTGGCTCAGCCGGTTGGTTGCGGGGTTCTTAAACAGGTCGCCGAGGCTCATTGGTAACCCCGCGCCAGTTCGAAGTGGGGGAACTCGCGGAACGGCGCATTGGGACGGCCGTACCAGTTCAGCCCAAGCTCCATGCCGATCCGGCCCATCGTCTGCCAGGCCGGGTGCTTGGCATCCCACATTGCCTTGCCATTCACCAGGGGCACGACATCGAACGCACGCGCGGCCGGCTTGCCCTGGATCATCGCGTTGTGGGCCGATTGGCCGGCGCGAGCATTGGTGACTTTGGAACCCGGCTTGGTACGTCCCTGGGCGTAGAGCTCGTCTTGCTCCGCGCCGGAGCGCCAGGTGGTGGTGATCAGAGCGGTGACCCCGGCCGCTTCACAGCGGCGCACGAACTCGCGGCAGATAGGCTGCAAGTCGGGGTGCAGGTCTTCAATACGACGGCTGGCCATGTTTTCCTCCTGTCAAAATGAAACATGCCACCCATTCTCGGGTGGCATGTTCAGAGGAACTTTTAAAGGAGTTTAAGACCCCTTGTCGTACAGCCTGATCGGTCCTATGTCTTTATAAGCAACGGTGACTTCCTCTACCTGGTAAGGGGTACAGCTTAGTGCCTTTGCATCTTCAGAGTTGAATAGAACTACATTCGCCCCCCCAAACTGGCTTCGAAAAACGACCCCATCAAAGCCCTCATTTTTTAACATCTCAGTAATAATTTGGGTAGGCACATAATCAATGGCATTGTCTGACCGATTGACAGGCATAGAAAAAGCGTCAGAAACCGAGCGTAGTGTCATCTTGTTCTTAACGTCCTCGCTAGGTGAATTGCCATTTAAGTCAACCCAGAGATTGCCGTGGGTTTCGGGGCCTTGAATGCGCAAATCTATCAGTCGTAAATCTCTTACAATCTCAAAAACAGCAACTGAAATGTCTGCGCCACGCCATGGGCGCAGTTCGGAAATCGCCGTGTCAACACGCTCAGCCAAATACAAAACGGGTATGCCCCGGGAGTTAGCACGCCCATCTCCTACGTACTCAGCGTTAGGTATCATTCTGTCCTTGTCGAAAGGCCGTGGTGGATGCTCACCATCCAGAGGCTCAATCCCAATCTGGGCACGAAAAAGATGAAAGCCCTTTTGTAGGACCTTCTCTTTTTCTATTAGTACCGCCTTGACCTTATCCAAAAATTCGCGAGTTTTCTGATCCCATACATATCGTTGCTTCACTTTTACATGATGGGCAAAATTTCCATACTCGGTCATCCAAACACACGTCTTTGTAGTATCAACAATTCTCATGACTAATGCCCTTACCCACGATTTGTTTTTCCTCCTAGCTTTGGGCAGGTATAGGCTACCGTACCCACGCTGCCATCGGCTCTAACCCCCAGCACTTTCAGGCAACCCTTACGGGGAGGAGTCTCACTGGTGGAGGCAATCTGCTCTGTCGATAAGGCTGTATCCCCAGCCTTGCTAACTTTTAAGCACTCCCCACTTTGTGCCAGGTACTCCTTCCATGCACCGGCTACCACGCCAGGGCTGGACTCTTTGCCTGCTTGGGTAACATAGAGCTTAGCCAGCCACCAACTTTGAGCATGAACCCCTGCGGCAAAGCAACGACCAAACGGACGGTCAAAAACTGAGGTGCCGAACTTTTTCCCATCCTCTTTGAGCCTACTCATGCGCTTGCTCTGATCATGAATAGCCTTCTGATCTCCGGACTTCAAGATGGGCTCTGCAGCCTTGGTCGCCACATCAAGATCACGAATGTAGGTGCTTGCATCCAGCGGACTGGCTGCAAATATTTGACCTGCAAAGAACAGTGCAGTTAAACCCAAAAATCGCATCTCAGCTTCCTTTTAAAGGCTACTAGAACAGCCTCTCCATACCATCGGCTGGGGAGGTTTGCTCTAAATTCATCTCGGGAATCGGTTCAGGCTCTACTCGTTGTTGGCGCTTGGGCTTGGCTTGTTTTTTTGGCAAAGCTTTACTTTTGGTCTGTGGGCTCTTGGGAGAAATAGCCTGCCACTGCGGGGCGAAACCATCTTTGCCTGATACACACCGAAGGTTGGTCGCATTCTTATTGTCGATGATGCTGCCAACCGTGAAAAGGCTGCCACCATACTCACAGCGCACCAGTTGCTGCTGGGCGAACTGCAACTGCCCAGCCAAAGAGTAACGCTGATATCCAAAGAAGACCGACACAGCAATTGCAACCACAGTGATTGCGATCAGAACAGCAAGGTTCTTCCTCGTCTGTCCAAGTATGTCCGTTGCCGATGCACACTGCGAGCAGTGAGATGGCGTGCGCTGGCTTCTCAGGTAGGCAACAGTGTTCTGTGCCTCGCTTAGCGCTCTCTCTTGTTGAAGAAGCCGCTGCTCAAGCTTGTGCTTGGCTTGCTGTGCAAATTTAAGCTGGTCTGAGTAGGAGGTATGCTTTTCCGTCAGCTGATGCAGCGCACTCGTTGTTTGTTTTAGCTGGTACGCCAACTCCGCGCGTTCTAGCAGCAGATCAACGATGGCATGCGCGGCATCTCGATGCCCCAAGCACATTGCATCAACGTTTTCGACCCCAATCGTCTTGTGCAGAAACGTCCAAGTCCGCCCGCCATGCTCACCATACTTCTCATGCAGAATCTTGACTTTATTGTTTATCTCTACTCGCTCTTTGCCTGTGAGCGGTCGTCCTTGGTCGTGGTGGATATGGTTATTGATGTTGCCATTTGCCAGCTGCCCGTTGAAGTCGCCGTATATGATTTGTTTTTTGCTCGTCTCCATACAACCTCTTAGCTCTTCTTATGTCGATGCTTCCCACCAAAATTCATTGTGCCTGTATTGATTGCATCTCCTTCCACCATCTGACCGTTGAAGTCTCCAGCGACCTGCACCGAAGCGCTGCTTTCAGTTGATGGAGCAGACTTCGTCACAAGTTTGACGACAGCCTTAGCCAACTGAACTGCATCCACTTTCTTTTCCAGCGACAACAAGTCGACCGCATCCAGCACTGCCTGGTGAACAGCAGACTCTCCAATGCCATGGCCTTGCCGTTGGTTGGTGAGGACATATGCAACATCAACCCCTGTTCCCGCTAGTGCGGCAAGCAGTTCCGCAGAAAGCCGTTTTCTTCCACCGAGCACGTCCCGTAGCCCTTGGGAATCTGGCTCTCCAATAGCCTTCGCTGCAGCAACTGGCTTCAAACCAAGGCGCTCAAGCTCTTCCTTTAGACGAATGTGTAACAAATACACGCTCCACGTTTGACATTGTGGAAATATTCCACAATAATCACTTCAACAAAACCCAAACATCATTTGCACACCTAACCCTGCAAGGAGACTGTGCAAATCCCACAGGAGCCAAAGCATGACCCCTGCACAAGTCAAAGCCAAGTTCCGCCGTGAAGGCCGGACCTTTACCCAATTCGCCCAAGAACACGGCTATACCCGCAATGCGGTGTACCGCGTCCTCAACGGTTTCGATAAGGGCAACTACGGCAAAGCGCACGAAATCGCGGTCAAGCTGGGCTTGAAGTCTAGCGATCAGTTGCCCGCGTAAAGGTCAAACACCATGTCCGCCCACGCATCCACTTCACCGGCCAACGCCGCCACCGCTCCGGGTTCTAGGCCGGCAGCCTTCGGCGCCGCCACATATTGCTCCAGCCTGTCGACCAATTGCTGGGCATCCACCACGCCGGCCTTGATGGTGGCGTCCAGCAACATCTCGATCACCAGGTTCTGCGCGGTGATCTGGGCCTGCAGTCGTTGTTCCAGTGCGGACATCATTGGCTTCCTTGTGCGAATTATCTGCTTTTCATGCTACTTGGCGCAAACGTCTTGCGACAGATGCAAAACCGCACTTTGTTTGGAAGCCGCTTTACCGGAGGTATTCCAATGACCAAGCGCAATTGGAAACGTACTCAGCCAAGCTCGCTGCGCAATGCACTGGAGCTGTGCAAGGACTACGCCAAAGAGCGGCATAACCTGTCGGTTGAGCGCATTGCCGACCGCATGGGGCTGAGCGACCACTGGACGGTTTACAAGTGGATTCAGACCGGACGCATTCCCGCCAACATGATCCGCGCCTACGAAACCGTGTGCGGCATCAACTATGCCACCCGGTGGCTGGCCGCCAGCGGCGGCAGCCTGCTGATCGATATTCCGTCTGGCCGCAACGCCTCCGCCGAAGACATGCAGACCTTGCAGAGCGTGCTGAACGACGCCGCCGGCCGGTTGCTGCAGTTCTACGCAGGCAAGGCTCAAGCCGCCGATACCCTGGCGGCCATCCAGCAGGCGATGGAAGGCCTGGCCTGGCATCGCGGCAATGTCGAGAAACACATGCAACCCGAACTGGAACTGGGAGGCTATTGATGAGCGCGCCAAGCCAAACCACCAAGAGCGCCGAGAAGGTGCTGGAAGTCCTGACCGTGCTGCTGGGGCACTTCGCCCACGGCCTGACGCCGGGCGAACTGGCCAAGGCCACCGACCTGTCGCCGTCGAACATCACCCGCTACGTGGCGACGTTGGAGGAAAAGGGCTTTGTCGAGCGCATCCCCGAAACCGGCCGTATCCGCCCCTCGGTGAAGCTGGCCCAGCACGCGGTGAGCATTTTGCGCGGGCTGGAAGCCTCCCGGCAGCGCCTGGATGAACTGACTTCCCGCATAACGATTGAACGATAAGGACACGATATGGCACGCACCCCGAACACCACTATCCCCGAAGCCTCCCCAGCCATTGAGCTGCGGCCAGATGCCGCCGAGGCGGCTAACGTTCTGGCCGCAGTCACTGCCGAGTATGGCGAAGGACGTGACCTTATGAATCAGCTGCTGGGTCAGGCGCAGATGGCAGAGGCATTTTCTAAGTTTTCCAAGACGGTCTTGGTTTCTAAATTGGCCTTCGTCAAGGAAAACAAGCTGTATCAGCAACTTAGTGGCAAACGCACCCAAGACGATCTTGAGTATTCGGGGACTTGGGCAGAGTTTTGCAATCTACTGGGCTGGACACCTGAGCATGCGAATGAGGCGATCGCCAATCTACGTAATTTCGGCGAAGAAGCTCTGGAAAGCATGTCTCGCATGGGCATCGGTTACCGCGAACTGCGTCAATTCCGCAAGCTGCCAGACGACCAGAAGTCCGCCCTGATCGAAGTGGCCAAAACCGGCGACAAGGAGTCCTTTGTCGAACTGGCCGAGGAGATCATCGCCAAGCACGCCAAGGAGAAGGAGGCATTGGCTCAGCGAGTCGAAGACGCCGAGGCCGACCTGGAGGCACGGTCGCGGGTGTTGCAGGACAAGAGTAGCAAGATCGACCAACTGACTGAGGACGTTGCCAAGTTGGAGAAACGAATCTCGGTAATGCCTCCAATTGAGATAGGTGAACAGATCAGGGCCGAGGCAACCAGCATGGCCTCGAAAGCCGAGGTCAGCATTCTTGCCGTGCGTCATGCGTTGACTGCTTTACGCGAGCACACCGAGCAATACGGCGTTTCACATGAGGATGTGATGGCGGGCCTCCTAAGTCAGATGGAGTTAGGTATTCGTCAGTTGCGCAGCGAGTTCGGCGTCAAGGAGCGCCCGGACGGACAGGAGGTTCCAGATTGGCTGCGCGATCCTGAGCCGGTGCTGCCGGCCAATGATGGTCAGCTCGACCTGCTGCGGGCGGAAGGGTAAGCCATGAGCGCCGTCATGAACGAACGTGTTGTGGCTGCGGCCCTGGCCGCCCGCACAGCCGGGCATGGCGACAAGGGTGCCATTTACGATGCGGCTTGCCGCGAGTTGGGCATCTCTCGCGCCACGCTGATGAAGAAGATCAAGGAACTGACGCTGACATCGCCGCGCAAGCGCCGCTCGGACGCGGGCCAGAGTGCGCTGGAGCGCGACGAGGCGCTGCTGATCTCCGCGCTACTGATGGAGTCCACCCGGAAGAACGGCAAACGGCTGTACTCGGTGGCGGACGCCATCGAGACCCTGCGTGCCAACGGCATGATCCGGGCCGAGTTCCTGGACACCGCAACCGGCGAACTGCGGCCGCTGTCGGAAAGCACGATCTCCCGCGCCTTGCGTACTTACGGCCTGCACCCGGATCAACTGCTGGCCCCGGCCCCTGTCACCGAGTTGGCCAGCCTACACCCGAACCATGTATGGCAGATCGACGCCAGCTTGTGCGTGCTCTATTACCTGAAGCCCTCGGCCGATACCCGCGCCAACGGCTTGCGGGTGATGGACCACGCCGAGTTCTACAAGAACAAGCCGAAGAACGTGGCGCGCATTGCCAGTGACCGGGTGTGGAGCTACGAAATTACCGACCACGCCAGCGACTGGATTTATGTCGAGTATGTGATGGGCGCGGAGTCCGGCGAGAACCTGTGCTCGGTGTTGATCAGTGCGATGCAGGAACGCGGCGGCGCCGATCTGCTGCACGGCGTGCCTCGCAAGTTGATGCTGGACGCCGGCTCGGCCAACACCGCCGCGATGTCCCGCAATCTATGCCGCGCGCTGGGCATCGAGTTGCTTGTCCATAAGGTGGGCAATGCCCGCGCCACCGGCCAGGTGGAGAACGCGCGCAACATCATTGAACGCAAGCTGGAGCCGGGCCTGAAGTTTCAGCCGGTCAATAGCCTGGACGAGCTCAACGCGCTGGCCAAGCGGTGGCGCATGCATTTCAACGCCACCGCCATCCATAGCCGTCATGGCAAAACCCGCAGCCAGGCCTGGATGGCCATCCAGGCCAGCCAGTTGATCAAGGCGCCCGCTGTGGAAGTATGCCGCGAGCTGGCGGTGGCTCAGCCGGAAAGCCGCAAGGTATCGCCGAAGCTGCGGGTGTCCTTCCAAGGACGGGAGTACGACGTGTCGACGGTGCCGGATGTGATGGTGGGCGAGAAGCTGATGGTCACCCGCAACCCGTGGCGCCAGGACGCCGCCCAAGTCGTCCTGGTGGGCGAAGACGGACGCGAGGTGTTCCATGTCGTGAACGAGGTGCTGAAAAACGAGTTCGGGTTCGCCACGACGGCCGCCACCTTGGGCGAGTCGTACAAACAGCACGCCGAGACGCCGGCCCAGGTCGCGCTCAAGCAGATCGAACAGATCGTCACCGGCACCGACAGCCCGGCGGCGGCCGAGGCCGCGCGCAAGGCCAAAGAGATTCCCTTTGGCGGCCGTCTGGACCCTTACAAGCATATCGAAGAGGCGGAACTGCCAGCCTACTTGCCGCGCCGTGGCACTGAACACGGGCTGGCCGCGCCCCAGGTTGAGTTCCCGCCGTTGACTCTGATCGAAGCCGCCAAGCAGCTGAAACAGCGCGTCATCGCCGCTGGCGGCGAATGGACGGCTGATCGTTTCCAGTGGCTGGCTCAACGCAACCCGGCCGGTGTTCCCGAAGACCAGCTCGACGCGATTGTGGCCGAGCTATGCAGCCCCACTGCGGGCATGAAGTCGCCGCTTCGCGTGGTGAAGACGGCATAAGGAGAGTGTCATGTTGAAGCTGAAAAGCGTACTGCAGGCCGTGGGCCGCAAGCAGTCCGATCTGGCCGAACACCTCGGCCTATCCCAAGCCTCGGTGGCCCAGATCGTCAATCACGGCGAATGGCCGAAGAGCCTGGATGAAACCGATCTGCAGGAAAGCATCATCCGCTTTCTGCAGACGCACGGCGCGGCCGATGGCGACATCGACAGCGTCTTTGAAGAGGTGAGCGAGCCGCGCACCAACGCGGCCCGCTCGGTCTCCCCGTCGAAAACCGCTACAGAGTCCAACCAGGAGGAATCCATGTTACTGCGTAAACAAGCGCTGTTTCCAGCGACCCGCAAGCATTTCAACTTATTCCGCGACCCATTTGGCGATGACGCCATCCAGTCGCACGAGGATATGTACGTCAGCCCGGACATCCGCTATGTCCGCGAAGCGATGCTGCAGACCGCCAAACACGGCGGCCTGCTGGCGGTGGTGGCCGAATCCGGCGCCGGCAAAACCACGCTGATGCGCGACCTGGAGGACCGCATCCTGCGCGAGACCCCGCCGATCCTGCTGATCAAGCCCTATGTGCTGGGCATGGAGGATAACGACCAGAAGGGCAAGACTTTGAAAGCCACGCACATCGCCGAAGCGATCATGGCCACCGTGGCGCCGCTAGAGAAGCCGAAGAGCAGCCCCGAGGCGCGCTTCGCCCAGTTGCACAAGGCGCTCAAGGAAAGCCACGCCGCCGGCTTCCGCCATTGCCTGGTGATCGATGAAGCCCATGCGCTACCTATCCCCACCATCAAGCACCTGAAGCGTTTCTTTGAATTGGAGCTGGGCTTCAAAAAGCTGCTGTCGATCATCCTGATCGGTCAGCCCGAGTTGAAAACCAAGTTGAGCGAGCGCGACGCGGCCGTGCGCGAGGTGGTGCAGCGCTGCGAGATGGTGGAGCTGGCCCCATTGGAGGGCGGCCGCCTGGACGAATACCTGAAGTTCAAATTCGAGCGCATGAGCAAGCCGGTCGGCGAAGTGATCGACGCCAGCGGCATCGACGCCTTGCGCGCCAAGCTGACGGTGGCCACGCGCCGGGATCGCCCGGAGACGGTGTCGCTGCTGTATCCGCTGGCGGTGGGCAATCTGCTGACGGCGTGCATGAACCTGGCCGCCGACCTGGGTGTGCCGTTGGTCAACGCCGATGTGGTCAAGGGGGTGTGACATGGCACCGCAAGCGGTTATCTCAAAAACACCCAACAGCAACCAGGTAGTGCTGTCGGCCATCCGTGGCGTGGTCGATTCGGTGGAAGCGTTGGCTGAAAACGGTTTTGTGGTGGTGGCGGTGGAACTGTCGTCCGTGCTGCGTCCTACGATCCGCATCCAAAGCTGCGGCAAGTGCCAGCGCATGATCAACCAGGGCGAGGCGGTCTATTACAGCTACGGCCGGCGTGATCACTGCGGCCCGTACCGGGAAGGCCAGTTCATGCTGGGCCGCTGCCGTGTGGTGTGGACCGAGTTTGGAAACTGAGGAGATCAACATGCACAAACTGAATCAGGAAGTAGCGGCGCTGGTTCGCATCGCGGCGTACCAGTCTCCCAGGATCATGCGCGAGGCCTATGCCGGCCAGCAGCACTTCGACATTCGCCGCTTCGGCAATCACACCTTGGAACTGGTGGCGGACATGTACTCGCTGCAGTTTGAGGACGAGGAGCGCATCGACCCGGCGATGCAGTTCAGCTGCACGGACTGGGACCAGGAAAAGATGGTGTTGCCATCGACCTGCAGCCGTGAGGCCTTCTACCTGCTCTACCGCACCGGCCGGCAACTGGTGCGGAGCAAGCGCCGGCTGTTGCAACTGGTGCCCAGGGCGGCATGAACACGGCGCAACCGGAACTGGACGCTGCCACCCGGCAGCGTCTGGCCGAAGAGGTGGAGCGGCTGGTGGCGCAGGGGACCGACCGCCGCGAGGCCCGGCAAATCGTCTGGCTGGACTACCTCGACGAGCTGAAGCCGTTCCAGGTTGCGCCGGCGAACTCGGCGCCGGCCCCGGAGGAGGAAAAGGCCGAGCTTCCTGTTGAGCCCAAAGCTGAAGTACCGAATACCCGCCCTCGCCAGTTCTGGAGCGCATCGGCCGAACCTCAATTTACCGATGAGTGGCTGCGAAAGAACCGGAAGGAACTGGCGAAAGTGAAGCAAATGATGATGAGGATCAGCAAATGACTACCGAACAAAACGTACCGGCCGGCTACTGGCAAGACGCCAAGGGCTGCCTGGTTCCCGAAAGCATGATCAAGCCGATAGACAAGGAGCGCGACCGGCTGGTGAAGGAACTGGTCGACAAGGCCCGTGGCGTCACCAAGGTATTGGCCGACTTCAAGGCTCAAGCGTTTGGCGACATCTCCGCCTTCATCGATATGTCGGTGGAGCAATACGATGCCAAGCTGGGTGGCAAGAAAGGCAATTTGACCCTCTACAGCTTCGACGGCAAGTACCGCATCCAGCGGGCGATTCAGGACCGCATCGCTTTCGACGAACGGCTGCAAGCCGCCCGCGTGTTGATCGACGAATGCCTGGCGGACTGGACGGAAGGTGCGCGGCCGGAGCTGCAGGCCATCGTCAACCAGGCCTTCGACAGCGACAAAGAGGGGCAGATCAACACCGCCCGCGTGTTGGCCCTGCGCCGCTACGCCATCCAGGACGAGCGCTGGCAGCGCGCAATGGTGGCGATCGGCGAAGCCGTCCAGGTGGTGGGCAGCAAGTCCTACATTCGTGTTTACGAACGCATCGGCGAGACGGATCAGTACCAGCCGATCGCTCTTGATATTGCGGGGGTGTGAGATGGCCAAGGGCGCTAATGGAAAGCTTCCTGTGACGCATGTCGATAACCGTCAGCGCCTGATCCGCTTGATCCACGTAGCCAAGCGCGATCTCGCACTGGATGACGACAGCTATCGCGCCATCCTGCTGCGGATTGGAAAACAAGCATCATCGTCAAAGCTGACAATTCCACAGCTCAGCCAGGCTTTGGAATACATGAAGCAGGCAGGCTTCAAGGTGCGTTCCAAAGCCGGCGGGCGGCCCCTGGCGAAAGACTGCCAGTCAAAGATGATTCGCGGCATATGGCTGGAACTCGCCGGCATGGAAGTGGTGCGTAACGCATCCGAGGAAGCCCTGGCGACATTCGTGAAGCGCATGGCCAAGGTCGATACTTTGCAGTGGCTGTCGACAGAGCAAGCCAGCCTGGTGATTGAGCATCTAAAGGAATGGCGCCAGCGCGTGGTCAAGACCCGCCGGGCGCAGCTACACAAGGCCATGGGGTTGTCGGTGCCGACAGGTATTGAGGCGCAGGCGGCGCAGGAAGAGCAAATGCGGGAGGCCGCCGGCGCGGTGCTTGGGCGCAAGGCCCGCGTCACAGAGATGACCGAGACGGATTTCCAGGCGGTGCTGGGCCACTTCACCAAGGAGACCATGCAATGAGAGACCAATTTCGAAGCAAAGGCCCTGAGCTGCTCCTCGACCTGGCCGATCATGTGGCGGTGGCCCTGGTGGAGCTGGCCAGCATGGAGCAAGAGCGCGCCATCCAGTTGGGCAGAGAGATCGCCAACCGCATGGCCATCCACTGGGGCGGCCAGAACGTGTATTTCCCGATGGGGCTGTCAATCCGGCTATCAGAAAGAGACCGCCGTATCTTTGACGATTTCGATGGCGCCAACCATAGCGAACTCGCACGCAAGTATGGCGTGTCGATACAATGGGTCTACAAGATCGTGAAGGCAGTCCGCCAAGAAGAAATGGCCCGTCGGCAAGGCGATATGTTTGGCCATTGATTGACCCAAGCAGCCAGCGATAACTGTTTCACTGGCTGCAACACATTTCCAAGTCCCATCCCACGAAGTCCACCATCATCCCGAGTCATCCCGGATTTATCTCGGTAAACTCCTACCAGTTATCTCACTTCCCCTCAGCCGGTGGAGGTGTTCGCCAGGCGCTTGCTGGCCGACGAGGCCTTGTGAAGCGAGCGCCCGAAGATCTGATCCGAATTCTGCAACCCGCCGCGCCGGCGGGTTTTTTCATTGGGCGCCGCCAGGGTGGAATCTGGCGGTTTTGCCGAATTTGACGCGCGTCAAATGCGCTCGTGGTTGCGCATGACATGGGTGAAATCTGATGCATAGAATCTCGCCGTGATAATTTTTTTGTCATCGCCATGAAACTGCATCTAGACGCCGAAGTGCTCGCCGACTTCGTATCCGCCCTGTTGGGGCCGGACAGCGAGGTGGCGGTGCACGATCTGTCCAATCCCAGCGCTTCGCTCAAAATCATCCGCAACGGGCATGTGTCCGGCCGCAGCGTCGGCGCGCCGGCCACCGATCTCGCCTTGAGCATGGCGCGGGAGTGTTCCGGCAAGGGCGGCGAGGATTACCGGCTGAACTACCGCAGCAAGACCAGGAGCGGCGTATCGCTGCGCTCGTCCACCCTGGTGATCAAGGACGACGCCGGCCGCGCGCAGGCCATGCTTTGCGTCAACTCCGACGACAGCCGCTACAAGCGCGCGCTGGAGGCGGTGCAGGCGCTGCTGCCGGCGGAACTGTCTCACGATCCGCACCAGGAAACGCTGTCGCAGGGTATCGACGATGTGGGCGTGGGCATCATGCAAAGCGTGTTGGAGCAATACGCGATCGATCCGGCGCGCTTGTCCGGCGATGAAAAATTGGAGGCGATCCGGGAATTGAATCAGCGCGGCTTGTTTTCCGTCCGCGGATTCGTCGGCAAGGCCGCGCAGGCGCTGGAGATTTCCGAGCCCACGCTTTACCGCTATCTGAAGCAGTGTCGTGACTGAGGGCTTCTGATTCGCGTCCGTCGTCCCTTCCCGCGCTGTTGGCGCAGCGCGGCGGGGACATCCAAGCATCCGGTTGGCGCCGGAGCGCTTGGGACAGCAATGAAACCACTAAAGGATCAACGAGTATGGACATCACCCAGGTGGGCGTCAAGCCCAGGGCAAGCGCTGCCGAGCGCGCGGGAATGAGCGAGGCGGAGTGGCGGGAGGCGGTGCGTTTCGACGGCATCGACCGCGGTTGGGTCGTGATGAGCATAGGCATGGCGATAGGCGCCGGCATTGTGTTCCTGCCGGTGCAGGTGGGGCTGATGGGCTTGTGGGTTTTCCTGCTGTCGTCCGTCATCGGCTATCCGGCGATGTATCTGTTTCAGCGTCTGTTCATCAACACCCTGGCGGAGTCCCCCGAGTGCAAGGACTACCCCAGCGTGATCAGCGGCTACCTGGGCAAGAACTGGGGCATTTTGCTGGGCGCGCTGTACTTCATCATGTTGGTGATCTGGGTCTTTGTGTATTCGACCGCCATCACCAACGACAGCGCCTCCTTTCTGCACAGCTTCGGCGTCACCGAGACCTTGTTGTCCGCCAACCCCTTCTACGGCCTGGGCCTGATCTGTCTATTGGTGGCGCTGGCCTCCCGCGGCGAGCAACTGCTGTTCAAGATTTCCACCGGCATGGTGTTGACCAAGCTGGGCGTGGTGGCGGTGCTGGGCCTGGCCATGGTGTCGGAATGGAAGCTGGTCAATGTGGGCGCTTTCCCGTCCGTGGGCAGCCTGATCAAGGACGCCATCATCATGCTGCCGTTCACGCTGACCTCCATTCTGTTCATCCAGAGCCTGAGCCCGATGGTGATTTCCTACCGCGCGCGGGAAAAGTCGCGCAAGGTGGCGCAATACAAGGCGATGCGGGCGATGAACATCGCCTTTGGCATCCTCTTCGTCACTGTCTTTTTCTATGCGGTGTCCTTCACTCTGGCGATGGGGCATGAGCAGGCGGTCAAGGCCTCGCATGAAAACATCTCGGCCCTGGCCATGGTGGCCAGCAGCATGCCGGGCGATATGGTCAAGCTGTTCAGCCTGATCCTGAATATTTTCGCGGTGATGACCGCGTACTTCGGCGTTTATCTGGGCTTCCGCGAGGCCTGCCAGGGCCTGGCGATGAATCTGCTGCGCCGGGTGATGCCGGAGGAGCGCATCCGTCCGGATTGGGTGGCCAAGGGCATCATGGTGTTCACCGTTTTGCTGTCCTGGGGCGCCATCGTGCTGAACGCGCCGGTGCTGAGTTTCACCTCGATCTGCAGCCCGGTCTTCGGCCTGGTGGGCTGTTTGATCCCGGCCTATCTGGTCTACCAAGTGCCCTTCCTGCACAAATACAAGGGCGGCGCGCTCAAGATCATCATCGCCACCGGCCTGCTGTTGTGCGTGTCGCCCTTCCTGGCCTTCTCCTGAATTTCCGCCGCCGTTCCATTTTGCGGGCGGCGGCAAGATTTTGATTTAATTTGATTGGAAAGCGTAATCACCATGTGTACATCGACTCTCAACACTGATTTGTGGCCGAAGTTCGTCAAGGCGGCACGCGCGGAAGTGGCGCCGGCGCTGGGTTGCACCGAGCCGATTTCATTGGCCCTGGCCTGTGCCATCGCTGCCAAGACGCTGGGCCGCGCGCCTGAGCGCATCGAGGCGCGGGTATCGCCCAATCTGATGAAGAACGGCATGGGCGTGACCGTGCCGGGCACCGGTGCCGTGGGCCTGCAGATCGCCGCCGCGGTGGGCGCGCTGGGCGGCGATCCGGACGGCAAGCTGGAAGTGCTCAAGGGTTTGAGCGGTGAAACGGTGGACGCGGCCAAGCGCATGCTCGCCGAGCATCGCGTGACGCTGAGCATCGCGGACGTGCCCAACATCCTCTATTCGGAAGCCCGGGTTTTCGCCGGCGAGGAGACGGCCCGCGTCTGCATCGCCGATTCGCACACCCATGTGGTGCTGATCGAACGCAATGGCACGGCGTTGTTCCGCGCTGAACTCGAGACCTCCGGCCAGGCCGGCGCCGCGTACGATTTTTCCGACGCGACGGCGCGGGATGTCTACGACTTCGCCACCCAGGCGCCGCTGGACATGATGGACTTCATCCACGAGGCGGCCACCTTGAACGAGGCGCTGTCGCGGGCGGGCATGGGAGGGCAGTTCGGCCTGCATATCGGCGCGACCTTGCACAAGCAGGTGAGCGCCGGCTTGCTGTCGGATAATCTGCTGACCCGCATTCTCACCCGCACCACGGCGGCGTCCGACGCCCGCATGGGCGGCGCCACCCTGCCGGCGATGAGCAATTCCGGTTCCGGCAACCAGGGTATCGCCGCCACCATGCCGGTGGTGGTGGTGGCCGAGCATGTCGGCGCCGACCGGGAAACCCTGACGCGGGCGCTGATGCTGTCTCACTTGATGGCGATTTACATCCACGCCCGCTTGCCCAAGCTGTCCGCGCTGTGCGCGGTCACCACCGCGTCCATGGGCGCGGCGGCGGGCATGGCCCATCTGTTGGGCGGCGGCTACGCGGTGGCCGGCATGGCCATTTCGAGCATGATAGGCGACCTGGCCGGCATGATCTGCGACGGCGCGTCCAATAGCTGCGCGATGAAGGTGTCCACCTCGGCCGGCTCGGCCTACAAGGCGGTGTTGATGGCCTTGGACGGCGTGTGCGTGGCCGGCAGCGACGGCATCGTCGAGTGCGAACTGGACGCCTCCATCGCCAACCTGGGCAAGCTGGCCAGCCAGGGCATGGTGCAGACCGATGTGCAGATTCTGAAAATCATGATGGACAAGCAGGCGGCCGCCGCGAGCTGATGCGGCGGCGGGTTTGCGCGCAGCCGGCGTCCGGCTTGACGCCCTCGAAGCGTAACGGTTTCGGGGGCGTTCCTCATGGCGTGGCGTGTTTGCGTTTGCAGCGTCCAGCACGAGAATCGGGCAGGCGATGGCGCAAAACGACAGTGTCTTGCGGCGCGCGCGTGATGATTCCGGACGCGGAAAATCGCCGCTGTGCGGGTTTTTAAGGGGAGGGCCGCGGCGCTGCGCCGCTAGGAGCTAAAACCAGGAGATGGTGCGAAAGGAGAGACTCGAACTCTCACGCCTTGCGGCGCTGGAACCTAAATCCAGTGCGTCTACCAATTCCGCCACTTTCGCTTTGATGCCGCTTGCAAATCCGGCCAGAAGCCCTAATTTGCAAGGGAGTGCAAGAATACCCGAAGCGCTTTCCCGGCGCAAGCCGGCCCGCCTGGAAACTTATTGCCACGGCGGCGGTCACTGTCGGTACAATTTGATAAAAATCCCTTTGGAGAAAGGCTTAATTATGCACCCGAACCTTGAGACGGCCTATCAGACGACCGGTATGGCCGAGGTACGCCATAAGGTTCTTCGCAATACTTATGGTTTGCTGGGCTTGTCGATGATCCCCACAGTGATGGGGGCCATCGTCGGCACCAATATGAATTTCGGCTTCCTGGCCGGCAGCCCCATCATCGGCATGCTGGCGATCCTGGCCGTGTTTTACGGCCTGGTGTTCGCCATCGAGAAAAACCGCTACAGCTCGGCCGGCGTGTTCCTGATGCTGGGCTTCACCTTCCTGATGGGCTTGCTGTTGGGGCCCTTGCTGCAACTGGCGTTCAAGTTTTCCAACGGCGGCCAGCTGATCATGACCGCGGGCGCGGCCACCGCGCTGGTGTTTTTCGTGATGGCGGGCATCGCCACCACCACCAAGCGCGATCTGAGCGGCCTGGGCAACTTCCTGACCGTGGGCGCCATCGTGCTGATGGTGGCGGTGGTGGCCAACATCTTCCTGCGCATGCCGGCCTTCCATCTGATGATCTCGGCGGCCTTCGCGCTGTTCAGCTCGCTGATGATTCTGTGGCAGGTCAAGGTGGTGGTGGACGGCGGCGAGGACAGCTATATTTCCGCCGCGCTGTCCATCTACATCAGCATCTACAATCTGTTCACCAGCTTGCTGCAACTGCTGCTGGCCTTCGCCGGCGAGCGCGACTAAAACCCGCGCCGGCATCGCCTTCCAATCAAAACGCCCCGTCCGGGGCGTTTTTTTGTTCCTTTTTTTTCCCTTCCCTAGCGCTTCTGTCTGACAAATCCTGACGCCCGCCCACTGATCCGGCGGCGCTTTCGGCTGGCTGCTCGCGGCGTGGCTGGCGGTGGCTTGTCTAGTCATTTCCCTGCTAAGCGGTTGATTTTGACAAGATTTTTCTGGCTTTGTTGCTTCGTGTTGTCATATTTGCGAATGGGAATTATTGCA
Source organism: Chromobacterium sp. S0633 (assembly GCF_024158805.1). Taxonomy (NCBI): domain Bacteria; kingdom Pseudomonadati; phylum Pseudomonadota; class Betaproteobacteria; order Neisseriales; family Chromobacteriaceae; genus Chromobacterium; species Chromobacterium sp. S0633. The sequence goes on along the minus strand of NZ_JAMZGH010000006.1, from coordinate 42,848 downwards.
TTTTGTATTATGAAGTTTTTATATACGATAAAAATAAATAGGACTTTGGCATTTTTGGTTTTGATGATTCACTGCTTAGGCAGGCGCCGCTTGGGCCGGCTGAACGCGGCGACGGACGCCGCCTCGGCGGCCCGGCGCGAGCGCCGACGCAGGTTCGCCGCATGGCGCCCGGAGCAGGGCGGCTAGTGTTCCGGGTTTGGGCGCCGGCGAAGAACCGAGGATTTCACCGCCGCTGGCAGGCGGCGGCGAATGGCCGGGAGCGATGGGGTGGCAGCCCCGGACTCGCGGCGGTTGTTCCCTATCGACAGCAGTTTCGACACTTAGGAGATGCAATGCGTATCCATATCACGGTGGGCGCGGTTTCGCTGGCCCTGGCGTCCCTGGCCGGTCAGGCCGCAACGCCCTTGCAAGCGGGAGATCCGCTGGTGTCCCAGCAATGGTTCCTGCAAAACACGGGGCAGAACGCGTTCTCGCAGCGCGGCGGCGTGGCCGGCATCGATCTGAACCTGGCGCTTAGCCATTCGCGCAGCATCCAGGGCCGCGGCGTGACGGTGACCGTCATCGACGACGGCTTGGAAATCCGCCATCCGGACCTGGCGGGCAATGTGGTGCCCGGTTCCAAGAACCTGGCCAACAATAGCGACGACCCGACCCCCAGCTCGGCCACCGACAGCCACGGCACGGCCGTGGCCGGCATCGCCGCCGCGGTGGGTTTCAACAATCTGGGCGGCCGCGGCGTGGCGCCAGCGGCCAGCCTGAACGGCTTCAACTGGCTGAAGGCGCAAACCACCGCCGGTTGGATGTTGTCTCACGGCAAGTCGCCGAGCGACAGCGCCGGCCAGTCGTCCACCCTCTCCCGCGTGTTCAACCAGAGCTACGGCAGCTCGGCGATCCGCTCGATCCCGGGCAATCCGGACACCGATATGACGCTGCGGGTGCGCGACGAAGCGCACGAGGACGTCAGCCTGCGCAGCAACGGCGGCAAGGGCGCGGTCTTCGTCAAGTCGGCGGGCAACGCCTACGTCAGCTTCCAGTCCGGCTCTGACGACGACGGCAAGCCCACTTATGTCTTGGCCAAGGCCGGCAACGACGGCCTGCCGATCCAGGACTCCAACCTGACCACCGACAACAGCAATTACTGGAACGTGGTGGTGTCGGCCTTGAACGCCGACGGCGTGCGCTCGTCCTACTCCTCGGTGGGCGCCAACGTGCTCTTGACCTCGCCGGGCGGCGAGTACGGCACCGCCAGCCCGGCGATGGTGACCACCGATCTGGTGGGTTGCGACCGCGGCTCCAACTCCACGCTGCGTCCGTCCACCAATCAGTTGCACGGCGGCACTGCGCTGGACCCGAATTGCGATTACCGCGGCACCATGAACGGCACTTCCGCCGCGGCGCCGGCCGCCTCCGGTTCGTTTGCGGTGTTGATGTCGGCGTATCCCAATCTGAGCGCGCGCGATGTGCGCGATCTGCTGATCAAATCGGCGCGCAAAGTGGACGCCAATCATGCCGGCGTGACTCTGGCGTTCAAGGACGCCAAGGGCGGCGCGCACAGCTACCAGGCTTTGCCGGGATGGCAGAACAACGCCGCCGGCCTCGCTTTCCACCCGTTCTACGGCTTCGGCCTGATCGATGTGGACAAGGCGGTGGAACTGGGTCGCAATCACAAGCCGCTGACGGCGCTGGAGAAGACGCGCTGGCAGACGGTGTCGGTGATGAAGGCGATTCCGGACGCCAGCGAAGCCGGCCTGGACAGCGCGTACACCCATGCCGAGGATTTGACGGTGGAAGCGGTGCAGGTGCTGGTGGACGCGAAACACGGCCGCGCCAACGACCTGGCGGTGGAGCTGATCTCGCCGGCCGGCACCCGCTCGGTATTGCTGTCGCCGCGCACCGGCCTGGTGAATGAGAGCTACGGCCTGAACCAGCAGCGCCTGTTGTCCAACCACTTCTACGGCGAATCGGCGCGCGGCCAATGGCGGCTGCGCGTGATCGACACCAACGGCGCCGAGTACTATTACGACTACCGCGACGCTCAGGGTCAGCGCACGCTGAGCCTGCCCAACGCCGCCGGCACCCTGCGGTCTTGGTCCATCCGCTTCATCGGCCACAAAGGAGCATAACGATGAAACATTCCCTGATTCTGGCCGGCCTGCTGGCCCTGGCCGCCGGCGCCCAAGCCGCCGACGTTCCGTCCTTCAAGCAGAAGCCGGGCGGTCAGCCGCTGGTGATCAACGGCAAGACTTATTACAAACAAGCGGCGCCGGCCGGCAAGCTGCCGCTGGGCGTCAGCGCCCGCTCGGCGGCGAGCGAAGGCGGCGCGACGCTGAAGCGCGGCGACGTGCTGCGTTCCGAAGGCGAACTGGCGCCGTCCAAGGTCAGCGGCGTGGTGATGGTGAAGCTGGCTTCGCCGCGCGACGAGGCCGCGCTGGCGCGCGATCACAGCCTGAGCGTGCGCTACCGCACCCAGAGCGTGGTGGTGTTCGACGCGCCGGCCCAGGCCGAGCTGCTGTCCTTGCAGCAGCGTCTGGCCGCGGACAAGCGGGTCAAGCAGGTGCAGTTGGAGGTGTTCAGCAATAGCGAGTTGCCGCAGTAAGGGCGTTCGCCAGTCCAAAGGACGACGCCGGCCCAGGGCCGGCGTTTTTCATGCCTCGGCGGTGTGCGGCTGCAGGTGGCGGGTGTTTTGGCCCAGTTCCACCAGCAAGCGATCCAGCCGCGCGATGGCGTCGGCGATGGCCTGGGTTTCGCCGGACAGGCTGCGCGTGGATTCGCCCACCGCGGTGATGTCGTGGGCGAACTGGGCGAAACCCTGGTTCTGATTGGCTTCCGCTTGAGACATCTGGCTGAGCAGGCTGGCCAGCTCGCCGGTTTCGCGGATGATGCCGGAGAGTTTTTGCTGGGCGTCCACCGAGTGGTCGCGGCCGGTCCGCATCTGCTGATTGCCGTCCCGCATCGCCACCAGCGCCTGATTGGTGCCGTCGACGATCAGCCGGATCTTCTGCTCAATGTCCAAGGTGGCGTTCTGGGTGCGCTCGGCCAGCTTGCGCACCTCGTCGGCCACCACGGCGAAGCCGCGGCCCAGCTCGCCGGCGCGCGCCGCCTCGATGGCGGCGTTGAGCGCCAGCAGATTGGTCTGGTCGGCGATGTCGCGGATCAGCTGCACGATGCCGCTGACCTCGGCGCTGCGTTCGCCCAATTGTTCCAGCCGGCCGGAGGCCAGCGCAATCACCTCGCCGGCCTTGCTCAACTGGCGCACCGCCTGGTCCATCGCCTCGCCGCCGCCCAAGGCCGCCTGGCCCGCGGTGTGCGCCAGCTGGGTGGCGGTCACCGATTGCTCGGCGTTCTGGCTGGTGACCACCGCCATCTGCTGGGCGATCACCACCATGTCCTCGGAGCGTTCGCGCTGGCTGGCCATGGTGTCGGCCATATTGCCGGTGCTGCCGGCGATGTCCCGGCTGGCGCTGGAGGCGGCCTGGATGGACTGGGTCAGCTGGGCCATCAGCTGCCGCATCGCCTGTTGCGCCTGTTCGGCCTCGCGCCGCGCGCTTTCCAGTTTCTCGAAGCTTTTGACCTTGGCCTTGTCGAAAGCCAGCGCCAGGGCCAGCACCACCAGGGACAGGCCGGCCAGAGACTTGGCTTGCAGCTTGGGGATTTCCGCGCGGGGAATCGGGTTGGCCGGCAGCAGGCCGCGGGCGCTCAGCCACAGGAAGAGGCCGATGGCGGCCGCGGTCAACGCCAGCCAGACCATGCCGGAGACGCGGGTGGCGACGAAGACGGCGGTGAAGGGAATGGCGGCGAACCAGACAATGCTGGTGGATTGGATGCCGCCGTTGACGTAGACCATCCAGCACACCATCGCGTACATGCAGCTGGTGATGAATTCCGCGCTGAAGCGCACCGCGCCGCTGAGCTTGAGCAGCAGCGGCCCCAGCAGCAGGCCCAGGCCGCCTAACGCGATGCCGGCGGCCATCGCGCGGTGGCCCAGTTGCAGGTATTCGACGGCGAACAGCGGCGCCACCAGGCCGGCCAGCAGGCCGACGCCGACGACGGTGCGGCCGCGGATCGCCTGTTCCGGGGATAGGCGGACGCGGTCCGGAATGAACCATTCGGTGATGGTTTGAATCGACATGGAGTGCCCCTCTGATGCGTTGTAGACGCGGCTGCGGACGCAGCTTGTTGTTGTGCGGCTCTTATGGCGCTCCAATGTAAAACAATTGTTTGAATTAACGCAATGGCATGACCGGACAGGGCGGCGAAGGGGAGGGGCGCTGTTGCGCGGAACGGCGAAACCGCCTGCCGGGCGGCAGGCGGTTGGGGGAGGGCGGCTTCAGTTCAAGCGGACTCGCCTTGCTCCGCCTGCAGCGCGGTCAGCGCGATGGTGTAGACGATGTCGTCCACCAGCGCGCCGCGCGACAGATCGTTGACCGGCTTGCGCAGGCCTTGCAGCATCGGGCCCACCGACACCACGTTGGCCGAGCGCTGCACCGCCTTATAGGTGGTGTTGCCGGTGTTGAGGTCCGGGAACACGAAGACGGTGGCGCGGCCGGCCACCGCGCTGTCCGGCGCCTTCTGGCGGCCCACCGATTCCACGCTGGCGGCGTCGTACTGCATCGGGCCGTCTATCAGCAGGTCCGGCCGCTTTTCCTTGGCGATGCGGGTGGCTTCGCGCACTTTTTCCACGTCCGAGCCGCTGCCGGAGGAACCGGTGGAGTAGGAGATCATCGCCACTCGCGGCGGAATGCCGAAGGCGGCGGCGGAGTCCGCCGACTGAATGGCGATGTCGGCCAATTGCTCGGCATCCGGGTCCGGGTTCACCGCGCAGTCGCCGTAAACCAGCACCTGCTCCGGCATCAGCATGAAGAACACGCTGGAGACGATGCGGGCCCCCGGCGCGGTCTTGATCAGCTGCAGGGCCGGACGGATGGTGTTGGCGGTGGTGTGCACCGCGCCGGACACCAGGCCGTCCACTTCGTCCAGCGCCAGCATCATGGTGCCCATCACCACATTGTCTTCCAGTTGCTGCTCGGCCATCGGCGCGTTCAGGCCCTTGCTCTTGCGCAGCTCCACCATCGGCGGCACGTAACGGCCGCGCACCTCGTTGGGGTCGATGATTTCCACCGATTCCGGCAGCGTCACGCCCTGGGCTTCCGCCACTTGCAGGATTTCGGCGCGCTGGCCGATCAGCACGCAGCGGGCGATGCCCTTCTCGTGGCAGATGGCGGCGGCCTGGATGGTGCGCGGTTCGTTGCCTTCCGGCAGCACAATGCGCTTATTGGCCTTGCGCGCTTTTTCCATCAGCTGATAGCGGAAGGCCGGCGGCGGCAGGCGCAGTTCCTGCGGCGCGCCGATGTATTGCTTCAGCGGCGCCACGTTCAGGTGTTCGGCGACGAATTCGATCACGCGCTCCATGCGCTCGCGGTCGTCGGACGGCACTTGCAAGCTCATATTGTTGAGCGCGCTGCTGGTGTCGAAGGTATTGGATTCGCTGGCCATCACCGGCATGCCGCCGGTGAAGGCTTGCTGGCACAGCAGCATGATGCGCGGGTCCGGCATCGAGTCGCAGGTCAGCAGCAGGCCGGCCAGCGGCACCCCGTTCATCGCCGCCATCGCGGTGGCCAGCACGATGTCCTCGCGGTCGCCCGGGGTGATGATCAGCGCGCCGGGCTTGAGCAGGTGCACGATATTGGGCACGGTGCGGGCGGTCACCACCATGGTGCGCACGCGCCGGCTGGTCAGTTGGCCGGCGTGCAGCAGCCGCGCCTTCAGATGATTGGCCACGTCCAGCGTGCGCGGCGCCAGCAGCTCGGGTTCGTGCGGGATGGCGCCCAGCAGCGGCAGTCTGACCTTCTTCATCAGGCTGCCGCTTTCCAGCACCTCGGTGGCGATGTCCTGGGCGTTCTGATCCTTGGGCACCCGGTTGAGGATGTAGCCTGCGACTTGTCCGCCCTGACCGCCGCCAAAGGCCTGGATGCTCATTTCCAGTTGCTCGGCGATCTCATGGCTGGCCAGGTTGTCGGCGGCGCTGACCAGGATGGTCTGCGCCTGCAGATTGCGGGCGATCTTGGTGTTGAGGAAGGTGGAGAACACCTGCTTCTGGTCCGGCACCAGGCCTTCCACCAGCACCACGTCCACCTGATGGGCCGCCTGCTGATACAGGCTGACCACTTCCTCCATCAACTGATCCACCTGGCCCTTGGACAGCAGGTGTTCCACCCGCTCCATCGGAATCGGCTCCGGCGGATTGAGCCGGCAGATGGCGCGCGCGAAGTGGGTGGAGCGCTCCGGCTCCTTGGGGTCCGCGCCTTGGGCGATGGGCTTGACGAAGCCGACGCGCAGGCCGGCCTGTTCCAGGCTGTGGATGGCGCCCAGCGCCACCGAGGTCAGGCCGGCGTTGAAGCCGATGGGTGCGAGGAAAAAGGTTTGCATGGTTTCAGAGACTTTCCTGTGACGCGCGGCGGGAATGGGCGCGAATGGCGGTCCGGCACCGACCGAACGGTGTCGCAGGCTGCAGGCGCTTGGCGCGATGAGTCGTTAAATTCAGCATTTCGGCAAAAATCAGCGGTTTTGTCGCCATTGAACCCGAGCTCGCGGCCGCGGCGGCGGGCATGGATTCCCGCTGCGTCGGACGCGGCTTTCAATCGGTATAGCATTGCCGGAAGCCGGCGTCAGCGCCGCGGGGTCTCCGGCGAAAAGCATGGCTGCGCCTGCTTTTACGCGGCAGGCATTGTAACTGGCGGCATATCGGCTACAGTCCAGATGGGGTCAGGCTCCAGGGCCGGACGGCGGCGATGACGGCGATTATAACATCATGAATTAAGCGACTCTAATATTGCATTGCAGCGTGAATGCTAAAGCTTTGATTCCTATCAAAAATATTATTCTAAGTATGATTTGGGTATGGCAAGCTGATGTTTTTACGCCAAGAACCCGCTTCCAGCAGAGAGGAAAGGCTTGCCCCGGTGGGGGGGCGGGGGCATAATCCGCCCCTCGGCCGCAAGGTTCGGCCTTGTTTTTGTTGATTGTTTTTGATAGTCCCGCAAACTCGTTTTAAGCGAGATTCGGCTGGTCTTATATCTTCTACCACGGAGGTGTGGGAATAATGTCTGATCTGGCTTCCGCTCAGTTGCTTCAAGCTTCTGCTGCCCAGCTACCCGTCTATACCTATTTCGATCCTGCCTATTACGCTCAGGAACAGCGGCTGCTGTTTGGAGACGCGCCCCTCTACTATGGCCATGAGCTGATGACGCCGAACGCCGGCGATTATCAGACTCTGGAATGGATGGGCCACGGCAAGATGCTCAAGAACGTGGATGGACGGGTCAAGCTGATCTCCAATGTCTGCCGCCATCGCCAGGCGGTCATCTATAAAGGCCGCGGCAACGGCAATCATATCGTCTGCAATCTGCATGGCTGGACTTACGACGCCGAAGGCGCTTTGCTGGGCGCGCCGCATTTTCCGGAAACGCCGTGCCTGAAGTTGAACCAGACCGAGCTGACGCGTTGGAACGGCCTCTTGTTCGACGCGCGCCGCAATGTGGCGCGCGATCTGGAAAACCTGGGCGTGGCCAAGCACATGAGTTTTGACGGCTACGCCTACCATTCCAGCCATCTGAGCGAGTACGGCTTCAACTGGAAGACCTTCATCGAAGTGTATTCCGAGGATTACCACGTCGATCCCTTCCACCCCGGCCTGGGCAATTTCGTCGATTGCGGCGACCTGAAATGGGAGTGGGGCGCGCAATACCATGTGCAGACCGTGGGCGTGAAGAACCAGCTGGCCACTTCCGGTTCCCGCGCCTACGGCAAATGGCATGAGGAAGTCCGCCGGCGCTACGCCGATCAGCAGCCGGAGTTCGGCGCCATCTGGCTGACTTACTACCCCAACATCATGGTGGAGTGGTATCCGCACGTGCTGGTGGTCAGCGTGGTGATGCCGCGCGGGCCGGAGCAGTGCACGGTGTTGACCGAGTTCTACTACCCGGAGGACGTGGTGTGGTTCGAGCCGGAGTTCATCGAGGCGGAGCAGGCGGCCTACTTCGAAACCGCCAAGGAAGACGACGAGATTTGCTACCGCATGCACGAAGGCCGACGCGCCTTGTGGCTGCGCGGCGAGAACGAGGTGGGGCCTTATCAATCTCCCACCGAGGAGGGCATGTTGCACTTCCACGAGTTCTACCGGCGCAAAATGGGCGCGGCGCTGGCTGGTTAAGCGGCGGCTTGCAGTGTCATAATGGAAAGGCGCGGACCCAGTCCGCGCCTTTCTTATTCTGGTTTGCCCGATTCCATGCTCAAAACGCTTTTCCGCTGTTTGCCCTTGTCGCTGGCCTTGCTGGCTCCGCTGGCCCAGGCCGCCGTCTATACCGACGCCGCCAGCCGGGTGCGTTTCAATGTGCCGCCGGGCTGGAAGGTCCGCCCCAGCGTGGTGGACGGTCAGCGCGTGCTGCGCGTGGTGCCGCCCAAGGCGGACCAGCGCGAGCGCGCCGCCATCGATGTGCAGGTGTTCGCGCGCAAGCCGGGGCGCGGCGACACCCTGGCCCGGCTGGCGCAGAAATACCGCCGCGAGGGCGATAACCGCGAAGCCGCCAATTTCGCCCGCGGCAACAGCCGCAGCGGCCGGCTGGTCACCGAATACCGCGACGGCCGTTTCGTCTCCAACCGCTTGTGGATCGTCCGGCATAATCTGCACGTGTTCCAGCTGGGGGACAAAAAGCGCATGGCGGAGGCGCGCTGCGCCGCCAACGCGTCGGAGTTCAAGACCTACCGCCGGCAGATGGAGGCCATCTGTCTGTCGCTGGAATTGTTGAAGCGATGACGCCGGCGCTGAGCGAGGGCGCGAGAACCCTGGGGCTGCGCTTGCGCCAGGGACGTTTGGGCTCCGGCTGGATGGTGGTGGCGGCCCTGTGCTTCGCCTTGATGAGCATGTTCGTCAAGCTGGGCGCCGACGCCTTCGGCTCCACCGAGCTGCTGTTCTGGCGCACCGCCATCGGCGCGCTGACCTTGGGCGCGGCGATGGCCTGGAAGCGCCAGTCGCCGCGGACGCCGCATTGGCGCGGCCACATCAAGCGCAGCTTCGTCGGCTATATGTCCATGGTGGCGCTGTTCTACGCGCTGACCCGGCTGCCCTTGTCCACCGCGGTGACGCTGAACTACACCTCCTCGCTGTTCTTCGCCTTATTGTGCGTGGTCAAACTGAAGGAGCGCCTGACGCCGCGCACCGGCCTGGCCTTGTTGCTGGGCTTCGTCGGCATCGTCATCCTGCTGCGGCCCACTTTCAGTTCGGCGCAGTGGCTGGCCGGCCTGATCGGACTCTTGTCCGGCGTCAGCGCCGGCTACGCGGTGTTTCAGGTGAGGGAGCTGGGCCGGATGGGCGAACCGTCCTGGAAGGTGGTGTTCTGGTTCTTCTCCGTTTCCAGCCTGTTTGGCGGCGTCTGGCTGATCCTGGGGCCGGGCTTCAGCGCGGTGACGGCGGACAATGTTTTGCCGCTGCTTGGCGTCGGCGTTTGCGGCATGCTGGGCCAGCTGGCGATGACTCGCGCCTACAAGGACGGGCGCAAATACCTGGTGGCCAGCTTTGCTTATCTGACGGTGCTGTTTTCCGTGCTGCTGGGCGTGGTGTTGTGGGGCGACCCGCTGAGCGGATGGTCGCTGGCGGCGATGGCCTTGATTGTGGGGTCCGGCCTGATGGCGGCCCTGCGTTGAAACAGAACTTGGATATTCAACAACAATGCATAAGGATAACGTGGTTTGACTAGTGGAAAGTGGCGCCTGGGTTCGGGCTGGATGGTGGTGGCGGCGGTGTTTTTCGGCCTGATGGGGGTGTTCGTCAAGCTGGGCGCCGAGTATTTCTCCTCCACCGAGCTGGTGTTCTGGCGCACGCTGATGGGCGTGGTCACCCTGGGCGCGGCGGCCTTGTGGCGGCGCGATCGCTTCGCCACCCCCTTGCTGCGCTATCACGTGCAGCGCGGCCTGATCGGCTACGTCTCGATGCTATTGTATTTCTACGCCATCGCCCATTTGCCGCTGTCCACGGCGGTCACGCTCAACTACACCTCGCCGATGTTCCTGGCGCTGCTGTCGGTGGTCCTGCTGCGCGAGCGCCTGCCCAAGCAGGCGCTGGCCGGCCTGGCGCTGGGCTTTGTCGGCGTGGTGCTGTTGCTGCGGCCCACTTTGTCCAGCGAGGCCTGGGTGGCCGGCCTGCTCGGCGTCGGCTCCGGCCTGCTGGCCGGCTGGTCTTATCTGCACGTGCGGGAACTGGGCCGCCAGGGCGAGCCGGAATGGAAGGTGGTGTTCTATTTCGCGCTGATCTCCACGCTGGGCGGCCTGCTGCTGATGTTGTTCGAAACCTGGCACCCGGTGACGCTGGAAAACGTCTGGCTGCTGCTGGGCCTGGGCGCCACCGCCACCATCGCCCAATTGGCGATGACCCGCGCGTATAAAGTGGGGCGCAAGCTCTTGGCCGCCAATCTGTCCTATCTGACCGTGGTGTTTTCCACCCTGTTGGGCGTGGGGCTGTGGGGCGACCCGCTCAGCGCCGCCGGCTTGGCGGCGATGGGTTTGATCATCGTCAGCGGCATGTTGGCCAGCCGGCGTTAAGCTGGAAGCGAAATCCGGCGCTGCGCCGGACCCGGCCTGGAGGGTGGGAGGATGGCGGTACCGGCGGACAAGGCGGCTTTGCTGGCGGCGATGAGGGACGAATACCAGCGCTTGCGCGCGGTGTTGGCGCGGGTGCCGCCGGAGCGCGCCTTCGACCAGGAACTGGACGGCCACGCCAAGAACAGCCGGATGAGCGCGGCGGATCTGCTGGCCTATCTGCTGGGCTGGCAGGCGCTGGTGCTGAAGTGGCACCGGCTGGAGCGGGAAGGCCTGCCGATAGACTTTCCCGACGCCGGCTACCGCTGGAACCAACTGGGCCTGCTGGCGCAGAAGTTCTACCGCGATTACCAGGGGATAGGCGATTGGACGCGGCTATGCGCGATGCTGGACGACAGCCAGCGCCAGGTGGAGGCGCTGGTGGAAGGTTACTCCGACGAGGCGCTGTACGGCCGCGCCTGGTACGACAAATGGACGCGCGGGCGGATGATACAGTTCAACACCGCCTCGCCCTGCCGCAACGCCCGCGGGCGTTTGGCCGCCTGGCTCAAGACGCTGCCGGCCGCCTGAAAAAGCTTGCCGCGCCAATGCGGCCAGGCCTTAAAATGAAAGCGACACCGCAAAGGAGAAGCACATGATCTCGATACGCGAACAACACTACGGCCTGGACGTGGCGCTGTACAACGAATTCACGCTGGCGGACTTCAAGCTGCTGGAAGAGGCCTTGCTCAAGCGCCAGTCCGAGTGCGCCAAGCCCGACCTGCTGCTGGACCTGACCGAGTTGAAGGACTTCACGCTGGACATGGCGGTGGAAGAGGTCAAATTCATGCGCGCCCATGAAAACCACGTCGGCCGCGTGGCGCTGGTGGTCAGCGATGTCTGGATCAAGCTGGCCGCCCACATCGCCGGCCTGCTGTCCAATACCCGCACTCAGTATTTCGATACCGCGGAAGAGGCCCAGGCCTGGTTGGAAAGCCCGGTGGCGGCGGGCACCTGATTTGTCCGGTTGCGCTGATTTCGGGACGCCCTATGCGGCGTCCCGGTTGATTTTGTCGGCAATGGCGGTAGAGTAGCGGTTTTTGTTCAACTCGAAAGAATAAAAACCGATGTTGAAAAGCATTTCCCATCGTCTGGCGGCGGAACTCTCCGTCCGCGAGGCGCAAGTGGCCGCCACCATCGAACTGATAGACGGCGGCGCCACCGTTCCCTTCATCGCCCGTTACCGCAAGGAAGTCACCGGCGGTCTGGACGACACCCAGCTTCGCACCCTGGCCGAGCGCCTGGTGTATCTGCGCGAACTGGACGAGCGCCGCGTCAGCATCCTCGGCAGCATTTCCGAGCAAGGCAAGCTGAGCCCCGAACTGGAGGCCGCGCTCTACGCCGCCGACAACAAGACCACGCTGGAAGACCTTTACCTCCCCTACAAACCCAAGCGCCGCACAAAGGCGCAGATCGCGCGCGAAGCCGGGCTGGAGCCCTTGGCCGACGGCCTGCTGTCCGATCCTAGCCAGGACCCCAACGCCGCCGCGGCCGCCTATGTCAACGCCGAAGCCGGCGTGGCGGACGCCAAGGCGGCGCTGGACGGCGCGCGCGCCATCCTGATCGAGCGCTTCGCCGAGGACGCCGAACTCTTGGGGCGGTTGCGCGAAAAACTGTGGAGCGAGGGCGAGCTGGCCGGCCAGGTGGTAGCCGGCAAGGAACACGAGGGCGCCAAGTTCTCCGATTATTTCCAGCACCGCGAAGCCATCCGCGCCACGCCCTCGCACCGCGCGCTGGCGCTATTGCGCGGCCGCAACGAGGGCGTGCTCAGTCTGACGCTGAAGTATCAGCCGGACGAGACGCCGATCACCGAGCGCTCCGCCTACGAGCAGTTGATCGCCGCGCGCTTCGGCGTGAGCGACGCCGGCCGCCCGGCCGACAAATGGCTGCTGGACGGCGTGCGCCTGTGCTGGCGCGCCAAGATCTTCCTGTCGCTGGAACTGGAGCTGGTGTCGCGGCTCAAGGACGCCGCCGACGCCGAGGCGATCAAGGTGTTCGCCGACAATCTGCACGACCTCTTGCTGGCGGCGCCGGCCGGCCGGCGCGCCACCCTGGGCCTGGACCCGGGCCTGCGCACCGGCTGCAAGGTAGCGGTGGTGGACGACACCGGCAAGCTCTTGGACACCGCCACCATCTATCCGCACGAGCCGCGCCGCGACTGGGACCGCTCGCTGGCGGTGCTGGGCGCCTTGTGCGCGCGTCACCGCGTGGATCTGATCGCCATCGGCAACGGCACCGCCAGCCGCGAAACCGACAAGCTGGCGCAGGAGCTGATCCGCGCCTATCCGCAGCTGGGCATGACCAAGATCGTGGTGTCCGAAGCCGGCGCCTCGGTGTACTCGGCCTCGGAACTGGCGGCGCGGGAATTCCCGGATCTGGACGTGTCGCTGCGCGGCGCGGTGTCCATCGCCCGCCGTTTGCAGGACCCGCTGGCCGAGCTGGTGAAGATCGATCCCAAGTCCATCGGCGTCGGCCAGTATCAGCACGACGTCAACCAGAGCCAGCTGGCGCGCGCGCTGGACGCGGTGGTGGAGGATTGCGTCAACGCCGTCGGCGTCGACGTCAACACCGCCTCGGCGCCGCTGCTGACCCGCATCTCCGGCCTCAACGCCACGCTGGCGGCCAATATCGTGTCCTACCGCGATCAGAACGGCGCCTTCCGCAACCGCAGGCAATTGCTGAAAGTGCCGCGGCTGGGCGACAAGACCTTCGAACAGGCGGCCGGCTTCCTGCGCATCCGCGACGGCGACAACCCGCTGGACGGCTCCGCCGTGCACCCGGAGGCCTATCCGGTGGTGGAGCGGATCGTGCTCAAGACCGGCCGCGAGATGAAATCGCTGCTCGGCGATTCCGGCTTCCTGAAAACGGTGAAGGCGGTGGATTACACCGACGAACGCTTCGGCCTGCCCACGGTGATGGATATTCTGCGCGAGCTGGACAAGCCGGGCCGCGACCCGCGTCCGGAGTTCAAGACCGCCACCTTCCAGGACGGCGTCGAAGACATCAAGGACTTGCAGCCGGGCATGGTCTTGGAGGGGGTGGTCACCAATGTCGCCAACTTCGGTGCCTTCGTCGACATCGGCGTGCACCAGGACGGCCTGGTTCACATCTCGGCCTTGTCCAACAAGTTCGTCGACGACCCGCGCAAAGTGGTCAAGGCCGGCGACGTGGTCAAGGTCAAGGTGATGGAAGTGGACGCGGCGCGCAAGCGCATCGCGCTGACCATGCGGCTGGACGACGCGCCGGGCGCCGGCAACAGCCGCGGCCCGCGCAACGACGGCCCGCGCGCTCAGGACCGGCGCGGCGGCGACCGCCAGCGCGGCCAGCAGCCGGCCGGCGACACCGCGATGGCGGCGGCGTTCGCCAAGCTCAAGCGCTGAGGGGGCTGAAGTCAAAAACGGCGGGGATATTCCCGCCGTTTTTCATTCCGGCACTGACGAGAGCGGCAGCTTCATCGTCTGTTTGATCGCGTTCAAGGCGATGGTGGATTTGACGCTGCGCACCAGCGATAGCCGCATCAGCCGGTTCATCACGAAGGTGGACAGCGAGGGCAGGTCCGGCACCACGATGCGCAGCAGATAGTCCGCCTCGCCGGCGGCGGCGTAGCATTCCAGCACTTCCGGCAGCTCGTTGATGGCCTGGGCGAATTCCTGCAAGGCGCTTTCGCTGTGGCGCTCCAGGCTGACGTGGGCGAAAGCCATCACCGACAAGCCCACCTGTTCCGGCTTCAGCGCCACCTGATAGCCCTGGATCACGCCGCTTTCCTCCATGCGCTGGATGCGGCGGCCGATCTGGGACGCGGACAAAGCCACTTGCTGCGCCAGTTTCTGATGGGTGACGCGGGCGTCGTGCTGCAACGCGTCCAGGATCTGGTAATCGAAGCGGTCTAATTCAATTTTGCGCATAGTGAGCATTTCATGGCGGTTATATGCGGCAAGTGTGCAAAAAAAATCGCATACAGGCAAATTTTGCGGTCTTCCCGCATCGCTCCGGGCCTAAACTAGAGTTATCCACCTAAATATCCGGACCCACCGCCATGAACGACCGAGCCGATTTCGTCGTGCCCGACATCACCACGCGCAAGAACGTCGGACTCAGCCACGACAGCGCGGACTTCACCCTGCCGCAACCGCTGGAGCGCTACACCGCCGCCGACCACGCCACCTGGGCCACGCTGTACCGCCGCCAGAGCGAGATGCTGCCGGGCCGCGCCTGCGACGAATTCCTGGAAGGCCTGGAGCGCCTGGGCGTGGACGCGGACCGGGTGCCGGACTTCGCCAAGCTGAATGAACAACTGATGGCCGCCACCGGCTGGCGGATCGTCGCGGTGCCGGGCCTGATTCCGGACGACGTGTTCTTCGAGCATCTGGCCAACCGCCGTTTCCCGGTCACCTGGTGGCTGCGCGAGCCGCATCAGCTGGATTATCTGCAAGAACCCGATGTGTTCCATGATTTGTTCGGCCATGTGCCGCTGTTGATCAATCCGGTGTTCGCCGACTACCTGGAGGCTTACGGCAAGGGCGGCATGAAGGCCAAGGCCTTGGGCGTCTTGCCGATGCTGGCGCGCTTGTACTGGTACACGGTGGAGTTCGGCCTGATCAACACGCCCAAGGGCATGCGCATCTACGGCGCGGGCATCGTGTCCAGCAAGGGCGAATCGGTGTACTGCCTGGACAGCGCCAGCCCCAACCGCGTCGGCTTCGATCTGGAACGCATCATGCGCACCCGCTACCGCATCGACACTTTCCAGAAAACCTATTTCGTCATCGACAGCTTCCAGCAGTTGTTTGACGCCACCGCGCCGGACTTCGCGCCCATCTACGCGCGGCTGGCGGCGGAACCGACGCTGGGCGCCGGCGACGTGGCCCCGGCAGACAAGGTGTTCAATATTGGCGATCGCAGCGGCTGGGGCGATTCCGAGGATGTGTGAAGCCTGGCCGTGATGGCTGGCAAGCTTGGGATAGACCCGCCGCGGCGGGTCTTTTTATTTGTTTCGATTAAAACGAAAGCAGGGGTGTTTACTAGATTGATAAGCATTCTCATTTTTGTTAGAGTCCGTTTACGATCTTGCGAGCTAGAGCGAGACAAGGCGAAAACGGCTGAGAAAGCGGAATGTACACACGGTACATGAGCATTTCGAAGCCGTTTTCAACGCCGTATCGCCGCAGCGCAGCAGATCGTAAACAGGCTCTTAGATTGAGGCTCTGATTCCTATCGCTCAACCCAACAGGGGACACACCTTGAAAACGCACCTGATGCTTGCCGCCGTCCTGGCGGGTTTCGCCGGCCACGCCATGGCGGAAGACGTAGTGGTTTACAGCGCTCGCGCCGAGCAACTGCTCAAGCCCATCATCGAGGTTTACAAGAAGGAAACCGGCGTCAACATCAAGCTGGTGTCGGACAAGGAAGGTCCGCTGATGGAGCGCCTGCGCGCCGAGGGCAGCAACAGCCCGGCCGATCTGCTGCTGACCGTGGACGCCGGCAATCTGTGGCAGGCCGCCAAGATGGGTCTGTTCAAGCCGGTGAAGTCGCCCTTGCTGGACGCCAACATTCCGTCCTATCTGCGCGATCCGGGCCATGAGTGGTACGGCCTGTCCATCCGCGCGCGCACCATTTTCTACAACACCCAGAAAGTGAAGCCGGGCCAGCTGTCCAGCTACGCCGACCTGGCCGACCCCAAGTGGAAGGGCAAGCTGTGCCTGCGCACGTCCAAGAAGGTCTACAACCAGTCGCTGGTGGCGATGATGTTGTCCGATCTGGGCCCGGTGAAGACCGAGAAAGTGGTCAAGGGCTGGGTGGATAATCTGGCCACCCGCGAATTCCCGGACGACACCAAGATGCTGGAGGCCATCGCCGCCGGCCAGTGCGAAGTGGGCATCGCCAACACCTATTACTACGGCCGCCTGATGGAAAAATCGCCCAATCTGCCGGTAGGCATCTTCTGGGCCGACCAGGCGGGCAAAGGCACCCATGTGAACGTTTCGGGCGCCGGCGTAGTCAAGTACGCCAAGAACGAAAAGGGCGCGCTGAAGTTCCTGGAATGGCTGTCCAGCGCCAAGGCGCAGAATATGTTCGCCGACGTGAACATGGAGTTCCCGGTCAACCCCAAGGTCAAGCCTGACGCGCGCGTGGCCGCCTGGGGCGACTTCAAGCACAGCTACATCAATGTCGCCAACGCCGGTTCGCGCCAGGCGGAAGCGGTGAAGCTGATGGACCGCGTCGGCTACAAATAAGCCGCGGCGGGCAGCCTGTCCGCATTTATTTACAGCCTGTCGGGCACCAAAGCCCCGGCAGGCTGTCTTTGCTTGTTTCCCTGCGTTTTTGACATGGTTTCTCCGCCGATGATCCGTTCTCTGTCGCCTTGGCGCGGCCTGGCCTTTGGCGTCAGCCTGCTGACCGTCGCGCCCTTGCTGGTGATTTTATGGTCGCTGCTGGCGCCGGATTGGGAGGTGTGGCGGCATTTGTACGATTACACGCTGCCGGAGCTGCTGCTCAACACCGTGTATCTGATAGGCGGCGTCGGCGCCGGCGTGCTGCTGCTGGGCGTGCCGCTGGCCTGGCTGACCGCGGTGCACGATTTCCCCGGCCGCCGTTTCTTCCACTGGGCGCTGATGCTGCCGCTGGCGATGCCGGCCTATGTGCTGGCGTTTTCGCAATTGGGCCTGTTCGATTTCACCGGGCCTTTGCAGACCTGGCTGCGCGAGCGTTTCGGCGATTCGTCCTGGGTGCCCAATATCCGTTCCACGCCGGGCGTGATCCTGGTGATGTCGCTGGCCTTCTACCCCTATGTCTATCTGTTGGCGCGCAACGCCTTCGCCACCATGGGCCGGCGCGCGCTGGAGGTGGGGCAGTCGCTGGGCCTGTCGCGCTGGCAGGGCTTCCGCCGCGTGGCGCTGCCGATGGCGCGGCCGTGGATCGCCGGCGGCCTGATGCTGGCGCTGATGGAAACGCTGGCGGACTTCGGCACCGTGGCCATTTTCAATTTCGACGCCTTCACCTCGGCCATCTACAAGGCCTGGTTCAGCCTGTTCTCCTTGCCGGCGGCCAAGCAACTGGCGTCCTTGCTGGTGTTGATGGTGCTGTTGCTGCTGTGGCTGGAGCAGCGTTCGCGCGGCCGCCGCGCCTATACCCAGGCCGGCAAGGCGGCGCCGCAGCCGCGCTTGCGGCTGGAAGGCGCGGCCGGCTGGCTGGCCGCCGCCGCCTGCTCGCTGGTGCTGGCGCTGGCCTTCGTCTTGCCCTTCGGCCAGCTGCTGGTCTGGGCCGGCGCCCACCTGGCCGAGGACCTGGACGCGGATTTCCTCGGCCACGTGGCCAACTCGCTGCTGCTGGCCTCGCTGGCCGCGGTTCTGGTGGCCATGATCGCCTTATTGCTCAGTTACGCGGCGCGGCGCGATCCGACGCGCTGGACCCGTTTGTGGAGCCGGCTGGCGACCCTGGGCTACGCGGTGCCGGGCACGGTGCTGGCGGTGGGGGTGTTCGTGCCGGTGGCCTGGTTCGACAATCTGTTGCTGGACTGGCTGCGCCCCTGGCTGGCGGCGGACGCCAGCGCGGTGATTAAGGGCACGTTGCTGGTGCTGATGCTGGCCTATGTGGCGCGCTTCCTGGCCGTGGGGCATTCCGCGGTGGACGCGGCCATGCACCGCATCAGCCGCAGCCAGGAGGAGGCGGCGCGCAATATGGGCTACAGCGGCTTGCGCCTGCTGGCGCGCCTGCATCTGCCGCTGCTGCGCGGCGGCCTGTTCACCGCGGCGCTGATGGTGTTCGTCGACGTGATGAAGGAGATGCCGATCACGCTGATGACCCGGCCTTACGGCTGGGACACGCTGGCGGTGAGAATTTTCAATTTGACCACCGAGGGCGAATGGGAGCGCGCGGCCTTGCCGGCGGTGGCCATCGTGCTGGCCGGCCTGTTGCCGGTATGGGTGCTGTCGCGGCAGAAGGATGCGGCCTGAGATGAAGCGTATGGATATGCAAGCTTTGCTGGAGTTCGACCTGGTCAGCCAGAAGTACGGCGAGACCCGCGTGGTCGACAATATGAGTTTCGAATTGCGGGCGGGCGAAATCGCCTGCCTGTTGGGCAGTTCCGGCTGCGGCAAAACCACGGTGCTGCGCTGCATTGCCGGTTTCGAGGGCCTGCTGGGCGGCGAGATCCGCCTCAACGGCCAGGTGATCAGCTCCATCCGCGAGCAGGTGCCGGCGCATCAACGCCGCATCGGCATGGTGTTTCAGGACTACGCCTTGTTCCCGCATCTGACCGTGGCCGGCAACGTCGGCTTCGGCCTGGACGCCTTGCCCAAGGCCCAGCGCGCGGCGCGGGTGCTGGAGGTGCTGGAGGTGGTGGGCCTGGCGGAGTGGGCGCGGCGTTACCCGCACGAGCTGTCCGGCGGCCAGCAGCAGCGGGTGGCGCTGGCGCGGGCTCTGGCGCCGAGGCCCAGCCTGCTGCTGCTGGATGAGCCCTTTTCCAATCTGGACGTGGACCTGCGTGAGCGCTTGTCGCGCGAGGTGCGCGACATCCTGAAAAGCCAGGGCGCCACCGCCATCATGGTGACCCATGATCAGCACGAGGCCTTCGCCATCGCCGACCGCGTCGGGGTGATGCAGCAGGGCCGGCTATTGCAGTGGGACTCGCCGTACCGGCTGTACCACGAGCCGGCCACCCGCTACGTCGCCGACTTCATCGGCCAGGGCGTGTTCCTGGCCGGCAAGGTGACCGGGCCGCGTTGCGTGGCGTTGGAGATAGGCGAGTTCTGCGGCATCGTGCCCTTGCAGTTCGAGACCGGGGACGAGGTGGACGTGCTGGTGCGGCCCGACGATGTGCAGCACGACGACGCCAGTCCGACGCGGGCCCTGGTCTGCGCCAAGGTGTTCCGCGGCGCGGAGTTCCATTACACGCTGGCGCTGCCTTCCGGCCAGCGGGTGCTGGCCCAGGTGCCCAGCCATCACGACCACGCGGTGGGGGAGGCGATAGGCATCCGGCTGGAACTGGATCATTTGATCGCCTTTCCGCGCGAGGGCTAAGAACCTGTTTACGATCTGCTACGCGTCGGTAGAGACATTGTGCGATGAGTGCCCGCTTCGAAATGCTCATGTACTGTGTGTACATTCCGCTTTCTTCGCTGTTTTCGCCTTGTCCCGCCTTAGCTCGCGAGATCGTGAACACGCTCTTAGCGTTCCAGTATCGCCTTGCGATGGCGGCGGAACACCCATTTCTCCCACAGCAGGCGAGTGGTTTCGTCGAAGGCGCCGGCGATGTCGGCGCGAATCAGATAGTTGCCGTTTTCGCCCGGCGTCACCGTGTTGATGCGGGCGGCGAGGAAGAGCAGCAGCGCGGAATCGGGATTGGGGCATAGCGCCACCAGCACCGGCTCGCTGCCGTGGTTGGCGTGGTCGGAGATCCAGGCGATGCTGTCCAGGCCCAGCCGGCACGGCGTCAGCGGCGGGCGCTCCGGATGGCGGGACAGCAGCGACACTTCCAGCGCCAGGTCCAGCTTGGCCTCCAGCCTGACCAGCATCGGATCGGCCTCGGGCAGGGTTTCGGTGGGCGCGGCCAGCACCCGCAGCGCCAGCCGGGTTTCGCGTTCCTGGCGCGCCGGGCAGATCCCGCCCGGCAAGGGCTGGACCGAGAACGGCAGTTCGGCGTCGAAACTGGCGCTGCCCAGTTCGGGAAATAAGCTCATCGGTCGGCTCCCGCGGCGTGGCCGTTCAGTGATACAGGTTCAGGATGCGGTCCAGGCCGCCGTGGTTGACGGCGATGTCGGCCTGGGCGCGCACCACCGGCTTGGCGTGCACGGCGATGCCGACGCCGGCTTCGGCCAGCATCTGCAAGTCGTTGGCGCCGTCGCCCATCGCCAGCACCTGCTCCGGCTTCAGGCCCAGCGCCTCGCGCTGCTGGATCAGCAAGCGCTTCTTGGCGGCGGCGTCGACGATGGGGCCGCGCACCCGGCCGGTCAAGGCGCCGTTTTCCACTTCCAACTGATTGGCGAAGGCGAAGTCCAGGCCCAGCTCCGCTTTCAGTCTGTCGGTGAAGAAGGTGAAGCCGCCGGACACCAACATGAATTTGACGCCGTGGCGTTTGCAGGCGGCCAGCAAGGCCTCGGCGCCCGGCATCAGCCTGACTCTTTCACGATAGACCTGTTCCAGCGCGCTTTCCGGCAGCCCGCGCAGCAGCGCCACCCGCTCCGTCAGCGAGGCGGCGAAGTCCAGTTCGCCATGCATCGAGCGCTCGGTGATGGCCGCCACCTGAGGCTTGAGGCCGTTCATGTCGGCGATTTCGTCTATGCACTCGATGGTGATCAGCGTGGAGTCCATATCCGACACCAGCAGGCCGAAATCGGCGAAGCTGCGGCCGGCTTCGACATAGGCGCCGTCGTAGCCCCATTGCTCGCACAAGGCCAGCGCCGCGGTCCGTTGCGCCGGCGCCGCGCCGCGCAGGCGCGCCACGTTTGGACTGGGATGGTCCATATGGGTGGCCTCGGCGAGGTGGGCCAGTTCATGCAGATGATGCGGGTCCAGCGCGTCGGCTTGGATCACCAGGGTGTAGGCGAGGCTCATGGCGTGGCGGGTCAATGCGTGTCGGAACGGGCATTATGCCACGCCGCGCCGGCCGCCGGTTCAGTCCCGCGCCGCATGGCACCGGCTCCAGCGCCGCAGCGGCGCGTCCAGGGACAGCAGGCCGGGGCCGAAGGCGAACACGGCGGCGATCAGCATGCCCCAGTAGTAATGGAATTCGCGGGTGGCCTCGGTCAGCCCCGGATAACTGATCACCGCCACCGCGTTGAGGATGAACAGGCCGGCGGCGGCGAAGCGCGCGCCCAGGCCCAGCGCCAGCAGCGCGGACAGGCCCAGTTCGCCGGCCGTGGCCAAGGCCGCGGCGACGGCAGGCGGCAGCAGCGGCACGTGGTATTCCTCGGTGAACAGCAGGAGGGTGGTGTCCCAGTCGTCTATCTTGGTCAGGCCGGATTTGAAGAACACATTGGCGATCCACAGCCGGAACAGCAGCAAGAGCAGCGGTTGCAGCAGATCGCCGCCGCGGATCAGCCAGCGGTAGGGCGCGTTGAGGCGGGAGCAGGTCAAGGGGTTCATGGCGGGTGTCTCCTGTGTGTTGAGTATGGTTCAGCGGCGGCGGATGGCAAACCGCGGGCGTGCGTATCCCCTCCATGCCCGCAAGCTTGGATGAGATTCCGCACTCAGGGTTTAAGCGTGTTTACAGCGTGACGTCTTGAATCAGGCGCTGCTGGAACAGCCGCAGCAGGCCGGCTTGCAGGTCGAAGTCCGCTTCGGCGGCCAGCGCCTGTTCCACCGCGGCTTCCAGCGTCGCGCCGTCGCGGAAGGCTTGCAGCAGCGCGGCCAGGCCGGGGCCGACGATGTCGACCTGAACCCGGCCCTGGAGGCGGTAGACCAGCGTCGCCTCCGGCTGCCGGTGCAGATCCACGTCCAGCTCCACCGGCTGGCGTTGGTGGGCCAGCCAGATCGACGCGGCCGGCCAGGGGCTGAGCAGGGCGGCGACGTCGGGCAGCGGCCGCAGCCTGAGTTCGCCCCAGCGTTGCTGCGGGAAGGCGGCCAGCGCGGCGCTGTCGGCCGGCGCGGCGTCGGCGGCGTAGTAGGCGCGGTGGACCCGCCATTCCAGCCGCGCGACGTCCGCCAGATAGGGAAGCGCGCGGGCGTGTTCGAAGCCGGCGACGAAGTCGCCGAAACCGGCGCCGTACAGATGCAGATTGCCGCTATGCGAGGGGTGGCCGCCGATGAAGACGCGGGCCAGGCCGGTGAAGAAGTCCTCGCCCACCAGCTGGCGGCAGACCGGGTAGATGAAGGCCAGGGTGTCGATCAGCCCCACCCGGTAATTGTTGCGGTAGACCGCGAGGCCGGCCGGGTTCAGCGCCAGCGCCGCTTCCGCCGCGCGGGCCGGATCGGCGATCTGTTCCAGCAGTTCCGCCTGCCAATCAAACCCGTTCATACGCGGCCTCCAGGATGGCCTGGGCCTTGGCGGCCTCGCCGCGCAAGGTGGCCAGCGGCGGAATCTCCAGATCCCATTCGATCAAGGTGGGCCGCGGGCCCAGCCGGGCGATGGCTTCGCGGTACAGCTGCCAGACGCCGTCGTGCACCGGCTGGCTGTGGGTGTCCACCAGCATGCCCTCGCGTTCGCTGTAGCCGGCCAGGTGGATCTCGCCTATCGCCTCCGGCGGCAGCGCGTCCAGCACCGCGTCGGTGTCCACGCCCAGATTGACGCGGTTGACGTAGAGATTATTGATGTCCAGCAGGATGCCGCAGCCGGTGCGGCGCACCAGTTCGGCCAGGAACTCGCCCTCGTGCATCTCGTTGCCGGGGAACTCCAGATAGCTGGACAGGTTTTCCAGCAGGATGACTCGGCCCAGCGCGTCCTGGGTTTCCGCGACGTGGCCGGCGATCACCGCCAGCGATTCGCGGGTATAGGGAATGGGCAGCAGATCGTTGACGAAACGGCGTTCGGAATGGTTGAAGGACAGGTGTTCCGACACCGCGGCCGGCTGTACGGCGTCCACCAGCCGCTTGAGCGAGGCCAGATGGGCCGGGTCCGGGCGCGCGGCCGAGCCCAGGCCCAGGCCGACGCCGTGCAGCGACAGCGGCCAACAGGCGGCCACTTCGCGCAGCATGCTCCAGGGCATGCCGCCGTCGAAGAAGTTCTCGCTGTGCACTTCCACCCAGCCCAGGTCCGGGCGGCTGTCCAGCGCTTCGCGGTAATGCGGGGCGCGCAGGCCGACGCCGCACACCGCGGGAAGCTTGGTTTCCATCATCATTCACCTCGGGTCGCCCGTCCGGGCGGGCCCGGCGGCGCGATTAGGATTGCTTCGGCGGCGGCGTGGTGCGGCCGCCCAGGCCCTCGCATGTGCCCTTGGGCACGTTGTGCCACTCGTTGGGATCGTTGTCCACCTTGGCTTCGCCGGCGCAGTAGTGGGCGCCGTCGGCGGACGCGCAGTCGTTCTTGCCGGCCGGGGTGACGCCGTAGCATTTTTCCTTGGGCTGAGGCGGATCTTCGGCCTGAGCCGAGGCGGCGACGCCCAGCGCGATGACGGCGCCGACGGCGGAAGCGAGCAGTTTGCGAGCGGTGTTCATGTCAGTCTCCTGTGAGGTGGGTGCGGGCCGGTTTGTGAGCGGACTCCAAGACCGGCGTTTGGCAAACCTCGCTGAGACTACATGGATTTGAAATTCGTTCTTTCAGATTTCGTTCAGATTCCGGCCGGCGCGCGACAAGGGCCGCGCTCCGGCCGGGTCCGGCTTACTTCTTGGGAGCGGTGCTGCCGCCCATTTTCTCGCAGCTGCCCTTGGCCACGTATTTCCAGTCGCCCGGGTCCTTGTCCGTCTTGGCCTGGCCGGCGCAGGAGTGGGCGCCGGTGGCGGACGCGCAGTCGTTCTTGCCTGCCTGGGCGATGCCGTAGCACTTTTCCTTGTCGGCGGCGGCCGCCGGAGCGGATGCCAGCGCGCCGATGGCGACGACGGCGCCGAGAGCGGATGCGATCAGGGTTTTGCTGGTACTCATGGTGGTTCTCCTGTTTAACGGCCTGTGGCCGAAACTTGATGGTGCGGATTATAAACGAGCCCGCGTTTCCCGCCCTTGCTTTCACCGGGTCGGACATGGATTGAGTCGGGGGCCTTGCCGGCTTCTTACACTGTAGATGCGATTTTTTGATTCACCGCGCCGCCTGGCCGCCCTTCTTGCCGGTAAGTCGGCGTCAAGGCGGTTCCATTACGGCGGAACGCGGTTTTTTTTTGCGGGGGGAGCGAGGGGGCGAGGGAGGCGGATAAGGATTGGGCCCCGAAGGGCCCGGCAAGTTCAGCGGATATTGGTAACTTTATGTGTCTGCACCGACAGCCGCCAGCGCGGATGGGCCATGCAGTAGGCGATGGCGGCGCGGGTGTTGGCGGCGAGGTTCGGGCCGTCCATCGGTTGCAGATAGAAGGTGTCGAAGTCCAGCTGTTCGACGCTTTCCGGCGTCTGCGTCGCCTGCGGATAGACCAGCTTCAGTTCGTCGCCGCTTTGCAGCAGCAGTTCCGCGCCGGCCTTGGGGCTGACGCAGATCCAGTCCAGCCCCGGCGGCGCGGCCACGGTGCCGTTGGTTTCCACCGCCACCTCGAAGCCGAGCCGGTGCAGTTCGGCGATCAGCTCGGCGTCCAGTTGCAGCAAGGGCTCGCCGCCGGTGCACACCACATAGGGCGCGCCGCCGGCGCCGGCCGGCCATTCCGCGGCGATGCGCGCGGCCAGCGCCGCCGCGCTCTTGAATTTGCCGCCGTCCGGGCCGACGCCGACGAAGTCGGTGTCGCAGAATTGGCAGACCGCCTTGGCGCGGTCCTCCTCGCGGCCGGACCATAGATTGCAGCCGGAGAAGCGGCAGAACACCGCGGCGCGGCCGGCCTGCCGGCCTTCGCCTTGCAGCGTGTAGAAGATTTCCTTGACCGTGTAAGTCGTCACAGCGCGTTCTCTAAATGTAATGAAGGGACAGGCTTAGAACGTGTTTACGATCTTGCGAGCTAAGGCGAGACAAGGCGAAAACGAGCGAAAAAGCGGAATGTACACGTGGTACATGAGCACTGAGTTCGGTTTCAACGCCCATTTCTATCCATCCCGCCGACGCGCGGCAGATCGTAAACAGGTTCTTACAGCAGCGGCCAGCGCATATCGTCGCGGAACATCAGCGACACGCCGCGCAGCTCCTGCTCCATCAGGTCGATGCGCGCCAGTTCCGGCACCAGCGGCGACAGATGGGCGTGCACCCACTCCGCCACCGAGGCGCTGTCGCCGCCGCGCACGCCGCTGAGCCGGTCCAGCGGATTGTGGTCCAGCTGGCGGTAGATGGGCTTGAAGCGGTCCTTGACGTCGCCGAAGTCCAACAGCCAGCCCATGGCCTGGTCCAGCTCGCCGCTGAGCATCAGCCGGACCAGATAGCTGTGGCCGGTGTAGGCGCCCTGATCGTTGAAGGGCCGGGCGCTTTCAAAGCGCTGTTCCTTCCAGATGCGGAAGCGCCGGCCGTCGTACTGGCTGCCGGCGCTATGGGTTTCGCGCACCTCTACCCAGGCCAGGCCCGGCAGCGTATCGGCCAGCCGCTGATGCAGCCATTGCGCCAGCACTTCGCTGGTGGGGTTGTCCAGGCCGGCGATGTCGTTGAGGTAGCGGTGATTGAGTTCCAGGAACAAGGGCCGCCAGGCGGCCTCCAGCCGCGGATGGCCGCTGAGCCTGGCGTCGGCGGCGAGACGCACGCCGAAACCGTGGCCGTGCAGACGGCCGCATTTATGGCCAGCCGGCACATGGGGCAGTTGATGGGCGGCCTCGAACTGAACCTGTATCCAGTTGAGGGCGAGGTCGCCGTCCAGCGTCACGCCGCGCTGCGGCGAGCTTTGCAGGCTCAGCGCCGCCGGGCAGGGCAGGGCGGCGGCGAGGTGGGCGGCCAGCGCCAGATCGTCGCATTGGCTCAGTTGGCGGTTCAGATCGGCGTAGTCCAGCGGCGCGACGGCGGCGTCCAGCGCTGCCTGCAGCCGCTCGTGGGCCGGGTATTGGGCGTCGGCGCGGGCGATGACGCGAAAGCTGTGGCCATGCGGGCGCGCGGTGAGGTCGGACGCGCCGCTCACCTGCCGGGCGGCTTCGAAGCGGGCGCCGGCGATCAGGCTGGAGGTGTGCATCTCAGTCCTCCTGGCGGGTTTGGCAGCGGACGATCAGCGGGTCGGGCACGCCGGCTTCGGCGAAACCCTTGGCGCGCAACTCGCAAGACGCGCAATGGCCGCAGGGCGGCACCTGTCCGTTATAACAGGTGTGGCTCCAGGATAATGCGTCCATCGCGCCGACTTGTTGCGCCAAAGCCACGGTTTCCGCCTTGGACAGATACATCAGCGGCGCGTGCAGCTCCACTCGGCTGTCCATGCCCAGCCGCAGCGCCACTTCCAGCGCCTTGAGGGTGTTTTCGCGGCAATCGGGATAGCCGGAATAGTCGGTCTGGGCGACGCCGGCGACCAGGTGGCGCGCGCCGCGGGTATAGGCCAGCGCGGCGGCGAAGGTCAGGAAGATCAGGTTGCGGCCGGGCACGAAGGTGTTGGGCAGCGCGTCGTCATCGCGGGCGCCGTCTTCCGGCGCGATGTCGGCGTCGGTCAGCGCGTTGCCGCCGATGGCGGCGAAGGTGTCGATGGGCAGCACGGTCTGGCGCACGCCGGCGAGCGCGGCGATCTTGCGCGCGCAGTTCAGCTCCACGCGGTGGCGCTGGCCGTAGTCGAAGGTGACGGCTTCGACATTGTCGCGGCCGAAGGTCTGCAAGGCCCAATACAGGCAGGTGGTGGAGTCCTGGCCGCCGGAAAGGACGACCAGAGCCTTTTCAGGAGTCTGATTCATTGTGTTCGCCATTCGATAAACAGTCGAAGGTTGAGATGCGGAGCCGGGCGCGGCGCGGGCCTGCCGGCATGTCGCCTGCCTGGATCGGTCTCACCAAGCAGGGCAACCCGCTACTTTAACCTAGAACAGGCTGTTTTATGAAGCGTGCCAAAAATCAGACAGCCGCCGATTTCGTGTCGGCAAGGCCGCTTTTCTTGATTGAAATCATGTCTTCGTCATGTAATTAATGACTTTCGCATTCGAAATATGTTTGCGATCCATTTTAATAAACACGTGATGACAAAGGGGTTGGAAGGGCTGGCAACGCGCTGTCGGGCCACAAGCGCGGCAGAGGGGCCGGTGTTTCCGCCAGGAGAAGATCAATGAAAAAAGTGTTGCCGATTGCCTTGTTCGTGATGGCTTTGGGGGGCGGCTTCGCCCAGGCGCATGATCTGCAAGTGAGCGTGGCCAAGCAGCAGGCCGCGGTGGCGGCGGATCAGGACGTCGAGGTGGTGTTGAATTACCGCAATACCGGCAAGGAAACCTTGCATATCTACAAGTGGTACGTGCCGGGGCAGGATTTGCAGGAACAGATTTTCGAGGTCAGCCGCGACGGCAAGCCGGTCAGCTATCTGGGGCCGCGCTACAAGCGGGCGGTGCCCACCATCAAGGATACCGTGGCGCTGGCGCCGGGCGCTTCGCTGAGCGTCAAGGTCAAGGTGTCCGACTACTACGATATGTCGAAAAGCGGCCGTTTCGACGTGCGCTTCCAGGCGGCCAGCTCCCGCGTGCTGAACCGCGCCGCGCCGCAGCTGAACGCCAAGATCGCCTCCGGCGCGGACGCCGCCGTCGCCGCCGACGAGGTGCTGAGCTCCAATACCGCCAGCGTGTCGGTGGCCGGCCGCAGCAGCAAGCTGTTGAAACAGTCGCTGGACGCGCAACGCGAATGGTCCATCCTCAGCCGTAAGGCGGCCGCTTCCAGCGTCACTTACGCGGCCAATTGCTCGGTGACCCAGCAAAGCCAGACCAATGGCGGCGTCAGCGCGGCCATCAATATGGCCAACGATTCGGTCAGCTATCTGTCCGGTTCTCCGTCCGGCACCCCGCGCTACACCACGTGGTTCGGCAAGTACGCGCTGGCCAACTGGAACACCGCCAAGTCCCATTACGTCAGCATCAAGGACGCGCTGGACACCAAGCCGATCAGCATCGATTGCGGTTGCACCCAGGCCGGCACTTACGCCTACGTTTATCCTGCGCAGCCGTACAAGATCTATCTGTGCGGCGCCTTCTGGAACGCGCCGACCAGCGGCACCGACTCCAAGGGCGGCACCCTGGTGCATGAGTTGTCCCACTTCACCGTGGTGGCGGGCACCGACGACCACGTTTATGGCCAGGCGGGCGCCAAGAACCTGGCGAAGACCAATCCGACCCAGGCCTTGAACAACGCCGACAACCACGAATACTTCGCCGAGAACACCCCGGCCCAGCAATAAGCTTTCCCTTGCGCAATGAGAAGCGGCCGCCTGAGGGCGGCCGTTTTCTCTTCGGCGGGAATCGGGTTTGGCGGCGCTTCAAATACCTTATTGCTGAAGCGCAGCAGATCGGAACCGGGTTCTCAGAGCCTGTTCAAAGTCTCGCGAGCTAGGGCGAGACAAGGCGTTGCGGCTAAGGAGGCGGAATGTACATACGGTACATGAGCATTTCGGAGCTGTTTTCAACGCGCTTCTTACATCCATCCTGCCGACGCGCAGCAGACATTGAACGGGTTCTCAGGCCGGCACCAGCGCCAGCGTGCCCAACACCACAATCACCAGGCCGACGATCACCGGCACCGAGGTGCGCTTGACGATCTCGAACGGCGACACCTGGCCCATGCCGGCGCAGGCCACCACCACGCCGGACACCGGCGACACGGTGCGGCCCAGATTGGACGCCTGCAGCATGGGGATGGCGAGGAAGGCCGGGTTGATGCCGGCTTCGGCCGCCAGTTTGGGGATCAGTTCCACGAAGGCGTAGAAGGGCGCGTTGCCGGAGCCGGTGGTCAGCGCCGCCAGCGTGGTGATCGCCACCAGCACCAGCATCAAGACCATGGCGCCGGAGCCGAAGGACTGCGCCAGGCCGATCAACTGATTGATGAAGCCCAGCGCGGACAGGCCGTGGGCGAACACGCCGGCGGCCACGATCAGCATCACCACGCTGCTGAAGGCGTCGCCCATGCCCTTGTAAGCCACTTCCAGGCCGGCGAACACCGGCGCGGCGCGGCGATGGCGCAGGAATTCCACCAGCGCGGCCAGCGCGATGCACAGGATCAGCACAGTGACGATGTGCAGTTCCGGCGCCAGCTTGCCGTTGAACACCAGCACGCCGGCGATGGGCGTGAACGGCAGCAGGCAGTACAGCGCCGGCGCGTCGGTGACGATCTCGTGCACGTCCTGGCGCGTCAGCGGCAGGTTTTCCTTGCGGTCCAGATAGCGTTGCCAGAAGAAGTGGGCGCAGCCTATGCCGGCGATGGCCAGCAGCGAGATGGGCAGCGTGGTCTTGAAGGCGAAATCGATCAAGGGCATGCCCGAGGCCTGGGCGGCGATCACCACGTCGCCGGAGGTGGGCGACAGGATCAGCGCCGCCGGCGACGCGCAGATGGCCGCCGCCGCGCCGCGGCTGATGCCCATGTTCACCATCAGCGGGAACAAGGTGGCCATCAGCAGCACGCCCAGGCCGGTGGCGGACGACACCGCCAGCGACAGCAGGCAGGCGACGAAGTAGGCCGCCACCATCAGCACGTACGGCGACTTGATGCGGCTGAGCGGCTTGGAGGCCAGCTTGACCACCATGTCGTTGGCGCCGATATGGGTCATGTAGCCGGCGAAGCCGCACAGCGCCATCACCATCAGGCCCAGGTCCGCGGCGCGGCTGCTGAGCAGGGATTTGACGAACTCGGCGATGTCCGTGGCGGCGTGGCCGGTGGCGGCCACGTTTTTGGGCAGCACCGGCATGCCTTGCAAGGCGGTGGCGATCAACAACGCCAGGCCGCCCAGCATCAGCACGCCGGTGGCGGAGTAGCCTTTGAAGATAGCCCGGCCCACCAGCAGCGTGACTATCGTGCCTATCAGTAATTCCATATCCAGCTCAATGTAAATAACAAAATTATAATTTACTAAAAAATACGAATGAGCATATTTCTAGATGAATCAAAATTGATATGGGGCAAGAACGCGGCGCTCGGCCGCGCTTAGGGGAGGGCAGGGAGAGAGGGACAGGCGCCTGAGGCGCGTTCCGCGCTAGAGCCGGAATCGTTGCCTAGACCGGCGGCTGGCCGAAGTTGATCAGCGCCACCGTCACTTGCTCCTTGGCCGAGACCAGATCGTGGTAGGCGAGGTGCAGCATATTCATGTTTTCCAGCACCTGGTGGGTTTCATTGAAGCCGCAGTCCAGGCTCTGCCGCGCGACGGCCAGGAAGATGAACAGCTGCTGCATCGGCGATTGCTTGGGGTGTTGCTGCCGGTAGAGGGCGTACAGCTGGTAGAAGTCGCGGACGATCCGTTCCG
Source organism: Chromobacterium sp. S0633 (assembly GCF_024158805.1). Taxonomy (NCBI): domain Bacteria; kingdom Pseudomonadati; phylum Pseudomonadota; class Betaproteobacteria; order Neisseriales; family Chromobacteriaceae; genus Chromobacterium; species Chromobacterium sp. S0633. The sequence goes on along the minus strand of NZ_JAMZGH010000006.1, from coordinate 12,344 downwards.
CCGCGTAGCCGGGATTGTGTTCCAGGCCCAGGCCGCTCAACAGATCCTTGCCCATCAGCGGCAGATCCAGCGCGCAGCTGAGCGGGTCCATCACCGCGTGGTGAAATAAATCCAGGAATTGCTTGTCGGCGGAAAAGCGGCTGTCGGCGCCGGGCTTGGCCGCGGCGGCGGCGGGCTCGCGCTGGCGGCCGTGTTTGCCGCCATGCTCCTGTTGCGAGAGCTGGTGTCCGGCGGCGCGGCCGGCATGGGTCAGGGTAATGGGCAGGATGGGCATGACGGTCTCCTTACGAGCATGCCGCCGGTCTGGCTGGCGGCGTTCGGTCGGAAACGCGGTGCGGATCTGTTTCGCTTCCCCGGCCATGACCTATTTTCGGCATGGTCGGGGAAAACTTTATTTTTAATTTAACGCTGCATTCAGTTTTAACCGTTAGCTTGTTGCCGCGGCGGCGTCGCTCTGGGTCTTGGGCTTCATGCTGGCGACGAAGTCGTCAAAGCCCTTGTTGACCAGATCGCGGGTTTTCTTGATCTCGTCGGCGATATTGCCGTTGAACACCTTGAGGCCGTTGAGGACGTCCACGGCCTCGGCATAGCCTTTCTCGAAGCCGCCGCGCACGATGTCGACAAAGTTCTTGGCCTGCTCTTCCTGGCTCAGTTCCGGATGTTGCTTGGCGTAGGTGCTGAAGAAGCTGAGCGCGCCGGACAGGATGCGCTGGGACGTGCCTTCCGGCGAATTGTCCTCGCTCATCTTCTGTTGCAGGATGTTGGGCGTTTGCTGCGCGCCCTGGGCGCTCTGGCCGTCGGACGCGGCCTGGGCGTCGCCGCCGCCGTTCAGCTGATCGGCCAGGATCTGGTTGATGCTGTCGATGGCGGTGCGGTAGAGCAGGGACAGCGATTTGCCGTCGGCGTTGGTGGAAACGTCCAGATTGGCCACCAGCCGCGCGTTCAATTGATTGCGCGCGGTGACGGTGCTGCTGACGTTCTGGCCGTTGCTGCTGGTCTGGCTCTGCTGGACGCTGGCGCTGAGCTGACTGCCGACGGACGGGTTGTTCACGGAATTGACGGACATAGTGCGCTCCTAAGCGGAAAGGGCGGTTGCGATCGACGGCCGGAAGCGGCGCGACGCCTTCATGCCCAAGGCGCTGTTGGTGTTGGTCGACCTGGTCTGAATCTGCTGTGTTGTTGGGGGCTTGCGCAGCGGGCGCAAGGACACCGAGGGCTGCCTTACCTCAGTATGGCCATATTTTCGGCCGGGCCTGCGGAAACTTGAGGCTTATTTCTGTGAGCGCGTGCATGCGGCAGGCAGAGCCCAGGCTGGCTTTGGGCCGGCCCGGCTCAGGCGTTGACAGCCGGCGGCCGCCGGCTTCGGAACGCGCGCTTAGGGCCGCTAACAAAAGCTCGCAGAGAACCTGAGCCAAGGCGCGCCGACGCAGGCAGTACAAGTCGTACGACAAGGAGGCGCAACGCAGGATCAGGGGTTTTGTTAGCGGCTCTTAGCGGTGCTGTTTCTGGCGGCGCAGGAAGTCGACCGCCAGGTCCGGGAAGTCGCTGAAGGCGCCGTCCACCTGGGCGCGGTTGTACACCGCGTCCAGCAGCTGGTCCATATTCTTGGCGTAGGCCGGCAGCGCGTCCTTGCGCAGGGTGTAGGGATGGATCACCAGGCCGTTGGCGTGCGCGGCGCGGCCCATGCCGGTGAGCTTGATCTTGCCCGGGGCGGAGGCCTTGTCTATCAGCATCGGGTATTGCGGGCCGATGCCGTCGGCGTACTTGGCGATTTCCTTCATGCCTTCCGGACGGAACATCCAGTCGTAGTTGTAGTTCACCCACTGGCCGGCGGCGTTCTGTTCGAAGGTTTCCTGCCAGTCGGTGTAAGCGATCAGCTGCACCAGCTTGAGGTCCATGCCGGCCTTGGGCATCAGCTCGGTCTTGATGCGCTTCAGTTCGTTGAAGTCGAAGCACTGCAGGTAGACCTTGTCGTTCTTGCCGGTGTAGCCGTAGCGCTTGAGCACTTCCAGCGCCTTCACCGTGATGTCCTTGCCTTCCTGGCGATGGAACCACGGCGCCTTGATCTCCGGATAGATGCCGATATTGCGGCCGGTGGAGTGGTTCAGGCCCTGGATGAACTCGATTTCCTCTTCAAAAGTGTGGATGCGGAAATCGGACTTGCCCATGGGGAAGCGGCCGGGATAGCTCTGACGCTTGACGCCCTTGTCGATGTCGAAGCCTTCGGTGAAGCGCAGCGATTTGATTTCGGCCAGGGTGAAGTCGATCGCGTAATAGCGTCCGTCCTTGCGCGCGCGCTCGGGAAAGCGTTCGGCCACGTCGGTGACGCGGTCCAGGTAATGGTCATGCAGCACGACCAGCCTGTCGTCCTTGGTCATCACCAGGTCCTGCTCCAGATAGTCCGCGCCCTGGGCGTAGGCCAGCGCCTTGGACGGCAGCGTGTGTTCCGGCAGGTAGCCGCTGGCGCCGCGGTGGGCGATGACGATTTTGTCCGCGGCCTGGGCGGACGCGGCCAGACCGATGGCCAGCGCGACGGCGGCGAGCAGGGGTTTGCAAGCGAATGACATGACTTCTCCTTATATAGGGTGGTTCGCAATGGGCGTTGGCGCGACGCCATGATCGGATGCGCGGATGTCGGCGTGATGAAACCCGGCCAGTCCATCGGCATCGTCATGGTTTTGTTTTGGTGAAAAGGAGTAGGACGATAGGGTATCGCCGCGCCGGCGGCAAGCCCCCCGGCGCGGTAGTTTTGAAGGTGCTCACGCCTGTGCGGCGACCGCGAGGCAAGCGGTTTTCATGTCTTTCTTCCTTGCTCCCGCCGGCGCGCGGCAGAGCGTAAACAGGTTCTACAACTCCACCGCCTGCCGGGTCCTCAAGGCCTCCGCGATGGCCAGGCCGATGCGGGTGGCTTCGCGGGCGTCGGCCAGGCTCAAGGCCAGCGGCAGGTCCAGGCGCGCGGCGTCGACGAAGTGCTGCAGTTCCAGCGTGAAGGCTTCGGCGAAGCGCTGATAGAAATCCGTCACGCATTCATTGCGCACGCCGTGGCGGTCGCTGATCTCCACGCGGTTGGCGCGCGGGTTGGCGCCCACGCTCAGCCGGCCCTGGGTGGCGAAGATCTCGGTCAGCGTTTCATGGCCGTGGGCCTGAGTGCGCGAGGCGTAGAAGCAGGCCAGCTTGCCGTCCTCGAACTCGCACATCGCCACGCCGTTGTCCACGTCGCCGTATTGCGCCAGCGCGCCGTGCACCGCGTTGACGCCGCTGGCCCATACCCGCAACGGACGCGGCGCGCCCAGCAGCCAGCGCGCCAGGTCGATGTCGTGGATGCTGCAATCCATGAAGATGCCGCCGCTGGCGGGGGCGAATTGCACGAAGAAGCCGCTGTCGTCGTTGAGATCGCAGGTTTGCGAGCGCACCAGATAGGGCCGGCCCACCAGGCCCTGCGCCAGCTTGGCGGCGGCGTCCTGGTAGCTGGGGTCGAAGCGGCGCACGAAACCCACCATGGCCTTGAGTTCCGGGCGGCGGGCGGCGGCGCGCTCCACTCGCAGGCAGTCCTCCAGATTCAGCGCCAGCGGCTTTTCGCAGAACACGTGTTTGCCCGCGTCCAGGCAGGCGATGATCTGCTCGGCGTGCAGCGCGGTGGGGGTGGCCAGCAAGACCGCGTCCAGCCCCGGTTCGGCCAGCAGGCCCTCCAGCGCCGCGTGGCCGGCGGCGTCGGGCAGTTCCCGGCGCGCCCAGTCCAGTTCTTCCGGCAGCGGCGAGCAGACGGCGATCACGCGCGCGCCGACGATGCGCTCGCGCAGATTGAGCGCGTGGCGGCGGCCCAGCCGGCCCAGGCCGGCGACGCCGAGGTTTAATGTAGACATGACAAGCCTCCCTGTTGAGTTGGAACCTGTTCACGATCTGCTGCGCTGCGGCGATACCGCGTTGAAAACCGCTTCGAAATGCTGATGTACCATTTGTACATTCCGCTTTCTCAGCCGCAACGCCTTGTCTCGCTTTTGCTCGCGAGATTGTGAACAGGCTCTTAGACCGGATCCAATTCGACGACCTGACCCGAGCGCCAGGAGCGGGTGGCGGCGTCGGCCAGTTCCAGCGCGCGCACGCCGTCCTCCACCGTGGTGCGCGGCGCGGCGCCGTCGCGGATCACCTCCAGGAAGTGCGCCATCTCGGCGGCGTAGGCCTGGCGGTAGCGTTCCAGAAAGAAGGGCTCCGGCAGGTCGGCGGCCACGGCGCGCTCGCCGTAGGCGATCACCTCGGTGGGCCGGTGGTTGCCGGCTTGCAGCATGCCGCGGCTGCCCAGCACTTCGAAGCGCTGGTCGTAGCCGTAGGCGGCGCGGCGGCTGGTGTTGATCTGGCACAGCCGGCCCTGGCGGGTGCGCAGCGTCACCGCCGCGCTGTCGGCGTCGCCGGCGGCGGCGATGGCCGGGTCGCTCAGCGCGCTGGCGCTGGCGTGCACGCTGAGGACTTCGTCGTCCAGGATCCAGCGGCAGATGTCGAAGTCGTGGATCAGCATGTCCTTGAAGATGCCGCCGGAGCGGCGGATATAGTCCAGCGGCGGCGCGCCGGGGTCTCGGCTGGTGACGATCAGCATTTCCGGCGCGCCGATCTCGCCGGCGGCCAGCCTGGCCTTGAGCGCGGCGAAGGTGGGGTCGTAGCGGCGCTGGAAGCCGATCAGGCAGGGCACGCCGGCCGCGGCCACCGCCTGGGCGCACTGGCGCGCGCGCTCCAGCTCCAGGTCCACCGGTTTTTCGCAGAAGATGGCCTTGCCGCGCGCGGCGGCGGCCAGGATCAGCTCGGCGTGGGTGTCGGTGCTGGCGGCGATGATGACGGCGCGCACCGCGGGATCGTCCAGCGCTTGTTCCGCGGCGCAGGCCTCGGCGCCGTGGGCGGCGGCCAGCTCCCGCGCCGCCGGCGCGTGGCTGTCCACCACGTATTTGAGCCGCATGCCCGGCAGGCGGGCTAGGTTGGCGGCGTGGATCTTGCCGATGCGGCCGGCTCCGAACAGCGCTGCGTCAATCATCATATCCTCCAGTCTCCTTGGTTTCTTCTATGTTCAGCTCCAGCCGGCAGGCCAGCGCGATGAACAGCGCCTGGCACAGGCAGATGGTGCTGGTCAGCGAACGGAAGGAGAAGGCCGAGCCTTCCCTGACCGTCAATACCGCGTCGGCCCCGCGCGCCAGCGGGCTGAGCTGGCTGTCGGTGATCACCAATTGCCGGGCCTTGTGCTGCGCCGCCACCCGCGCGCAATAGCGGCTTTCCTTGCCGTAGGGCTGGAAGCTGATGGCGATCAGCACGTCTTGTTCGCCAATGCTGCGGATTTGCTGCGGAAACATGCCACCCAGGCCGGACAGCAGATGCACTTTCTTGGCGGTGTGCTGCAAGGCGTAGGCGATGTAGGAGGCGATGGGAAACATGCGCCGCACCCCGGTCACGTAGATGTTGTCGGCGTTCAGCAGCAGTTCCACCGCCGCCTCCAGCTGCGCCTCGTCCAGCGCGGCGTCCAGTTCCTGCAGACCTTGCTGGCAGGCGGCGATGAAGTCCCGGGTCATGCCGGCGGCGGAGCGCTGCTCGTCGCGGCTGGCGATCAGGCTCTGGATGCGCTGGCGGTAATTGGGCTGCGGCGCGCCCTGTGGCGTAAATGCGTCACGGAACACGGCCTGCATATCGGAAAAGCCGGCAAAGCCGAAGCGCTGGGCGAAGCGGACGATGGCCGAAGGCTGCACCTCGCAAGCCTGGGCGATGTCGGTAATGCGTTGCAGCATCAGCGTGCCCCGGTGCTGCTCCACGTAGCCGGCAATCACTTTCAGCTGCTTGCTCAGCGTGTCGTATTCGGCGGCGATGCGCTGCATCAATTCCTCGGCGGGGACGGTGTTGGCCATGGGCGGGTTTTCCTAAGGTTTTGACCAGTATACGTTTTGTCCTTGTGTTCGAAAATAATTTTCTATTGAAAAACATATTTGGAAAATTATTTGCAGAATAGAGCGAAAGCTCTTAAGGTGATTTCACGCCCGACGCCAGACAGCGGCCGCGGCCGACACCATAGCGGGCCCCACGATGGGCCGGCGGAGAAGAAGGAGGAGAGAGATGCAGCAGCGATCCTGGAAGTGTAAGTGGAGGCGGGCACTGCCCGCGGCGGCGCTGGCGCTCTGCGCGCTGGCTCAGCCGGCCTTGGCGGCCGACGCCCGTTTCGTGCTGGTCAGCCACGCGCCGGATTCCGACGCCTGGTGGAACACCATCAAGAACGCGATCAAGCAGGCCGGCGAGGATTTCAACGTGCAGGTGGATTACCGCAATCCGCCCAATGGCGACCTGGCCGATATGGCGCGCTTGATCGAACAGGCGGCGGCGCGCAATTACGACGGCGTGATCGCCAGCATCGCCGATTACGATGTGCTGAAGCGGCCGCTGGGCCAGGTGGTGGCCAAGAAGATTCCGCTGGTCACCATCAATTCCGGCACCGTCAAGCAAAGCGAAAGCCTGGGCGCCTTGCTGCACGTCGGCCAGCCGGAGTACGACGCCGGCTTCGATTCCGGCAAGCAGGCCAAGGCCGCCGGGATCAAGAGCTTCCTCTGCGTCAACCACTACGCCACCAATCCGGCCTCCTTTGAGCGCTGCAAGGGTTTCGCCGACGCCATCGGCGCCGATGTGCGCAAATCCACGCTGGACGCCGGCGACGACCCCACCGGCATCGAAAGCAAGGTCAGCGCCTATCTGCGCAACAATCCCGGCACCCAGGCGCTGCTGACGCTGGGGCCGACCTCGGCCAGTCCGGCGATCAAGGCGGTGAAGAAGATGGGCCTGGCCGGCAAGCTCTACTTCGCCACCTTCGATCTGTCCGAGGACATTTCCAAGGCGATCAAGGACGGCACCATCAAGTTTGCCATCGACCAGCAACCCTATCTGCAGGGCTATATCCCGGTGGCGGCGCTGGCCATCATGAAACGCGACAAGACCGCGGACCCGGTCAAGGTGGAAGCGGCGCTCAAGGCCAATCCCAAATTCCAGGCCCGGCTGAGGGAGTACGGGCTGGCCCCCCTCTACAAGGGCCGCCACATCAACTCCGGCCCCGGCTTCGTCACCAAGGACAATATCGCCAAGGTGGAGAAGTACGCCGGGCAGTTCCGCTGACCACCGTTTCCCGATGGACCTGACGCCCGGCGCCGCGACGGCTGCGGGGCGAGGAGCATAGCTATGAGCATGAGCAAGGCCAGCCCGGGCAAGGCCGCGGGCATCCGCATGGCGCCGCCCGGCGATGATGAAAGAGTGCGGCGGCTGTCGCTGTTCGACCGGCTGATGGGCCGGCCGGAATTCGCCGCCGTCGCCGGCGCGGCGCTGGTGTTCGCGGTGTTCGGCGTCGGCGCCGGCGGTTCCGGCATGTTCGCGGTGGACGGCATCGTCAACTGGTCGCAGGTGGCGGCCTATCTCGGCATCATCGCCATCGGCGCCTGCCTGCTGATGATAGCCGGCGAGTTCGATCTGAGCCTGGGCTCGATGATAGGCTTCGCCGGCATGATGGTGGCGATCCCGCCGCTGTACTTCGGCTGGCCGTTCTGGCTGGCCGTCCTGTTCGCCTTCGCCGGCTCGCTGGCGGTGGGCTGGCTCAACGGCTATCTGGTGCTCAAGACCCGGCTGCCGTCCTTCATCGTCACCCTGGCTTTTCTGTTCATCCTGCGCGGCCTGACGCTGGCGCTGTCCATTCTGTTCGCCAACCGCACCATCGTCAGCGGCGTCGGCGATCTGGCGGCGGCGGACCCGCTGGCGCAATGGCTGTTCGTCGGCCATGTCGGCGCCGGCCTGTTCCACTGGCTGGCCGGCATCGGCGCCATCGCCTCCTTGCCGGACGGCGGCGCGGCGGCGGCCGGCGTGCCCAAGGTGCTGCTGTGGTGGCTGGCGCTGGCGGCGATCGCGGCCTTCGTGCTGGCGCGCACCCGGATCGGCAACTGGATCTTCGCCGCCGGCGGCGACGCCAACGCCGCCAAGAACGTGGGGGTGCCGGTCAAGCAGGTGAAGATAGGCCTGTTCATGTTTACCGCCTTCTGCGCCTGCCTGTTCGCGGTGCTGCAAGTGTGCGACGTGGGTTCCGCCGCCGCCGACCGCGGCCTGCAAAAGGAGTTCGAGGCCATCATCGCCGCGGTGATAGGCGGCTGTCTGCTCACCGGCGGCTACGGCTCGGTGGTGGGCGCCTGCTTCGGCGCGCTGATCTTCGGCGTGGTGCAGATCGGCATCACCTACACCAATATCAATTCCGACTGGTTCCGCGTTTTCCTCGGCCTGATGCTGCTGATGGCGGTGTTGTTCAATCACTATGTCAGACGCCGCGTGACGGAGGCCAAATGATGGTCACGACCGGCAAAATCCCTGCGGCCGCGTTGCGCCTCCTTGCCGTACTCAATGTACTGTCCGCGTCGGCGCGCCTTGCCGCAGCCGCTGTGCTGGATTTTTCCGGCCGTGACGGGCAGAGGTCGAGCCGGCAAAACGATGTGGCGGCCTTGCGCTTCCTTGCCGTACTCAATGCACTGCCCGCGTCGGCGCGCCTTGCCGCAGCCGCTGCGCTGAACAATCCTGGCCGCGGGCCGCAAGGAGTCGAAGATGAAACCGTGTGACGACTACATCCTGGAGCTGGATCAGGTCAGCAAGACCTTCGGTTCGGTGATCGCCTTGCAGAAGGTGGATCTGCAACTGCGCCGCGGCGAGGTGCATTGTCTGCTGGGCGACAACGGCGCCGGCAAGTCCACGCTGATCAAGACCCTGGCCGGGGTGCACCGGCCCAGCGGCGGCGAATACCGGGTGGACGGACAGCCGGTGCGCTTCAACTCGCCGCGTCAGGCGCTGGACCAGGGCATCGCCACCGTTTACCAGGATCTGGCCCTGGTGCCGCTGATGTCGGTGGCGCGCAATTTCTTCCTGGGCCGCGAGCCGATGAAGAAATGGCTGGGTCTGCTGCCGGTGCTGGATCTGGAACTGGCCGGCGAGGTGGCGCGCGACAAGCTGGCGGAAATGGGCATCCATATCCGCGACCCGCATCAGGCGATAGGCACCCTGTCCGGCGGCGAGAAGCAATGCCTGGCCATCGCCCGCGCCATTTACTTCGGCGCGCGGGTGCTGATCCTGGACGAGCCCACCGCCGCGCTGGGCGTCAAGCAGAGCGTCAATGTGCTCAAGCTGATTTCCAAGGCGCGAGACAAGGGCATCTCGGTGATCTTCATCACCCACAACGTCAACCACGCTTACCCGATAGGCGACCGCTTCACCCTGCTCAACCGCGGCCGCTCGCTCGGCACTTACGCCAAGGACGCGGTCAGCAAGGAGGAGGTGCTGGACATGATGGCCGGCGGCGCGGAAATGCAGAAACTGATGGCCGAGCTGGACGGCGTCCATATCTAACAACGGTATCGCCACGAAATCCACGAAACCATTTTTAGCCACGGAAACACACGGAAGGACACGGAAAAAGACAGCGTGGATACAAACGTGGCTTGCGTGCTGTCTCGTGGGTTTCGTGGTTGGCGTTTTGGATTTTGAGCCACGGAAATACACGGAAGCACACGGAAAAAAGCGGAAAACGAATAGCGCCAACTAGGACCTCCAAGTTAAAGAACCCCCAAGGTTTTGTTGGGTTTGTCAGTGTATTTCCGTGTGTTTCCGTGGCTAAAAATGCCTGCTGATGTCTCTTTATGTATTCCGTGGCCAATCAAGCTTTCGAAGGAGGATGAATGCAAAACACCACCCGTTTCGCCAGCGGCCGCGACCGCGACCTGGTCTGCCTGGGCCGGCTGGCGGTGGACCTGTACGCGCAGCAGCTGGGCGCGCCGCTGGAAGACGCGGCCAGCTTCGCCAAATACCTGGGCGGCTCCTCCGCCAACATCGCCTTCGGCGCGGCCCGGCTGGGTTTGAAATCGGCGATGCTGTCCCGCGTCGGCGACGAGCAGATGGGACGCTTCCTGCTCAAGACCCTGAGCGCCGAAGGCTGCGACGTCAGCCAGGTGAGGGTGGACCCGGAGCGGCTGACCGCCCTGACCCTGCTGGGCATCAAGGACCGCGACACCTTCCCTCTGCTGTTCTACCGCGAAAACTGCGCCGACATGGCGCTAGACATCGAGGACATCGACGAGGATTTCATCGCCGGCAGCCAGGCCTTGCTGATCACCGGCACCCATCTGTCCCGGCCTGGGGTGGAGGCGGCCAGCCGCCGCGCGCTGCAATACGCGCGCCGCCACGACGCGCGCACGGTGCTGGACATCGACTACCGGCCGGTGCTGTGGGGCCTGGCCGGCCGCGGCGACGGCGAAACCCGCTACATCGCCAGCGAGGAGGTCAGCGCTCATTTGCAGAAGCTGCTCTCCGAGTTCGACCTCATCGTCGGCACCGAGGAGGAGTTCCTGATCGCCGGCGGCGCGGCCGAGCTGATGCCGGCCTTGGCCCGGGTGCGCGCGCTGAGCCGGGCGGTGCTGGTGGTCAAGCTGGGGCCCTTGGGCTGCGCGGTGATTCCCGACGCGGTGCCGGCGCGCATCGAGGACGCCTTCAGCGTGGCCGGCGCGCCAGTGGAGGTGATGAATGTGCTGGGCGCCGGCGACGCCTTCCTGGCCGGCTTCCTGTCCGCCTGGCTGCGCGGCGGCGACTACGCCGAATGCTGCCGCCGCGCCAACGCCTGCGGCGCGCTGGTGGTGTCGCGCCACGGCTGCGCGCCGGCGATGCCGACCCCGGCCGAACTGGAGCGCTTTCTCGCCGCGCCGACGCGGCGGCCGGGCGAGGACGCGGCCTTGAGCCGGCTGCATCGGGTCAGCGCGGCGCGGCCGCGTTGGGACGAGTTGTGCGTGTTCGCCTTCGACCACCGCAGCCAGTTTTTCGAACTGGCGCGCGCGGCGGGCGCGGACGAGGCGCGGCTGCCGCGTTTGAAGCAACTGCTGGTGCAAGCGGTGGCCGACGTCGAGCAGCGGCTGAGTCTGCACGGGCGGGTGGGGGTGTTGATCGACGAGCGCTACGGCGCCGACGCGCTGTCCGCCGCCACCGGCCGCGGCTGGTGGGTGGGCCGGCCGGTGGAGCTGCCCGGCTCCAATCCGCTGGTGTTCGAGCAAGGCCGCGCGATGGCTGGCGTTTTGAACGCCTGGCCGCGCGAGCAGGTGATCAAATGCCTGGTCCAGTACCACCCGGACGATGAGCTGGACAACCGGCTGGAGCAGGAGGCGCAGGTCCGCGCGCTCTACGACGCCGCCCAGGCCAGCGGCCACGAATTGCTGCTGGAAATCATCCCATCCAAGGATTTGCCGCGCGCCGACGACACCGTCTACCGCGCGCTCAAGCGCCTGTACAACCTGGGCGTTTATCCAGACTGGTGGAAGCTGGAGCCGCCCGCCGCCGCGCAATGGCCGGCGCTGGACGCGCTGATCGCCGAGCGCGATCCCTATTGCCGCGGCGTGGTGCTGCTGGGGCTGAACGCGCCCTTGGACGCGCTGCGCCAGGGCTTCGCCGCCGCGCGCGCCAGCCGCAGTTGCCGCGGCTTCATGGTGGGGCGCAGCCTGTTCCAGCAGCCGGCCGAACGCTGGCTGGCCGGCGAGATCGACGACGCCGGCCTGGTGGCCGAGGCCGGCGCGCGATTCGCCGAACTGGTGGCGGTGTGGCGCGAGGAACGCGACGCAGCCGGCCGCGCGCTCAGCGAGGAGGGCGCGCGATGAGCACGATTCGTTTGACCATGGCCCAGGCGCTGGTGCGCTATCTGGCCGCGCAGCGGGTGGAACTGGACGGCGAGGAGGTGCCGCTGTTCGCCGGGGTGTGGGCCATCTTCGGCCACGGCAATGTTGCCGGTCTGGGCGAGGCGCTGCAGCAGGCCGGCGACAGCCTGCCCACCTGGCGCGCCCACAATGAGCAGGGCATGGCCCACGCCGCCATCGCCTACGCCAAAGCCCATTTCCGCCGCCGGATGATGGCGGTGAGCAGCTCCATCGGCCCCGGCGCCACCAATCTGGTCACCGCCGCGGCGCTGGCCCACGTCAACCGGCTGCCCTTGCTGCTCTTGCCCGGCGACGTGTTCGTGTCGCGCGCGCCGGACCCGGTGCTGCAGCAATTGGAAGCGCCGCAGGACGGCACGCTGTCGATCAACGACTGCCTGCGGCCGGTGTCGCGCTATTTCGACCGCATCGTCCACCCGGCGCAGCTGCTCACGGCGCTGCCGCGCGCGCTGGCGGTGCTGACCGATCCGGCGCAATGCGGGCCGGCCACGCTGGCGCTGCCGCAGGACGTGCAGACCATGGCCTGGGACTATCCGGCCGACTGGTTCCGGCCGCGGCTGTGGCGCATCGCCGCGCCGCCGCCGGAACCGGACGCGCTGGAGCGGGCGGCGCGGGCGC